>CAKQUI010000200.1 GCA_934277495.1 uncultured Clostridia bacterium | reverse complement strand
CTCTTTTGAATCTTCACAGTTCTCACTGCTGTTTTTTGACTCAAATTTCTACACTATGAATTTGTCAATGTTCTTCGCTCGTTAGTAACGAGCTTATTTAGTATATCGCACTTTCCGATGTTTGTCAATATCTTTTTTCGATTTTTATTGACTCACTTTTCAGTGCGCTTTGCTGTCCTGCGACAGCTTTATTATATTACCAAACTTACCCGCCCCTGTCAACTCCCTTTTTTGCTTTTCTTTGCAGTTTATGTTTCGCATGATCTTTTGTGGGTCTGATGTCTGCCGGATCATGCCTCGCACAAACATTCCGCCATCGGGGGCCGGGGCTGCCGGTACTGATCTTTTCCTACGCTTTTTATATATCGAAAAGACTCCGGCCGATACCGAAGTCTTTTCTGTTTTCTGTATTATTATGTTTATGAAAGATGTGTATTTTAACCCACTTTTACTGTTCTGGCATCCGTCTGTCCCGACAGTGCTCCATTGAACATGAGTTTTTCCTGCAGCGATGATGACAGTACGGCAAGTTTTCCGCTGTCCATCTGCGGTATGCTTTCAAGTCTGTATCTGATGCCCAGTGTTTCATATTTGTGCAGTGCCATTGTGTGATACCCCAGGAGCTCTGCCTTGTACAGATTCCCCGAAGTATGCTCCTTTATGAACTCTGCAAGCTCTCCGATATTTTCCTCGGTGTCATTGATCCCCGGGACTATCACCTGTCTTATCCATACCGGTGTATCGTGATGCTCTGCCATCTCCATTACCCGAAGCAGCGTTTCCTGATCACATCCGCTTATTTCCCTGAATTTGCCGCTGTCGCTGTGTTTTACATCAAGAAGGAGCATCTGTGCCTCTGCTATGATATCTTCGGTGTATTCGTCGATATACGTGCCGCTGGTATCTATTACAGTTCCTATATTGTGCAGCTTCAGCTGTCTTATGGCGTCAAGGACAAACTCTCCCTGCATGAGCGGTTCGCCGCCGGAAAATGTGACTCCGCCGTCTTTGCCGTAATAGTCTCTGCCACGTTCAGCCCAGTGGATGATCTCATCCATGTCCACCTGTCTGCCTCCGCCGCATTCCCATGTATCGGGATTATGGCAGTACAGGCATCTTGCCGGACACCCCTGCATGAAAAATACAGTTCTTATTCCCGGACCGTCTACGGCTCCGAAGGATTCTATAGAATGTAATCTGCCTGTACTCATTTTACGCCCTCCCGTTCATTCTTCGATAGTTTTATTTATTGCTGATGCATCAGATAGTCTGATGGAATGTTCTTTCGATGACTTCCTTCTGGTGTTCCTTTGAAAGTGCATTGAATCTTACTGCATATCCTGAAACTCTGATAGTCAGGCTCGGATATTTTTCAGGGTGATGATATGCATCTATCAGTGTCTCTCTGTTGAGTACATTCACGTTCAGGTGATGTGCACCGTGGTGGAAGTATCCTGTCATGAGTTTGACGAGAACTTCTTTTCTCTCCTCTTCATTCTTGCCCAGTGAGTCAGGGTTGATGCTGAATGTGTTGGAGATACCGTCTCTGCATGTGTTCCAGTCGATCTTTGCAACTGAGTTCAGTGA
>CAKQUI010000199.1 GCA_934277495.1 uncultured Clostridia bacterium | reverse complement strand
GTGTGAAGGCATCATAACGAAAGATCTGTCGGTTATGATATATTCTGCATTTGAACAGATCATTGAGGCGGCGCTGCAGTCAGTAACAGCTATGATGGCAGACCTGAAAATAGCAGGTGACAAATGCAGACTTGTTATGAACGTTTCATGTGACAGTGAGCCGGTCATATCATGCATCGAAAAGATACAGGTGCAGGGTATGGATATCATGTATACAGTGCAGGACCAGGATATGCGTATAGTCCTGGAAATAAAAGAAAGAGGTGGTGTTTCATGAAAGCCTTCGTGGTGCTGCCATCTGAAATGAGATCAGTTATTCTGATCATGATGCTTCTTTCACTGATGTTCCAGTTTTTTACGCTTTATATTTCGGTGATATTTTCACCAAAAGAAAGAAAAAAGTCACATTATATAAGTATGGCAGCTATCGTTGCAGTATCGGTTTTGCTTCTGTCAGTACTTGCAGAATGTGATTTCATATTTTCCAGGGAAGGCGCAGCTTCATCAACGGCAGCAAAAGCAGGAGGATGTATACCGGTGATTTTTCCTGTGGCATATATACTTGTATCAGGGTCATATACGTTTTATATACTGCAGCGGATGATATCATCATGCAGGAATATGATAACACGGATGTCGATCCGTGAAAGTGCAGATGTCATGCCTGTCGGACTGTGTTTTGCACGTCCGGGAGGACACCCGTATCTTGTGAACAGCAAAATGGACAGGTTGAGCCATGAGCTGCTGGGTCATGCACTCACAAATGAAAGCATATTCTGGGACGATATATCTTCCGGGGATCTTGGATCAGGTGCAAAGCATATAACAGTCGATGATCTGTCTGCAATACTGCTGAGGGATGGCAGTGTGTGGGCCTTTGAACGGAAGACTGTAAAAGTCGGCAGCAGAGAAGTGGTACAGCTTACGGCTTCTGATATAACGGATCTTTACAAACTGGCGGAGAGACTGAAAGATGAGAACAGCATACTGCAGGGAATGAATCTGAGACTGCAGCAGTACAGCGAGGATGTAGAGGAACTTGTCCGAACCCGGGAACGGCTTGCTGCAAAGATACGCATACATGACGCCATCGGGCAGGATCTGATGGTGTCCAGATACCTGCTTCTCAGTGGAGACCGTGATACCAGCGAGGAAGTTTTTGAAAAGTGGAGGAAGACTATTGCGATGATCAGATCTGAATCATGGGAAAGTGAAGATAAAGGAGTAATGAAATATCTTTACGACGCTGCCGGGTCGGCAGGTGTTGAACTTGCTGTCGAAGGTCGTATACCGGAATCTGATGATGTCAGGGAACTGATAGTTGCAGCGGGAGCAGAAGCCCTTACGAATGCTGTGCGCCATGCCAGTGCATCGAGGCTGGTCATAGGTATCAGGGCAACAGGTGATATGTACAGGGTGGATTTTATGAATGACTGCAGTATGTCCGGGTGCAGGGAAAGCGGCGAAATATGCGAGGGCGGAGGACTCTCATCGCTGCGTCGCAGGATAGAGGCTCACGGAGGCATGATGTCTGTGGCAGCAGGAAAGAAATTCACATTGAGCATAATGATACCGGCAGAAAGGAAAACAGGAATATGAACAGAGTCATGATAGTAGAAGACGATCCCATGGCGAGGAAACTATTTGAGATAATAGTCGGTGGAAGCGGACATTACGAG
>CAKQUI010000198.1 GCA_934277495.1 uncultured Clostridia bacterium | reverse complement strand
TCTATATCGTAATTCTCATGTAAATATTCTCTTATCTTATCCAGCATTTGCATTGTTCTCCTGTATATATTTGAATCTCCTTATCTTTCCAAGAGCAGTCTTCTCGAAATCCTCATCGTAGAACACCACCTTGCCGATCCGTTTGAAAGCCGGCAGCCTGCGGTTTATCTCCTTGATATGTTCATTTATCTTCAGATGTATATCCATCTTCTCTGCTTCCTCGAATATCTCGAAATTCGGATGCACCGATGCCACGAGACAGTTACGGCGGGATGAATGCTCGCTTATGAACATAGATTTGATATACGGATGACTGCAGAAATACCCTTCTATCTCCTCCGGCGAAACATTGTTGCCATCGGAAAGGATTATGAGGTTCTTCTTTCGTCCTGTAATGTGTATATACCCTTCTTCATCCATTGCACAGATATCTCCTGTATGGAACCATCCGTCAGGCTTTGCAGCCTGAGTCTCCTTTTCATTTCGGAAATATTCTCTGAACACTATGTCGCCTCTGACACAGAGCTCTCCGTCAATGATCTTTATCTGGCAGAACTCGTCCGGTGCCTTTACGCCTACAGAGCCTATGAGCCTGCTGACTTTCCTGTTGCAGGATATCACCGGAGAGCACTCGGTTATACCGTATCCTTCAAGCACCTGTATACCGTATATATCCAGACCTCTTATCACATCTGCATCCAGGCTGGAGCCTCCGCATACGATGGTCCTGAGTCTGCCTCCGAAAGCTTCATGCACTTCTCTGAACAGTTTGTATCTCAGATCTATGCCCAGCTTCCTCATGGTCTCGCTGAATCTTATGATGGCTTTGAGCTTCCGCTCTGAAAGTTTCTTCCTGATTTTAAGGTCTATCTTTTCATAGAGATTCTCCACGACCATCGGTACCAGCACCATAACTTCAGGACTGAATGTTTTCATATTCTTCGATATATATTTTATACCGCCTCCGAAGCACAGAGTGACACCGTAGTAAAGCGGAGTAAGCAGGCCCACCGTCACCTGCAGCATATGTGTGGGCGGCAGTACAGGTATCGTCCTTCCGCCTTCCTGTATACCGTCATCCAGGAAAAACACGCCGCACTTGGTATTGGCTATGATGTTCCTGTTCGTCAGTACCACACCTTTGCTCATACCTGTAGTGCCTGATGTGAAAACGATCATGGCATCATCATCCGGATCAGATTCATATATGAACTGACCGCTACTGTCATTTCCTGCTGCCGTATCTGACATGCAGCATCCATCAGGCTCCAGAACGAAACCTATACTGTGTTCTGCTGCAAAAGTTTCACGGTCCTTCACAGTTTCGTCCATGTATATGCCGTAAAGATCCGCCAGTTCTATCTTTTCATCAAGGGTGTTATCGCTCCTGTCAAGAGGGACAGCGATATTCCCGCTGCTTATGATTCCGAGGAATGCTGTCAGCCAGCGATAATCCATAGTTCCCATCACCGCAATGCGTTCTTTGCATATGCCGTTACCTGTCAGAGAATCGGCCACTGCTGACACATCATCACAGAACTGCCTGTATGACCTGCGGTATTCTTCTCCTGACGTCTTGTTCCACACCACCGGTATATCGTCTCCGTATATGCTGCCGGTGAGACGGACCAGATCCTGCAGCGTGCCGATCAGGTCCATATGTTTTTCGACGATCCTGCTTGTTTTTCTCATAGATTGACTCCTGTTACTCAACTGATTTCAGGGCCTCGATCATGGATATCTTCGTC
>CAKQUI010000197.1 GCA_934277495.1 uncultured Clostridia bacterium | reverse complement strand
GGATAGGATATGCCGAAATGATCGGATTTTATATGATTTTTAGCCAAAGATACTGGCATGATAATTGCTTTATTATTCAACGATAAAAGAATGACAGAAGCAGATATCAGGTATGTGATGGCATGTGATATTGTGTCAGAATAGCCTTGAAATTTTTTCACTATCGTTTGGTACAGTACGATGATAAAATACATATTAAGAACTGTCAGGAGGAAGATATGAAATACGCTGTTCTTTTAGACTTCGGAAGTACATATACAAAAGTGGCATGTGTCGATCTGGCCGGGCAGGAGGTCGTCCTTACGGACAAGTTCCCGTCTACTGTACATTCGGATGCGATGATAAATCTCGGAGAATGTTTCGACGCCGCACGTAAGGTGATGAGTGACAGAGAATTTGACGAAGCCCTGAAACTTTCCACCAGCAGTGCTGCAGGAGGACTGAGAATCGCAGTGTCCGGACTCACGAAATCTCTCAGCATCGAGGCGGGCAGGAACGCCAGCTTCGGAGCAGGAGGAAAGATAATGCATATCGCATCAGGACTGATGAACGATGATGATATCAGAGAGATAGAAAATTCCGGTGCGGAAATAATACTTCTATGCGGCGGATATGAAAACGGCAACACCAGACTTGTGCTGTACAATGGAGAACTCCTGAGCCAGAGCAGGATAAAGATCCCTGTGATATATGCAGGCAATTCCGCTGTGGCAAGAGATATAAGACATATGTTCATAAGCAGAGGAAAAGAGTGTTTCACTGCTGAAAATATAATACCGGATGTGGGTATGCTGAATATAGAGCCTACAGTGGATATAATAAGGGACCTGTTCATGCACAGGATAACCGATATGAAAGGTGTGGGCGGCGTCAAGAGCGAGCTGGATGGAGATATAATACCGACTCCGGCGTCAGTGCTGGCAGCGGGAGAGCTGCTTTACAGAGGTACTGACAGATCGGAAGGCATCGGACCGTATATGATGGCGGATATAGGCGGTGCCACCACAGATATTTATTCCTTCAACGAAAACATCAGCTATGACGGAGCTAAGAAAGCGGGTTCACCGGAACCTGCTGCCAAGAGGACTGTTGAAGGCGATATGGGTATGCGTGAATCTTCGGTGTGTCTTGTGAGCGAGCGGGGCAGGGGTGCTTTTGCAGAAGAATGCGGCATCACGCCGGAAGAGCTTGACGAAGCCATAACTTTGCGTACAGGACATCATGAATATATAGCAGACAGTGAGATGCAGCAGAGGATAGACCATAATATAGCTTGCAGTGCTGTAGGAATATCAGCACGAAGGCATGCCGGACGTGTCGTCAGGACTTTGAGCAAGGGGTGCCGTATGGTGCAGTATGGCAAGAATCTCAGTGAAGTCAGGAAGGTAATAGGGACAGGCGGCATAATCGTCAACAACAGAGGCACGGCGGCAGAGGTGCTCAGGAGCGTGGAGCTGAAGGCACCGGAGAAAGACGATGTACTGCTTCCGGAGTCAGTGGAGACTTTCATCGATCAGGACTATATATTTTACGCAGCCGGACTGCTGCGGGACTATGATGAAGAAGCGGCACTGGCTATAATGAAGAAAAGTATAAAATCTATATAAAAACAAAAGGGAGAAAGCAATGGATATAAAATTAAACAGAAGGTTCAATGAAAAAGAACTTCCGGATATGAAAACCGTCAAGGCGGATGCTAAGAAGATAGCTTCAGGCATAACCATAGGCGAGACTCTTTTCATGAAAAAGTACGGTGTGAAGTCTGAAGCGGAATACAAACGTCAGATGATGAAAAAG
>CAKQUI010000196.1 GCA_934277495.1 uncultured Clostridia bacterium | reverse complement strand
AATAAACTGATCGGCGTAGCCATGGATCGCTTCGGCACGGATGTGATGGTCCAGAAAGTAAGTGATGATCATTTCAGAATAAAACATGATGTAACAATCAGCGGACAGTTTTACGGCTGGATCGCTGGACTGGGAACAGACGTCAGGATAGTGCATCCGCAGAGTGTAGTGGACGGTTTCCGGGATCATATCAAAGCGATAACGGACATCTATGAATGAATATCTGGTACAGGAACTGGATGAAGAGATGCAGGATTAAGTAGCCTGCTTTTATGCGTTTAGCGTAAGAAAGACTCTTTGCCGACAATGACCAGAACAGAGCTTTGCATTTATGCAGATCCGATGGGAGGAGACCATTAAATGATATCCAGATATAAGCCTGAATTTGAAAAAGCATTTGTAAAGACAGCAAGTCTATGTATTGCATTATTGTTCTGCATCACTCTGATAACAGGATGCGGTACTAAAGATGATAGTATATCAGATACTCAGCAGGTGAATTTTACTGTTGCTGACGGAGATGAATCGGTGATCACATACAGCGAAGATCATATCCAGTCGGTGTCCGTCAGTTTATATGTTACAAATCATAGTGAATTTCCATTGACATTATTGATGGTCCGACAGGACAAAGGAAAGAACGCAAATGATTTGAATGAAGAACTCACAGTATCTTTAGATGCCAAAGAAACAAAACTGATCGAAAGTATCGATAAAAGCGTTCCGTATGAAGTCGGATGCAGAACAAATGCAAAAGAAGGGACTGAAATAGAGGTGACCTTCAAAGAATACGATGAATAGTTGACAGAGGCATCTCAACATCGAGGTGTCTCTTATGATAGGGTGTTATTGCAGTATTATACTTCAGAGGTTCACGTCAGGTCGCTTGTGGAATGGAGCATTATGATATTCAGACCAGGATTGACTTCGTTGTATAAAAAGATATTATCTAGATAGAATATACTACCGTTGTATAAATCAGGGAGGTGTGATTATGAATATCCGTCCATCAGCAGCGATACGCCAGAATTACAATGAGATCGCTGATATGTGCAGAAAGACTGAAGAGCCAGTGTTCCTCACCAAGAACGGCGAGGGAGATTTAGTTGTTATGAATATCGGAACTTACAATCGCAGAGAAAAAATGCTGAAGCTCCGTGAGGAACTGCTTGCCGTTGAGGAAGACAGGATTCATGGAAACAAAGGATATTCTGTTGATGAAGTTGCTGCTATGATGCGTAGTGCGATCAAGGAGACGACAGGTAAATGTACAAAACAATATCAGGCAGAACGATAGCCTACTACGGCAGTGAATACACTGCCGATATAAAAAGAAGCAACAACAGGGACAATGTAATAAACTCAATAGATGAGCTGTTTGAAGTACTTTTGATTTCATGGTGCAGGGAAACGGCTTATCCATCATCGCAGAAGGATTATGATCAGGCAAATGATCCGACCTACGGTCAGTGTGCTATAACGGCAACATTAGTTCATGATATGTTCGGAGGCACTATCCACCGGATAAGGACAAACGGCGGAGGCACGCATTATTTCAATAAAATAAATGGTCACTATATAGATCTGACAAGAGATCAGTTCGATCTGTATGATATCCCTGTAGAGTATGAGCCCAATGAAGAAATGCCCAGGGAATACTGTGGCAGGAATGAAGATACATACAAAAGGTACAAGCTGCTTATCGGTCTTATAAACGAAAATCTGAAAAATAAAAACAGATAATAAAAATATATCAAATACGATCATTTTATATGGTCGATATTCATTTATGGGTCCACTGTAAAAGTCAGTTATATCGGCGAAGACTTCAAATCAGATGATGATGGCAAC
>CAKQUI010000195.1 GCA_934277495.1 uncultured Clostridia bacterium | reverse complement strand
AAGTAACCTCTGCTGCATAGGATACAGCTCCGGTCAGAAAAATCCACGCCCCATCACACCGGTTCTTCACTTTATGCAGTGTGACCCGTCAGCCCCGTACTGAGCCACCGTGCGATGCGGTTTTATAGTTAAGATTTTAACATTTGCCCGGACCTGCTGTCAACCATTACAGACAGGTCCGGCACATATGTTTTATGCAGCCGTCAGGCTTTATTCCTCACTGCCAGCTGATTTTTCAGAGTCAGGCTCCGATGTCTTTTTCTTCGGGTTCACCATCCTGTGCCCCGACCAGATGCACACCGCTGCACTGACTGCCATAACTACCGCACTTATCTTGTGCCATTTCATATTGTTCATGACTTTATCCTCCCTTGATACAGATACACTTTACCTCACTTCCTGCTATTATACCCCGTGATAAGACCTGCCGTCAAACTCTCGCTGCTGCAGTTTTCGAATCCGGTATGGCAGAACATTTCTTTATATCAGTAATAAAGATCCGATGGTCCCTTGTATTCCTGGATAGTATTGCCGCCGTCCACCACCAGTGATTCTCCCGTGATATACGAAGCCCTGTCTGATGCAAGGAAAACTATGGCGTTCGCCACTTCTTCCGCATCAGCGCTTCTCCTCATCGGCGTATTAAGACCGCCTGCAGCTTCGCTCTCCGTCTGGGATGCCGTTGCGATCCAGCCCGGCAGGACATTGTTCACCGTTATACCGTGCACGCCTGCCTCTATGGCCAGTGCCCGGCTCATTCCTATGATACCTGCCTTGGCAGCGCTGTATGCTGCTTCTCCCGGATTGCTGACAACTGGGCCAGTCACGGAAGAGACATTGACGATCCTGCCATATTTTTTATCCACCATATAAGGCAGCACCTGCTTGGTCACATTGAAGCAGATATTCAGGTTCCTGTTTATGGACGTGTCCCAGCTCTCATAGCTCACATGCATGATGTCGCTGAAATCCTCCTCTTCTCCAACCTGCGTCATCCCGGCATTGTTGACCAGGACGTCTATACCGCCAAAATCGTCCACGATCTGCTTTACCACTGCAGCAACCTGCGCCCTGTCCATGAGATCGGCGATATAACCTCTGGCCTCTATACCAATAGAAACCAGTTCCTCAGCTCTCTGATATATACGGTCCGTAGTTGCGATCAATGCGATCCGGCCGCCGGTCTCTCCAAGTATCTTCGCCGCAGAGAATCCTATCCCGGTAGGACTCCCCGCCCCTGTTATGAGACATGTCTGCCCTGTAAAATCTATAAATGGTTTATTCATTTTATATCACTCCTTGTTTTCCTGTATGATATCCGGTAGTGCAACCTGTTTTCAATAGACAGACTACACGTTTTCCTTCGAAACTTCAACCAGTTCTGCGATACAGTCGTCCCACGCTTTGATCAGTCTGTCTATATCTTCATCCGACGTTACAGGCGATATCAGCATCATGTTGTGGAACGGCGTTATCAGTATACCTCTGTTGGACAGATAGATATGGGTGTAGTACATAAGCTGCCAGTCGAAGTTGTTCTTGGCCTCCGTTCCGTTCTTCGGCAGCGTTGGCATGAACTGCATCTCGCATCTCGCTCCCGATCTTGTCAGGCTCCATGGCACGCCATGTTTCTTAAGCACCGCTTCAAGTCCGTCGGAAAGTCTGTTCTGTCCTCTGAACATCTTCTCGAAAGCTTCTTCTGTCGCCACCTCAGCCAGCGTCACTCTCATTGCGGCTATGGCGAACTGGTTCGCAGCCAGCGTCCCGCCGATACCCATAGGATCGGAAACGCCTGCATTGCCGTAGGTCTCATTTATCTTGTCTGTGATCTCCTTTGTGAATCCGTATACAGCCACAGGGATACC
>CAKQUI010000194.1 GCA_934277495.1 uncultured Clostridia bacterium | reverse complement strand
CGCTCATAATAAGCCATCTCCATTACCACCAGACGCCCATATCCGTTCTTAGTCACATAAACAGGCCCCTGCTCCTCCGCACACTGACGTTCTATCTCCACCGTATTTTTCAGATCTCTCATCGGTATTATTTTCATATGACCAGCTCCTTTCGTATGGCTATATTATATCACAAAACATATCTATATACAGTCCCAAAAAAGCCGCATCACTATTTTGCAGCAGCGATATATATTTATCTGCAGAGCTGTCCTGCCAGTGCCCGGCATACAGCGTTGTGCGGTCTTATCTCCAGAGATGCTGCGAAGGCCGCCTCTGACTCTGCAAGCCTCCCGTCGAGAGCGTAACAGACCCCAAGGGCAGTGTATACTTCATAGCATCTGCTGCATATCCTTTTCCGCTCCTTCTTTACGGTTATCTGTCACATCCTCTGTCTCTTATCATCCTTCAGTATCGTCTATTGCAGGACATATATACCTGGGCTTGCCGATGCTGGCTCTGCCGTACTCAACAGCTTCCTGCGGACATCGGCATATGCATGCCATGCAGTGTGTACAGCTGCTGCCCCACGTTGGCTTGCCGTCTTCTATAATTATATTGTTCAGCGGACATACCCTGGCGCAGAGTCCACAGCCGCTGCATGTATCCAGCGAATAGAATTTCTTTGATTTTACTGCAAAGGCATAGAAGATCGGATTTACTATGCCGCTCTTTATATGGTCCATGATACCTGTGTCGCGCTGCGGCAAAGGCTCCCCGGAGGCAATGACACGCGCTGCCTTTTCGATATCTGGTATGCTGCTCTCTACGATTTGCCGTGCTTCGGCCTTATCCGGCACGGGAAACATTGCAACGTAATTTTCCGGCATAACTATCTCCGAGACTCCCATATATCTCAGCGTTTTTTCGCTGCACAGATTTTCCAGGAACTTCTCCGGCGCTCCGATCTCTGCCCCGCAGCTCATGATGAAATACGTCGGGACATCAGATCCGAAGTCTGTCTTCTCCATCCACTGCTCCACCACCCGCGGTATCCTCCATCCATATGTCGGTACCACGAATATGAGCCGGTCTGCCGTTATACTGCTTTGGTCTGCGGCCTTTATCCTGTCGTTGAGAGATATGATCTCATCTCCCGTCGCTTCTGCGATCCTGCCTGATATATAAAGACCGTTGCCGGTCCCCGAAAAACAAAGAATCATGTGCCTGCCTCCTGTCGTTTATATCTGGTCGTCTCCTTCGCCATCTTCCGGCTCAGCTGCACTTACATTGACGTCTATGCCGTTTACTTCGACGCCTTCTCCCATAGGTATCAGCAGGTAGCTGCTGCCGTCGATGACCTGGGTTTTTATGCTGTATGTATATTCCGGGTCCACAGTGATCTTTATTCCAGGGGTCACCATTTCCAGCTTTTTAGTCTCTATCAGATTGCCGGGGTTCAGCACTGCCGACTCGCCGAACTCTCTTTCGCAGGCGTCGTTGAAAGTGTTTATCTTCTCATCCGGCACGCCGCTGGTCCTGAGCATGTCGTCAACATCCTCCACATACATTTCCGGGAGTTCAGGGTCCTTGCTCTCCTTGTGTAAAAGCACTCTCTCCCTTATCTGTCCGTGTACAGTCTTCACCACATCGAGGCTGCAGTCATCGCCAAGGCTTTCCTCCAGAACGTCACCGAACAGATATTTCTGCGTATCCGGCGACATCGGCGAATTTTCCACATTGAAAATGCCGTCAATGAATTCATTGTGTATCTCCGATACCTTCCTGCTGTAGTAAAGTGCATTGTAAATGTTGGGGCTCCTGTCATCGAAAGCCGGGAACATGAACCCTATGTCAGGCGCTCCCAGCACATGGCCTGAAGACGCTCCTCTGAAACTCTTCTCTTCTGAAAAATACCTGAGTGAAGCCT
>CAKQUI010000193.1 GCA_934277495.1 uncultured Clostridia bacterium | reverse complement strand
CATGACACCATAAGCAGCCCGAATCTGTCCTGATAGTCTATTTTCCAGTTCCTGTTTACGATCCCCAGCAGCCAGCCTTCCGGTATCAGCCCGTCAAAAAACGGGAACAGGACTGTAGACCGGAAAGGACTGTCTGATAACGGCATGGTCAGACTCACTGCTACTGCATCCTTTCGTTCAAGGTATTCATCTCTGTATCTGAATTCATATCCGTCTTCCGTCTCGGATAATACACCTGCCGGTATTCCCTGTATGTAAACCGAAACAGTTCTGTATCCATCAGCCATATATCATCCCTCCTTTTGCCTTTTGTCATCTGACAATGGATTTGGCTTTTCTCTATGCAGTTTCTGTTTTTAGGCCGATCCACGATCAGATCGCATTTTGGCCTTGATTTTATTGATGCGATCTCAGATGTTTGTGAACTGGCATGCAACAGATTTGTAATATCACGTTCTGCACTTTCCTCGACCATCACCCTATACATCACTGACTCCGAACCTTTCTCCAAGGGCCTTGAATACATCTTCTGCGGACTTCGAATCTCCGGCTTTGAGGTCTCTGAGCCCCTCATCAAGCATACGGTGTATCTCATATCTTCTGCACAGCTGATCATACTGAGCATTTGACATGATAACAAGATCTCCGCTGCCGTTTTTCGTTATGAACACCGGTTCATTGTTCTTGTTACAGAACTCTGATATCTCATTATACTTATTCCTCAGATCACTACTTGGTCTTATTACAGGCATATATATCCACCTCCTTCGATATATCTCCTTTATATCATTATTATATCTTTTTATTGATAAAACATCAACTGAATATCCTTGCACACAAAAAACCGCAGCTGTCTTCTCCGGCAGTCTGCGGTGTCTTTATGTGCTGTGTCTTATTTTCTGTGATGCTTATATTGCTTGCCGTGAAAATTTCTTATATCGAGCTCATGTATCATTTCATCCAGGTTTCTTTTACTAAAGCATTATCACACAGGATCCGTAAAGATCCCCCAGTGGTACGATATGCATCATGCCGTGGGCGGCTTCATATTCATCAACGGCTTTCCTTATTCCCGGGAATCGCTGATTGTCGTAATCATGCAGTATGATCGCACCTCCTCTGCTGATCCTCGGCACGAAGTACCTGAGCCCTTCAAGTGCCGGCATATAAAGATCCGGATCGAGACTCACCAGTGAATAAGTTACATCATCCAGTCCTGACGTGGTTTCAGGGAAATAGCCTTCCCTGATCAATACATTATCCGGGAACGGCATCCTGCTCATTACATGTCCGGCAGAAGTATCTCTGAACGTTCCCTGTCTGCAGCATTCGCGTGCACTGGTGCTTTCCCATGGCATATCCCGCCGATCGAATCCGCTGAATGTATCAAAGAGATAGAGTTTCCTGTCCGGCATAGCCATATTCATCTGCCATGCCAGATCTCCCCGGTATACGCCCAGCTCTGCCATTGCTCCCGGTATCTCCGCACTTTCGATCCTCATGGCAAGCTGTCTCATACATCTGCTTCTTATATCGAACATACTCCTTAGTTCCGCAGCTGATATCACAGGCCCGCTGTATCCCGAGGAAATCACCTGGTGTTTCAGCTCATCAGCTCTTGAATGTCCTGTCACTCCGATAAACGCCATATCAGGATCAGTATTTACAGCTTCTTCAACAGACATTACCCTGCCTTCGCCACCATCAGTCCATTTGCTGCGGTCATTGTCACCATATCCTGTTATCTCGATTTTATTCGTATCTATCAGCTCCGCAAGAGCTCTTCCCATTTGCCCTGCACCTATGACAACAGCTGTTTTTTTACACATACGGTTTATCTTAACATATTCTTCATAAAAATGTAAAGTATGTTTTATTGACAAACTTTCTCCATTCGGTCACAGTTCACGCC
>CAKQUI010000192.1 GCA_934277495.1 uncultured Clostridia bacterium | reverse complement strand
ACCGTATACATTCCTCCCTAGGGTATCAAACGCCTGTACAATATCGGGAAAATAACCTAAAAAAATTTGTCTGAAAAAGTGTTGACAATCCATTACGATTCTGCAAACAGCTTTGGATCAACCGGAGGTATGAGTGTTGCACTGAAAAATCTTGTGAATGCATTGTATTGTAAGGATGCATCAAAAAAGGTAAGAGCCGCTAAGGCAGTGTTGGCTAAGCAGGGAAAGTACATTGCTGCATTTGCTCCTTTTGGATACCAGAAAAGTGAAGATGATAAGCATATGTTAGTGCCTGCCCCAGTAACAGCACCTGTTGTCCAGCTGATATTTGAACTGGCTATTAAAGGCATGAAATACAACGAGATTGCGAATTATCTGAATAATAATGGATATGATAGCATATTTGAGTATTACCAAAAGATTGGAGTTAAGAGATGTTATGAAAGGGATATTGGTGAGCACATATGGAGTGCCAGTACAGTAATGGAGATTTTGTATAATGAAGTCTATATTGGTTCTGTAATCAATAACAAGACAGCTGATAATATTGATACCGGTCATCAGGTTGTGCAGAGAGATAAAGAGGACTGGATAATTGTTGAAAACTGTCATGAACCATTAGTTTCTGTGGAAGACTTCAAGCTTGCTCACAAGATTATAGCAAGACGAGAAGTGACTAAGAGAAAACCAAATGGAAAGTGGCGTAAATCATATATTCGTTGTGGAATATGTGGTAAGGGACTTTGCAAATACGGAAATAAATCCTCATACAGATGCCATAACGGTCATGTGTCACGTATTAGAGGTAAAGAACTTGAGGCGGCACTTCTGGACATTGCTAGAAATATGGCACTGTCTCAGTTGCATGAATTTGAGTTAAAAACTAATAGTGGTAATTGTCCAGATAATCTTGAGAGGGAAATCGAATCACTTAAAAAGTCAAAGGCGCACTATGCAAAGCTCAAGTTTGAGATATACGATGATTATACCAAGGCAAATATCACTCGTGATCAGATGGCAAAAAAGACTGCAGAAGTTAAGCAGAAAATCGCAGAGATAGAAAGTCTGATTACAGAGAAGCAGGAAACACTTGATATGCAAAAGGATCTCTTTCTTGATGCAAAGCAGGAACAGCTAACAAAGCTTAGTAAGTTGGATGAGTTTGATGAAAAAGTAATCAGATATCTCATTGATTATGTGTTGGTGTATGATAATGAGCATATTGAAATCAGATGGAACTTTGATGACTTTCAGGCTGGATGATGGTATAATCAGTAGTAATAGCGAGAAAACAAAATTATAAAGAAGTAACATGGGGAATCTTGCTAAAGTTTCCCCATTAGATAAAAAAATTAATTTTTTTTGTTTCTTACTTGACACGAGCAGAAGCCCATCTGCTGGGGAAGGAAACTTTGGAAGAATTTCGTTTCCTCTTGAATTACAGGTTTGATTCAGCCAGCCCCATGAGTCTGATATTGGTAGAACAGACAGAGCTGTGGGATCAGAAGCTAAGGCTGCAGAGCTACGCAGCTATCCGACAGAGAATCGATATGAATATCGTATTGAACCGCCTGGACAGGGCAGAAACTGGCAAATATATCGCGGCACATATGGCGTATGCAGGAGTGAAACAGGATCTGTTCACCAGTGGAGCAGAAGATGAAATCTTCAAGGTATCCGTAGGCATACCACGGATGATCAACAGAATCTGCGAGAAAACACTGATGTACGCATATCAACAGCAGAAACGGCTGATAGATGAGCATATGGTGCGATTTGTAGCTGACCATGAAATGGTTGGAGGAATAGAGTAAGAAATCCGGGGCGAGAGCCCCGGAAGCAGTGACAGAAAGAAGAGTGAGTTTGTGACAGCTCATGGAATTTTTAACAATATTACCGTCAGAATGAGAATAGAAACAGGAGGTCTATTATGGCATCAGTAGATTATGCGTGGAGCATAGAACTAG
>CAKQUI010000191.1 GCA_934277495.1 uncultured Clostridia bacterium | reverse complement strand
TTCAAATACTGCAACGCCAACGATATCGCAGGTCTTGAAAAGCTGGCTGACGACAGCGTTTGCGCCATCATGATGGAGATGATACAGGGCGAAGGCGGAGTAGTGCCTCTTGACAGAGAATTCGTCAAAGCAGCAGAAAAGATATGCAGAGAGAAGGACATACTGTTCATCGTAGACGAAGTACAGACTGGTATCGGCAGGACAGGCAAGCTCTTCGCATATGAACATTTCGATGTCAAGCCTGATATCGTGACATTTGCCAAGGGCATAGGCGGCGGTCTGCCGATAGGCGGTACGCTGTTTTCGGAAAAATGCTGCGATATACTGCAGCCGGGAGATCACGGCACTACATACGGCGGCAATCCGGTAGCATGCGCAGGTGCGCTGGCAGTTCTTGAGCGTATAGATGACGATTTCCTGAAGGAAGTCGAAGAAAAGGGCGCTTACATGAAAGAAAAGATCCTGGGATTTTCCGGCGTCAAGGGCGTTACAGGAATGGGTCTGATGATGGGTATCTCCATCGAAGGAGATGCTGCAGAGACTGTCAAAAAAGCTCTTAAAAACGGGCTTATGTCTCTCACAGCAAAGGACAAGATCAGACTCCTCCCGCCGCTCACCATTGAATACGGCGATATAGACAAAGGTCTTGCTATCCTTGAAGATGCACTTAAATAAATACGTAAATACAAAAATACAGTTTCAGTAATGGCGGGAACTGTATTTTTTAGTAGCGGCAGCTGCATTATAGCCTGCTCATACGTATTTTTTCATATAGTTCAGAGCGTTCTTTTCCAGTCTTGATACCTGAGCCTGGCTTATGGAGATCTCTTCGGCTACCTCCATCTGTGTCTTGCCCTGGAAAAAACGCATGTCCAGTATATGCTGCTCTCTTGGTGAAAGCTTTTTCATAGCTTCGGAGAGCGACAGATTTTCTATCCATCGGGCGTCAGTGTTTTTCATGTCTCTGATCTGATCCATCACATAGACCGGGTCTCCGTTGTCATTGAATACCGGCTCGAACAGCGAAACAGGGTCCTGTATGGAGTCAAGAGCCAGCACCACATCTTCACGCTTCATATCTATTTCCTTTGCGATCTCATCCACGGAGGGCTCACGCTGAAGCCTTCGGCTGAGTGTTTCTCTTGCGGTCAGCGCCTTGTAAGCTGTATCCCTCAGTGAACGGGACACACGTATGCTGTTGTTGTCCCGGAGATAGCGCCGGACTTCACCTATTATCATAGGGACTGCATATGTGCTGAACTTTACTCCGTGGGACATATCGAAATTGTCCAGTGCTTTGATAAGACCAATGCATCCCACCTGAAAAAGATCGTCGGGGCTTTCGCCTCGACCTGTAAATTTCTGTATAACACTCAGTACGAGCCTGAGGTTGCCTTTTATGAATTCATCCCGGACTGCCATATCGCCGGCTTTTACTGCAGCAAGCATTTCCTGCATCTCCTTGTCTTTGTACCTCGGGAGTTTCGATGTGTTCACTCCGCAGATCTCAACCTTGTTAGCCATGAAATAATTCCTCGCATCCTTTTTGCTCCCCTCAAAGCAGGCTTTGATGTCGTAATATATTTATGTGCATTTAAAGGCGCTTTTATTCCGGAAAAAATTGCATGGGGTCAGGTCTTCGGGATTGATTTTATGTGCATTTATGTTAATATATAGCGTGAATATCAATGATTTCAGACTATCTGGAAAAGTCCAGCGGTAATATGTCAAGAGATAAATAATACAAAAATCATATATTTTTGTATATATCTTACGAAGACAAAAAACACCCACCCAAACCCTGTCGACCCAATTTTTAAAAATGGGCAGGGCGCAGCTCATCAGCAAGCAGATGGGATCTACTTTGCTGGACGATATAAGCGATTGTCTTTCAGCAGTCGAAAGACTAAACGCACAAATTTACGGGCAGTTAATGCGAGTGCACGTTTGTGCTGGTATCTGTTCGCCTCTTTGTATTTGAGGTGGTAGAAGTCGCTGTATTCCTTGTCGCATCTTACAAGAGAAAATGCAGCTTCACACAGA
>CAKQUI010000190.1 GCA_934277495.1 uncultured Clostridia bacterium | reverse complement strand
GTTTTCGACAGTCAGGTACAATATTCGAAGTATTTCAGGAGGTAAAAATGAGAGTAACAGGATCACAGCTGGTTGCGGAAATCTTACTTGAACATGGTGTTGACACAGTGTTCGGTTATCCGGGAGGTACGGCTCTGAATCTATACGATACTCTGTATGAATACAGAGACAGGATCAAGCATGTACTGACTGCACATGAACAGGGTGCGGCTCATGCAGCTGACGGCTATTACAGAGCTACAGGCAAAACAGGTGTTGTTTTCGCTACAAGCGGCCCGGGAGCTACTAATCTCGTGACCGGCATAGCTACCGCATTCATGGACAGCATACCTATGGTAGCGATCACAGCCAATGTGCCGGACAGCCTTATCGGCAGAGATGCTTTCCAGGAGATATGCATCACAGGCGTGACCATGCCTGTGACAAAGCATACATTCTTCGTCAACAAGATCGAAGACCTGGCAGATGCACTGAGAAACGCTTTCAGGATCGCCAACAGCGACAGGAAGGGTCCTGTCCTCATTGATATAACAAAGGACGTCACTGCAGAGAAGATTTCATATACTCCGCAGGAGCCTCTGCCTCTCAACCCTCACCCGGTATTCACCGAGAAAGAGGTCAAGGACGTTGCTGCCATGATAAACGCAGCACAGAAACCGGTCCTTTACATAGGCGGCGGCGTGGCGTCATCAAAAGCAGGCGAAGAAGTCAACAAGCTCATGGATATAGCTGACATCCCTGCAGCATACACACTTATGGCTGCCGGTATCGTCGGATATGACAATCACAGGAGTCTTGGACTTCTGGGTATGCATGGCAGCATCGCTGCAAACAAAGCCGTAGACAGGGCCGACCTGGTGGTTGCCCTGGGTGCAAGGTTCAGCGACAGAGTTGCCCTCAACCCTAAGAAATTCGCAAGGAACGCACAGAAAGTGCAGATAGATATAGATACCAGCGAGATCAACAAAAATGTCCTGGTGGATCTCGGCGTGACAGCAGACGTGAAGGAATTCCTCCAGCAGCTGCTGCCGCACATCAAGAAAAAAGATCACAGCGACTGGATCTCCATTTCCACAGAGTGGAAGAAGCGTACAGGCGACGTCAAGTGCCAGGAGGCTCAGCTCCATCCTGACGAGATAGTACACGCAGTATGCGACCTCACAGACAAAGAGACAGTGTATGTCACAGACGTAGGTCAGCATCAGATGTGGGCTGCACAGTATGTAAAGCATGAGAAGACTCAGAACTTCATCACAAGCGGCGGTCTGGGAACAATGGGATTCGGATACGGAGCTGCTATCGGAGCTCAGATCGGATGTCCCGACAAGAGAGTCATCCACTTCACAGGTGACGGTTCGTTCCATATGAACCTCAATGAAGCATGCACTGCAGTCAGCCAGGAGCTTCCTATCATAACCGTTATCATGAACAACAGAGTACTGGGCATGGTATATCAGTGGCAGACAGCATTCTACAACAAGAGATATGCATCCACCACGCCTGAAAGAAAGACAAACTTCCCTAAACTGGCCGAGGCTTTCGGTGCAAAAGGTTTCTCTGCATCGACTCCTCAGGAGTTTGAGGAAGTCTTCAAGAAAGCCCTCAAAGAAAAGGGTCCTGTATGGATAGACTGCGCTATATCAAGAGAAGAACGTGTTCTTCCTATGATCCCTGGCGGCGGTACAGTTGAAGATATGATAATAGGTTAAGAAGGAGGTAATCATGGACAAGGAAATACGCAGAGAAGTTATCAGCATACTGGTAGAGAACCAGGCCAATGTCCTGACAAGAGTCATCAGTCTGTTCGGAAGACGTGGATTCAATATAGACTCTCTTACCGTTTCAACTACCAATGACCCTTCTCTTTCAAGGATAACCATAGTATTCAGCGGTACAGAACAGAGTCTTCACCAGATACTCTCCCAGACAGCCAAGCTGGAAGTCGTGAAGAAGATATTCACACTCCCGCCTAAGCACAGCATTTTCAGAGAGCTTCTTCTCCTGAAAGTCGAAGCCGACAAGAACGAACGTGCAGGCATCAAGGAGATCGTGGACATATAC
>CAKQUI010000189.1 GCA_934277495.1 uncultured Clostridia bacterium | reverse complement strand
TTCGCATTCCCTTTGTACTTTTAGGATATTTTATCATCCAGTAATCATCATTGAATGTTATCCCCTCTTTTGAACCGGCCTGACCACCGTATGTTCCGTTTCTTTCGTTCGTCTGACATTTATCAAAATCTATTATATCGATCATCTATACACTCCCATCATATCGTGTCACCAGCTTATCCCACTGCTTCTTTGTTATTTTTCCCTGTACATAAAATTCCTTTGCATCATCATCAAGATATTCGCATACATCAAAGTAGCAGTAATCACCAGCCTGATCCAGTTGCTCAAGTTCTTCTACTTTGTCCTGTAGTATTTTAGGTATAGGAAAATCTATTTTCACATCGTCATTTATCCAGGTATATCGTTTCATGATATTTGCCCCCTTCAGATCATTCTCTTAATGATAACATACTTTATTTCTTTTTCATCATCGACGGCACTGACGCCGGGATCTTTATCCTGTGTTTCCTGCTGCTCCTGTGTCTGAGGTTCCTGTGCCGGTGCTGTATCATCTTCTATAGCCGATACCGGAAATGCTGATAACAGCAGTGATATGACTATTACCGGGATCAGGATCTTTTTTCTTCTTCTCATAAAATTACATCCTTGTATTATTGATTTTGCTGTTTTTATTATCCTTCTGCTTCCACTGTGCTCATCTCGTTCAGTTCCTGCAGACCGGGATCTCAAGCAGTGAAAGTAACCGTTTCTCTATTATCTTTTCAAGTGCCTGTAAATGTTCTTCAGGGAATCCTATGTTCGTATCTCTCCTGAACCTGAATCCTATCATTCGACGGAGCTGTTCTTTCTGTTCCCTTCCCATCACTTCCGCACAAACATCTTCAAATGAAACACCGTAAGGATTCGTTCTTGTTTTCGCATATTCGGCAAGTGCCTGAATATCACCTATATCATTTTTTCCTGCATAGCATAATAATGACAAACCGTTATCGAAAATCGGTGCCGGCGCTTTTATATCACCGCTGTGATTGTCACACAGTATACCGAAATTCCCGAAATGCCGGTCTTCATTGTAGACAAGTGCATCGAACACCAGCATACTGCGTATCTGCTGTGAAAACTCTTCACCAAGGCTGTCATAATAATCGATGCATGCCTTCAGACCACCGGTTCTTATGATCCTGCCGACTGGTATATATGACGTGTCGATGTCCGTGAAAAGTGCACACCTTGAAGCGGTTATCCCTTTCCAGTTTTCAATATCATAATGGACCGAATGAAGCTGCATCCTTTCAGCGATCTGTGAAGCGTAGTATTCACAATATGGTTCACGGCCGGTATTCGATGCTCCGCTGGTTCCCCCTTTATAAAGATATATCCCATCGTTTTCAATAAACCGCCATGCCTTCGGCAGCATACCGTTCGTAGTAAGTTCAGGTGATGTCGTAAATGCCTGATCACCGCCACCTGCACCCGTATAGGCAACAAGCGCCAGCATCTCTGAAAAACGGTTCTCATAAAGATTGTACTGTGCAAAATTTCCTTCAAAGCCTTCTGGAACGATCCAGTAACTGTCATTCAGGGATAATCCCTTGCAGACATCGATTATACCTTTCGTATCATTGGGACTGAGATCGAGAGTCCTCAGGATCTCTTCCACAAACATTCTGTTTTTGGGAATGACACGATACTGCAGCCATTTCAAAAGACCTTCATCTGTCAGTTCCAGATCAAGAGGAAGCAGCTTTGATACATTATCATCGATCCTGATGATTTTTGTAACAAGTCCCTCAAGGCCTCTTTTACCCATAACAAAATGTACCAGTTCAGTATCATATATTTTAAGAACATACCTGTCTGATGTGTTTTCATTAAACATAGTCTATCGATCCACCTGTCTGACATATTGATCCTGATGATCTATATTATTATATCATAGAATCTACTTCTAAACAGGTCATTCTCTATTTAATGCCTGCATGATACATATTTATGTAAATCTTTCTGGTTCGAATCCCTTTGATTTAATCGAGTAGGAGGTGCATTATACTTATAAAAGTGGACACATTTGTTAAACAGTTATATTATTAACACAGACACCAAAAGGAGGTATCTAT
>CAKQUI010000188.1 GCA_934277495.1 uncultured Clostridia bacterium | reverse complement strand
CCTGCTATCTGACCTTCCTCGAACATGGCCTGCTCCCGCTCCTTCACAAAATCATACATCGTATGCATGGGTCCCTCCTTACCGTTCTGATTTAAATCTTCCACTCGTTCGTGTATACGTGTCACCAGCTCGTCTCCGCTCTCTACTTTCATACTGCGGATATACTGAAAGAGGTTTTTCATGCCGTCAGGTATCTCCTCTTCTTCACAAGCTGTATTCAGATATATTTTATACGTTCCGTCTTCAAGATACAAGTCTTTCTCCTCATCTTCCCTGTATCTGAAACGATATACAGCTTTGCCACGTCTGAAGGGATCGTAGGTGCAGATGAAGATTATGTAGCTGTCCCTGAGCTTGCTGTAAGGCTGTCCATCTTTCAGCTTTCCTGAGTCTATCTCCGCCTGATACATCCTTGATCGTTTGGGCAGATCCTTATCCACGTAGCAAAGCATCTCTATGTTGTACCACGCCTGTTCATCTGTCGCAAAGACATCAAGGCGCACCGCTTTCAGTGCAGGGCCTTTCGTCAGGGTCTTTTCCACGCTTATCTCATCGAACATGGTTTCATCATCGTCATGTATATGATGTATTCTTCCTATTTTTTTGTTCAGTATCAGTTCCAGCAGCTGCCTGCATATGGTCTCGTCCTGCATCACTATCGGGAACACACGGTAATCTGTGAACTTGTATTTTATAATTACTTTATTTTCACCATTTTTTCCGGACTGCTTTCTCAAATGTTTTTTCTTCATTTCGTCCTTTCCTGAAATACCAATATCATGAGTTGCCGCAGTATGCGCATATACGGCCACCCTTAGAGTCCGAAAGCTTTCGTTTTGTATATGGAATATTTTTACAGTATATCCGCATTTTCTGGTAAAGTCAAGGTTGTTTGTAAAATTTTTACATCGTTTGCACTATGATCGATCGAATTTCGATATGCAACATTGAATTCCAAAATACAGCGTCAGCACACAAACTCCTCATATACCGCTGTTCCATGGATCGATGCATCACTGATTTCTGTACTGACTGACATTCCAGAAGAGATGCTGTAAAACACCAGCACGCAGATATCAAGAATATCATATTCAAAAAACCGGAGGCATACCTTTCCTGATACGATATGCCTCCGGTCGTTTCTTCTTTTATTCTGTTCCTACTTTCTTGCTTTCCTTGCTTCGTTGATGAGGTACATGATGTCCTGTGTCAATGCTGCTGCTGCGATGGATGTGATGTTGCTCGGATCTTTGTCCGGAAGCACTTCTACCATGTCTGCACCTACGATGTTGATGCCCTGCAGTCCTCTGAGGACTTTTCTCACTGTATCTGTCGAAGGTCCGCCGATAACAGGTGTTCCTGTTCCAGGAGCTGCTGACGGATCGAGAGCGTCGATGTCGAATGTAAGGTAAACAGGCATGTCACCTACAGTTTCCTTTATCCTTGCTGCCAGCTGTGCCGGAGTCATGTCCAGAGCTTCCATGGATTTGATGATGTTGTATCCACATTCAGTGAACTCTGTCCTGCAGTATACCTGCACTGATTTTGACGGGTCTATGCAGCCCTCTGCCTGGAGGTCATATGCAAAGTTTGCGTGTGACAGGTTGTGTGTTCCGTCAGGCTTCACTTCGCTCGGTGAGCTGTCCTGATGCGAATCGAAATGTATCAGAGCCAGCTTGCCGAATTTCTCTGAACATGCTCTTACTGGTCCGTAAGGGATAGTGTGGTCTCCGCCCAGAGTCATCGGAGTAGCGCCTGCATCCAGTATCTTCTTTACAGTCTGGTATGTATCCTCTACCATGAACTCCGTTGCCTTTGCACCTACCCAGTAGCCAACATCGCCGTAATCGATGACTTTAGCTTCGTCTTTCAGCACATATTCCCACGGATATCTGAAGCAGCATGCGATAAGGCTCTGCTCTCTGATAGTTCTCGGTGCGAAACGAGCTCCCGGTCTGAATGTAACGCCGCTGTCGAAAGGCACGCCCATAACTACGATGTCTGCGCCCTCAACGTCCTGAGTCACCTCGCAGTGGTTCCAGCTTGCTATACCTGCATAATGTAAATGTTCCTGAACTTTGTATTCCATTTTGAGTTCTCC
>CAKQUI010000187.1 GCA_934277495.1 uncultured Clostridia bacterium | reverse complement strand
GTCATAGCCATGAAGCCGGAAGTCCTGATACTGGACGAGCCGACAGCAGGGCTGAATCCGAAAGCGCATCACGATATCCTTGATATGGTGGAAACGATACACCGCAGGGAAAACAATATAATCTTCCTGGTGTCCCACAATATGAATGATATCGCAAGGATGTCCGATAAAGTCATGGTCATGGACCACGGCAGGCTCAGGATGAGCGGCGCGCCGTCGGAAGTGTTCTCCCATGAGAAGGAACTGAAAGAGATCGGGCTGGCACTGCCTGATTCCATGGAGCTTGTCGCAAAGCTGCGCAGATCGGGACTGGATGTTCCGGGAGTTCCTGTTACGATGGATGAAGCAGCGGACAGTATCGCAGAAGTTTTGAAAAGTAAAGGTTCGGATAAATGATAAGAGATATTACCCTCGGGCAGTACTATCCCGGGAATTCACTGGTCCACAGGCTGGACCCGCGTATCAAGATAGTGGCAACAGTGCTTTACATAGTGGCACTTTTCATAGTCAAGGATTTTATAGGATTCGCCATAGCCTTTGCAGGCCTGGCTGTAGTTACTGCAGTTTCCAGGGTGCCGGTGAAGTTCATACTCAGAGGACTGAAACCTGTGTTCCTGATAATAATGTTCACGTTCATACTGAATATGTTCATGATAAAAGGCGAGGTGCTGGTATCACTGTGGATATTTGAAATATCAAAAGAAGGGCTCAGGACCGCTGTGTTCATGGGTGTGAGACTGGTACTGCTGATAATCGGCTCGTCTCTGCTGACGCTGACTACAAAGCCCATAAGTCTGACAGACGGCATAGAGTCGCTGCTTTCGCCTTTCAAACGCTTCGGTCTGCCTGCCCATGAGCTGGCGATGATGATGACCATAGCGCTGAGGTTCATTCCTACGCTTCTTGAGGAGACTGACAAGATAATGAAAGCGCAGCAGGCAAGAGGTGCAGATTTCGAAAGCGGCAATATAATAAACAGGGCCAAGGCGCTGATACCTATACTTGTACCGCTGTTCATCAGTGCGTTCAGGATAGCTCAGGATCTTGCCATGGCTATGGAGGCCAGATGCTACGGAGGAAATATCAAACGCACCAGGATGAACGGTATGAAGATATGCGGCAGAGATATAGCAGCATCGGCAGTTTTCGTTATTTTTCTTGCTATCATAGTTTTAGAGAGAATTTTCATATGAGACAGAGAAAACCAAAGGATCTTGAAGCGAGGCTGCAGACGTATTCGGATCAGATGATAAATGAGCCTGAAGGAGAAGGCTGGAAAGAGCATTTCAGCGGAGAGCGTCCGCTTTTTCTTGAAATAGGATGCGGCAAGGGACAGTTCATCTGCAGCAAGGCTCTGAAGGAACCCGGCAGTGATTTCATAGCTGTCGAGGGGCAGGATACAGTGATACTGAGAGCTCTCGAAAAAGCATGCGAGGCGGGAAAGCAGCAGTACGGTGCAGACATGCTGCCTAATCTGAGATTCATCATGTCGTATATAGATGATATGAGCGATTTCTTTGCAGAAAACAGTCTGGACGGTATCTACCTGAATTTCAGCGATCCATGGCCCAAGGCACGCCACGCCAAACGAAGGCTGACGTACAGGAAACGCCTTGAGGATTACAGGAAAGCAGTGAAACCGGGAGGCTTCATCGAGATAAAAACAGACAACGATGGACTTTACGAGTTCACCCTCGAAGAGATCGAAGCCTGCGGGCTTGTCATAGAACAGCAGACAAGAGATCTGCACGGCAGCAGCTTCGATTCGAGACTGACCACCACCGAGTATGAAGACCGTTTCAGAGGCAGGGACAAGAACATCAATTACGTCAGGCTGCGGATAGAATGATGAAGGCACGACAGACAGCCGGTCCGGGATGCAGACATGATACAATGCTCAGAGTGCTGCTTTTAAGCGGCTGGTTCCGGATATGTGCAGAGGCTCACGGATATGCAGAACACCTGCAGTAAATACTGTATGTACAGGCAGGAACTTACGAAAAGAAAACATAATAAAGATACAAAGACGAAAAAACCCCGAAGACGACGCATATGTGCGTGTTTTTCCGGGGCGGATGCGGATACCGGCGTTTCGGAGATATATGTTCACAGC
>CAKQUI010000186.1 GCA_934277495.1 uncultured Clostridia bacterium | reverse complement strand
CGCACAGTTCTTTTATATCCTTTGCCTCTTTCAGGAACGCCTCTCGATCAAGAGTCTTTTCCCTTAGCTGTACGAATGTCACTCCGCCTTTTATGGCGTTTTCCACCTGTTCATGGAGCGTATGATCTCCCAGCCATCTCCTGTCGGTTACAGCATACAGAAGCAGGCTTTCCCTGCTGCAGTTAACGTTCTTCATACCTTGCCATCCTTTCGAGAGTCTCGTCATCCATGTTGTATATAGCATCTATTATCCTGTTTCTGTATGTAGCGTTGCCATCGTCTTCCTGCATCCTGCTCCAGCCGATCTCCCCTGCTGCACCCATCATGCAAACTGCAGCCGCTGCTGCATCCAGTCTGTTTTCACGATCTGCAGTGACGAAAGCAGCTGTGATCGCTGACAGCTGACAGCCTGTGCCTGTTATCCTGCCCATTTCCGGTCTGCCGTTCCTGATGACATAGCATCTGTCTTTGTCTGCTACAAGATCGGTTGCGCCTGTCACTGCTATGACTGCGTCTACCTCGCCTGCAAATTTTTTAAGTGAGCTTATCACTTCGTCGAGATTTTCATCCGTTACAGCATCTGCTATATCAGCGTCCACGCCCTTCGTGCTGCCTCTGCCGTTCATCAGTGTCTTTATCTCTGAGATATTCCCTCTTATCACATCGAACTTTATCTCGTTCATGAGCTTCACTGCAGTTTCTGTCCTCAGACGACTGGCTCCTGCTCCCACAGGGTCCAGGATCACAGCGTGTCCCAGCTGGTTGGCCTTCCTGCCTGCCTTGAACATGGACGGTATAGTCCTGCTGTTCAGAGTCCCGATATTGATATTCAGCCCGCCGCATATGGACGTTATGTCCTCCACATCATCCTCATCGTCCGACATTATGGGACTGCCGCCGCATGCCAGCAGAGCATTGGCGACATCGTTCACTGTCACGTAATTCGTTATATTGTGTACCAGTGGTACACTTCTGCGTACTTTTGCAATACTGTCCTTTAACATTCTGCCTCCTTTTCCGCCGTGCCTTATGGCCCGCACACACCACGAAAAAAAGTGTATATGCACGAGGCACATACACTTTTATATACATCAAAATATATCCAATGTCACTATCCCTACGCTGGCATTATCCAAATCAGGTTCCCGGGTCGAGACCGCATGTCTCCTCTCAGCCTGCTGTGCAAGCTCCCCGTCTTATTCATCTGTCAGTCTTATTCTATCACCGAATCACAACGTGTCAATAGGATATCGTTATTTTTGCCTGCCCAGGCACTCCTACGCTGCGCCTTTGCCTGCTCTCATGCAGGCATCATCGAACTCACGGAGCTTCTGTTTTGCTTCTTCTGTAAGATCCGACGGCACCTGTATCTGTATCGTCACATACTGGCATCCTTTCTGGTTCCTGTTTTTCATGGATACGATACCTTTGTCTTTCAGACGGATCTTCGTACCAGACTGTGTTCCCGGCTTGATATTGCACATGACTTTGCCGTACAGCGTCTGCACAACGGCCTTGCCGCCAAGGACTGCAGTGCTGAAAGGTATCGTTGCAGTCGTATACACATCCATGCCTTTTCTTTCGAATCCCGGTCTGCTGCCTACGTTGACCTTTATCATCAGATCTCCGGCTTCTCCGCCGCCTGCTCCCGGCATACCTTTGCCTCTGAGCCTGATGCTCTTGCCGTCGTCTATGCCTGCAGGTATCTTCACTTTCAATGTGTTTCCCGAACTGCTTCCATTGTCTATGCCTGCAAGGCTTATGACCTTCTCGCATCCGAATGCCGCTTCATCGAAACTTACAGAGATCTCCGCATTGATATCCTGTCCTCTGCTGCTGAAAGCGCCGCTGCCAAATCCGCTGTGTCCGGAAAATCCGCCGAATCCGCTGCCGGAAAAGCCTCGTCCCGAACGGCCTGCACCTGATGAAAATCCGCTGCCGAATATATCCTTCAGGATATCATCCATGTCACCGCCACTAAAGTGGAATTCCTGATAATTCCCGTCAGGTCCCGCATATCTGTACGATCCTCCGCCATTCCCGCCGAACCCTGAGAATCCGCTGCCTCCGGCTCCCGGTGCACTGCCGTCGAATGCGGCGTGACCGAAACGGTCGTAAAGTTTTTT
>CAKQUI010000185.1 GCA_934277495.1 uncultured Clostridia bacterium | reverse complement strand
CTCATATGTCAGGGAACATGCAGCTCCGCACAGTCTGAGGTTCTCAACAGACTCCTGCAGGCATAATCCAGTTTCTCTTGCTGGTATGTAATATGATTCTTCTCCCAGAAGCAGCAGATTTCCCAGGCGTTTTATATATGCACTTATGACACATATATACGGCAGTACTGATTTCTTTCCCGGAATGCCGCTTGTTTTCAAAAGTTTTTCGATTTTCTCTATCTGGGGTGCCGCCTGCCTGCTTATATTATCGTAAAGCCGCATCTGCTCATCTGCCATGGCTTTCTTTTCTCTCAGCTCCACATCCGCTTTTATTATGCTGTTGTTTTCAGACAACTGCTCACCTGTTTTTTTCAGTTTTTCCAGATATTTTTTTATCCTTGTCACATCATCTATCCAGAATATATGACCGCCTCGTATATCTGCTCCTGAAAGGCGCTCATTGCCGAAGTCCACAGGATGATGTTCAGCTTCTCTGAGCAGTCCCGCTTCGAATTTTCCTGCTGTATCCGAGATATAGCATACATTGTAATCATCGTCGGTTATCTGTGCTCCGAGTGTCGAGCATCTGAAAAGTTCATCATGGTGGGCATTTGAAGGAATCAGTCCAGTTGATATGCATGATTCGAAAACTGCCATTATCATAAGGGTGAACACAGCCGTCATATCTCCCGCAGCAGCATATATAACAGGAATTCCTTTAATATATCCTGCAGAATATATTATCACTGCAGCCACCGGTATCAGAGGAGCCCATATCCTGCAGCGTTTTCCGGGGATACAGCTTCTATGTATCAGAACTGCAAAAAAAGCAATTACTTCTGCCGCCATCCATATCAGAACTATATAATATCCTGCTTCATATCTGTAGTCGTCCCATGGAGGCAGATCACTTTGTGGAAAAGAAAATACCATCTGATGCATGTCGTTTGATAATACTAAACAGATAAGAAGTATCGAAGGTATATAAAGAAACCTGAGTTTTGCCGGCACTCTGTAACATTCCGGCTGTCCCAGACATAAAGCTGCAAACATCCCCATAAGCGGTACAAGGATCATAGGTACATAAAAAAGGTACCAGCACATGCACGCTGCGCTTTCAAGGCCTGAAAGCAGCAGATATTTGCAGCTGCGCGCAAAAAGCCAGAACATCAGCAGTACTGCTGTGACTGTCAGATATATGCGTGCAGATCTGCTCAGTATCCTATGGTGCAGAGAAACGCCCCATACTGATACCAGCCCCATGTATATCCCTGCACGAAGCACTGACAGAAAAGTGTTGCTGACCCCTGTCACGATATCATATTTTGATGCCAGGCGACATGCCACAGCACAGGCTATGAGAAATATGATGATCGCTGTAATGCGAATATCACGTCTTCTGATATCAGCCAAGATACACACTCCTCCCATCAAATCTGCAAAAGAAACTGCTGTGGCTGTCTGTTATATTATCTTACGCAACATGACACAGCGTCAAGACCACTCTGTATACCCACAGAGTATCTGATAGTTTATCACCTTTTCATCTCATGCTCTATCCACGCCATCAGCAGATTCACGATCCTGCGCTGCTGGTCGTCCGACAGTTCTCGGTCCTTAGGTACACGGTACCATTTGTTAAGACAGCCTCTGCAGCAGCAGGCACATGCATGCTGTGCTTTGAACACCGGATGCCCTCTCATGGGAGTCTGTCTGCCATCGTTTGGTATCACTGCAGGCGCAAGCCTCTTTGCAACAAAATCCGCTGCATGCCGCTTTATTGTGTCCATGCCTTTCTCTTCGATATATTTCATGTCAGTGCTGTCAAGATGGAACTTTGCACGAAAATCCGACCTGTTGAGTTTTTCCAGAGCCTGCTCTATAGTCTGCATCATGGACCTCCGTTTCTGTTTTGGGTATAGCGCCTACTTCTGCAGATGTTTTATCCTGATTTTCTGCTGATAGCATTCTACAGACTTTTCGTATGCCGGTTCCAGCAGTTCCTCAAGTCTTATCCTCATCCCTTTGATATAGAAATCTTTCCTGTCTTTACTTATAACTGAAAGTCCTTCATATTTTTCAGGTATAGAGTTGATAAACGACTCTATTTCATTCATGTGCTCACGTATCTTTGGAACATTTACTATTATTGCCTCCCT
>CAKQUI010000184.1 GCA_934277495.1 uncultured Clostridia bacterium | reverse complement strand
AGGTTACTCGATGGAAGAGATGCAGGAGATCCAGCTGGCACACGGCGTAGGCAACACTCCGCTGATCGAACTGAAGAACATGACTGAACTGGCAAGAAAATATGCTCCTGAAGGCAAAGGCGCAAGGATCGTTGTAAAAGACGAAGCTGCCAACGCATCAGGAAGCTTCAAGGCAAGAAGAGCTTCTATCGCTGTACACCACGCTAAGAAGCTGGGATACAAAGGCGTTATCGCTGCAACATCAGGCAACTACGGTGCTGCTGTAGCATCACAGGCTGCAATGCACGGACTGAACTGTATCGTTGTACAGGAATGCTATGACGGCAGAAAAGTTGGTCAGCCTGAGATCCTTGAAAAGCAGAGGATCTGCGAAGCATACGGTGCAGAAGTAGTTCAGCTGTCAGTAGGACCGGAATTGTTCTCAACTCATCTGAGCCTTCTCGAAGATACAGGTTACTTCAACGCTTCACTTTACACACCTTATGGTATCGCTGGTGTAGAAACTCTCGGTTACGAGCTGGCTAACCAGTGCAGAGAAAAGTTCGGCAAGGATCCTGCAGCAGTAGTTTGCACAAACGCAGGCGGCGGAAACCTTACAGGAACTGCAAGAGGTCTCATCAAGGCTGGCGCTGAAGCTACAAAAGTTATAGGTGCATGCATCGACCTCAAGGGACTGCACATGGCATCAGAAAAAGACTTCAACAAGAAATCATGCACAACAGGACACACTGGATTCAGCTTCCCGTTCATCACATGGCCTGACAGATCAGACTGCCCGAGAAACGCAGCAAGAGTCCTCAGATACATGGATGAACTGGTTACAGTAAAGCAGGGTGAACTCTTCTACATCACTCAGATGCTGGCTGTACTGGAAGGATACGAAAGAGGTCCTGCAGGAAATACATCACTGGCAGCTGCATTCGCACTGGCTCAGACTATGGACAAAGACGATATCCTCGTTGTTCAGGAAACTGAGTACACAGGCGCAGGCAAACACCCGATGCCTCAGCTGACATTCGCTAAGGAAAACGGCATTGAAGTCCTCTTCGGTGATCCTGAAGACGAAGTTGCAGGAAAGACTCTGGTACTTCCTTCAGATCCGTCCCTCATGAAAGCAAGACAGCAGGATATGGATCATATCCGCAAGTCATACATCAAGAACTGCGTAAAGAACTACAAGATGACTACTGCAACTGAAGAAGACGTGAAATTCATCATGGAAGAGATCAGTGCAGACAGAGACTTCGTAGTAGCAGGTCTTGAAGAAAAAGGAGTTACAGTAAAATAGTCTGGACTGAGAGCGTATGTACAGATGCACATAAAGGATCAGGAAAGACAAAGTTCTGATGATATGCGGTATGAGACTATGTCTCGTCCGCAGAACATCAGCATTGATTTCAAGCACATTTGAAAGCACATTGCTGCAGACGGAAGCCGTGCGAACAGCGACAGCTCCGCAGTCTGCAGCCTTATATAAAAATTTTCGAATAAATTTCGTTAACAGTTACAAAGTAAATGCCTCTTAATAATAACATATAACTTCTCGTCATTTTGACGAACCAACGTCCCCGGAGCAGACATACTCAGGGGATTTTTTCTTGGGTAAATACAAATTATCAGCTGATATATCCCCCAAGCTCGCTCCTGACGATTTCTTCGATTTCCTTTATTATCTTCCGGCATTTTGCATGGGACAGTCCGGCAGCTGTACCTACATTGAGGAGTTCAGATGCTCCGGGGTCTTTGCCGTTGCCGTCTACAGATGTCGTGTGCTCGCCATAGTATGTGGTGCTGTAGGTGAGGTCGTAGGCGGGGCTCAGTTTCCATGAGTCCGAGGAGTCGTCATAGAGGAACGAGAAGTTTTTGGCGTGGTCGTCTCTGTTATGGGCGAACACGTTGAAGCAGACTCTGCGGAACATGTTTTCCATATCATGAGGGTCGTTTCCGGTAAGTATCGCAGTCAGCTTCATGAGCTGGTGATAGTCGAGACACGGTTGTCTGAAATCAGCTTCAAGGAGCGCAGCAGCTGTAGCCATGTGGACACGCTTTCCGTCAGCGTCAGAATCGAATCGTTTTACGCCGAAATAACCGCTGCATTTTTCAGATGGAAAGAGCCGTGTCGCAGGTATATCTATGGAACACTTTTCGGCACAGAGGGAATAGTCATACTCCATTTTGCCGATATCTTGGATATCAGAGTTTG
>CAKQUI010000183.1 GCA_934277495.1 uncultured Clostridia bacterium | reverse complement strand
GACAACACATATGGCAGGCAGATCACGCATCTTCCGATGATATTTTTATACGCTGCCAGATGGATCAGCATGGCTGCCCCAATACAGTAAGCGCCTGCAGTCATCGGATTTATCGCCGCAAACAACTGTGTCAGTGGATGGGCGTCTATATCCGGAACTCCGAATACCCAGTAAACATATAGTGGGAAATACGATAAAACGATGATATCCAGCACTAAAGCTGTTGTTTTTAGCGGTTTTGTTCGCTTCTCATTCCGGTCACACTTTCTCAAAGTTCTATCCTCCTGTCTACCTGATTCTTTATATCCTCATCGTGTGTGACTATTATCACAGTCCGGCCTTCACGGTTCAGGGCTTTGAGAATCTCCATCACTACAGCAGCATTTTTTCTGTCCAGGGAGCCTGTGGGTTCATCAGCCAGGATCAGCCAGCACTGCTTCAGTATGAGCCGGGCCAGTGCTATACGCTGCTGTTCGCCACCTGACAGGGTATAGACCTTGTTGTCGAGTTTGCCTTCAAGACCTACACGATGGACCGCTTCCTCTATGGACATACAGTTGTCATGGCTGGTCCTGACGATCTCAAGATTCTGCCTTACGGTTTTATTTTCGATCAGTGCAAAGTTTTGAAAAAGGAACCCGACTTCACTTCTGTAATATTCCCGCTTCTCTCTGCGGCTGCTGTACTTCCTGCCATTGATCAGCAGCTCGCCGGAATCAAAGGGTTCCAGCAGACCGATAATGTTCAGCAGGGTGGTCTTGCCTTTGCCACTTTCTCCGGAGAAGCATACGAATTCGCCATCGTGTATTTCAAAATCAAGACCGTCGAAGATGGTCAGATCTCCGAACCGCTTTGTTATATTTTCCCGGTTATCATATTCTTTCTCCCTTTAAGATAGTTGCTATTTTATGATTTTCAACGGAGCCTGCTTTGACCAGTATGCAAAGTATCTCCAGAATTATGAGTAGGAGCCCTGAGGCAGCGAGTATCGGTATTCCGATATCTGTACCGGTGATCCGGCAGAGTATCGATGCGGATATTATGCCGATCATGCCGGACACAACAGTTTCCTTAACGAGCCTTATGTTTCTTTCGTAAAGTGAATAACCGTGTATTTTTCTTATAGCCATCTCTGCAGCATTGAACTGGTATTTCATTTTGATTATCATTACGATAAGTGAAAGTTCGAGGAACAGAATGAATAATGTGAATGCAGCGGATATGGTCAGTTTCCTTTTGCTCTGAGCCCATCTGTAGCTGTAGTCATCCATGACATTGGTGACGCTGATATTGCTGTCATCAAGCTCATGTGTATCAATGAACTGCTGCCAGTCTTTGTCTGGGATATCGTACATTATATCGTAATTGTAATAGAAGTCATATCCAGTCGATCCCAGGCTGCCGTCGTATGTCGTATTGTCAACGAGGATAACAGGATCGCTGTAGCTGTTCGTCTCATATCCCCGACCGCTTTCGTGGATACCTGTGACCTTTATCCCATCATCATAATTCAGTTTGTTCCAGCTGCCGTATTCTGTTTCTGTGAAGAAAGAACCGTCGTTCATTTCCATGACTTTTTCATATTCGCTCGTTCCGTAAGCTATATCAGAAGGAAGCAGCAGTGATATCTTTTCGGATGTGACTTCCTCTTCAAGCGTTTTCAGTTGTGGATATTCGTTTGACAGCTCATCGAATGCATTTCTGTTGATCACTATGAAAGGGTGTCGCATATCGTAGTAATCGGAAAGGTCTGCGTACTGGAAGGCACTGCTCTGGAACTTTGCATAAAAGTCTCTGTAAAGGGACTCGTCTGGATCATTGCTTTCAGAGATCATGTCAGAACCGTAGCTCATTTTGTAATATGAACAGTTATCATGGCTTCTTTTTTCATACATGCAGTTTCGTACAGAGAAAGTGCGAGGATGATGGCAAAGATAACTGCCCAGACTACTATCGTGTCCATCAGGATATCCGAGTCGGAGCCTTTCTCCTTAGGGAAACCGCCGCCGTATTTGTCCACCAGCTCTGATTTGAATGCACAGATCCTGTCATAGTCGCTTTCATTTTCGATAAGGTAGTAGACGGTCATATCTGAGATATCTTTTTCTTCGGCGATGCTGCTGAACGTCACGTTCTGAGAACCAAAAAACAGGCTGCGGTTACGGCCTTCTCTGATCCCGCTTTTTTTCAGATGATCGATAGCGCCGTCAGTCCCGATGATTTCGGTATCAT
>CAKQUI010000182.1 GCA_934277495.1 uncultured Clostridia bacterium | reverse complement strand
TTGTTGAATAATCGTATACAAAAAGGTATAATTATCCCGGTATGGATAAAAAGAAAAAAATACAGAGCAGAGGCAGAAACAAAAGAAAAAGCAAAGCAGGGGCAGGCCGCAGAAAAGGTTCGAAGAGAAAGGGTAAAGGGATATCTTTAAAAAAGAGGATCATTCTTGTATTCGTGCTTATCCTGATGCTGACAGGATTACTGGCGGCAAGGGAGTTGTTTTTCTACATAAATGAGTCAGAAAGCGGGCGTGATGGGAACTATACCGTAAAAGGCGTCGATGTTTCTTCGTATCAGAAGGATGTAGACTGGGAAGGTCTTGAACATGAAGGGATATCATTCGCTTTCATAAAGGCTACAGAAGGCAGCAGCCATGTAGACAGCAGGTTCGCAGAAAACTGGAAGAATGTTGGCAGGACCGGTATAAAGGCTGGTGCATATCATTTCATGAGTTATGACACTTCCGGCAGCACTCAGGCTGAGAATTTCATAAAGACTGTAGACAGGAAGTGGGGTATGCTGCCGCCTGCAGTGGATGTGGAGTTTTACGGAAAATACCTGAAAAAACACCCTTCGAAGGAGAAGCTTTACAATGTGCTGGATCCTCTGCTGGAAGAACTCGAACACAAATACGGACATAAACCTGTGATATACACTAATATATATATCTACAGTACATACATATCAGGAAGATATGACGGATATCCTGTATGGATAAGCGACCCGGATATAAACAGCAGTCTTCCTGACGGCAGAAACTGGGTGTTCTGCCAGTATACCTTTTATGGGAAATCAAAATATGTTGCCGGCGGGGAAAAATACGTGGATATGAACTATTTCAACGGCAGCAGATGGGACCTCAGAAAATACGACTGGAAATAGCAGGGCTCAATAAACAAGGAGAAAAGTATGCTTTCAAAAATAAGTGTGAAAAAACCGTTTACAGTGCTTGTGGCGGTAGTTATCATCGTGGTTTTCGGCGTGGTGTCATATACAAGGATGACGCCGGATCTTTTTCCGAAAATAAATACCCCGTATGTGATAGTAATGACGACATATCCGGGCGCCAGTCCGCAGGAAGCTGAAACGGAGATAACCGATATCATGGAAAAGCAGATGGCGACTTTATCGAACATCAAGAACATAACATCGGTATCGGCAGCAAACTATTCAGTGATACAGATGGAATTTTCCGATGACGTCAATATGGACGCCATATCAGTGGATATAAGAGAAAAGATCGACCAGGTGGAAGGGCAGCTGCCTGATTCTTCGGAAACGCCAGTGGTAATGAAGATAAGTCTTGACATGATGCCAGTGGTCACAGCAGCTGTCGGTATGAAAGGCAAGTCGTCAGGTGAAGTATCGAAGTTTACTAAAGAGGAACTGCTGAATACTCTCGAGGGCGTCGAAGGCGTGGCTTCCGTAACATCCATGGGAATGGTGGATGATAATGTGCAGATCGTGCTTTCACAGGAAAAAATAGACAAAGTCAATGAAAGGATATCATCAGCGATATCGGCTCAGATGGGCAGTGCTTCGGGTGAGATAGAAAGCGGTATAAGTGCGGCTAAAAACGGAAAGAAACAGATAAATTCAGGCAAGAAAGCTATAACCGAGGGACAGAAAAAAGCTGCGAAACAGATATCTTCGGCAAGATCGCAGCTTACTAAAAGCAAGGAACAGCTGGAGGAGCTGAAGAAAAACGGTCCGCAGCTGAAACTTCTGTGGGAAGCATATAACAACAGTGATCCTATGATAAAGTCTCAGGCAGAGGCAGGCATGAAAGTCATGGGACTTACTGCAGATCAGCTCAAAACAACAGTGGCACAGCTTGATACTGTGGATGATCAGATCAAGGCGGTGGAAAAGGCTATAAAGGAGCTTGACGAAAAAAGCTCTACAGCATCCTTTACTCTGGGGACTCAGTATTCCGATCTGGCAGCTGCAGAAAGTACTGTAGATGCTACTGTAAACCAGCTGCAGAGTGCGTTGTCGCAGGTACAGGATTCAAAGGAGGCTGCGCTTGCCAGCGCTGATATGACAGGTGTTCTTACGATGGACAACATATCATCCATCCTGAATGCACAGAACTTTTCCATGCCTGCAGGATATATAACTGACGGCAAGGCGGAAGTACTGGTCAGCGTAGGAGACAAGATAAAAAACAAAAAGGAACTGAGCGGGCTCATCCTGTTTGACCCAGGTATAGACGGCGTAGATCCTGTGAAACTTTCAGATATAGGCACTG
>CAKQUI010000181.1 GCA_934277495.1 uncultured Clostridia bacterium | reverse complement strand
ATACCTGCCAGTGCCGGAGAACCATACGCCGGGAAGACTTTGCAGCAGGTGAACGAGTGTGCCGAGGAAGCTGTGGTTATAGCTCATACATCTGCAGGTATACCAGTGAACATGATAGAGATAGACAGACTGGACGAATACAATCTCGGAGCACTGATATATTTCTTCGAGGTGTCATGTGCGATATCGGCGAACAATTTCGGAGTATATCCATTCGATCAGCCGGGCGTCGAGGACTACAAACGTGAGATGAGACAGCTGATGATGGAGGAAAATGTTTAGAAAACGCTGTGTTCAAGGCAGCGTCATTAACGGGTAGGAATCATGAAAAATAAAAATATCGAACTGGCAGGGAAATCGGTCCTTGTGACGGGTGCTGCAGGGTTCATCGGCAGCAATCTGGTGATGAAGCTTCTGAAGGAAGTGCCGGGAATACATATAGTCGGCATAGATAACTGCAATGACTATTATGGCCCTGCACTCAAGGACTACAGGCTGTCACTGATAGACGCTCTGGCAGAAGAAAAAAAGGAAAAGGGCTCGAGCTGGGTTTTCATCAAGGGATCCATAGCTGACAGGGATCTGGTGGACAAGGTCTTTGCTGATTTTGCACCTGATGTTGTAGTGAATCTGGCAGCGCAGGCAGGCGTGCGGTATTCCATAACGAATCCGGACGCATATATAGAAGCTAATATGATCGGATTTTACAATATACTTGAGGCCTGCCGTCATTCATACGACGATGGCAGAAGCGGCGTGGCACATCTCGTATATGCCTCGTCTTCATCGGTATACGGAGCGAACAAGAAGATACCGTACTCTACTGAAGACAAGGTGGACAATCCTGTATCGCTTTATGCTGCAACGAAAAAATCAAATGAGCTTATGGCGCATGCCTACAGCAAGCTTTACGAGATACCTTCCACCGGTTTGAGGTTTTTCACTGTTTACGGACCTGCAGGCAGACCGGACATGGCGTATTTCGGTTTCACAGACAAGCTGCTGGCGGGAAAGACTATCGAGATATTCAATTACGGCAACTGTCAGAGGGATTTCACTTATGTGGATGATATCGTGGAGGGCGTGATGCGTGTGATGCAGTGTGCGCCTGAGAAAGCCACCGGAGACGACGGGCTGCCGCTGCCTCCTTACGAGGTGTACAATATCGGCAACAACAAGCCGGAGAACCTGCTGGATTTCGTTGATATACTGCAGCAGGAACTTGTCAGGGCAGGAGTGCTGCCGGAGGATTATGATTTTGAGGCTCACAGCAGGCTGGTGCCGATGCAGCCGGGAGATGTTCCGGTGACTTATGCGGACGTCAGTGCGCTGGAGCGTGACTTCGGATTCAGACCGAAGACGCCGCTGAGAGACGGGCTGAGAAAATTTGCACAGTGGTACAAAGAATTTTATATGTAATATGCAAAGGAGATATGTATTATGAAAATAGCAGTAGCAGGAACAGGTTATGTGGGACTTTCCATAGCAGTCCTGATGTCGCAGAATTACTCGGTGACAGCGGTGGACATCGTGCCGGAAAAGGTTGAAATGATAAACAACAGGAAATCGCCGATACAGGACGATTATATAGAAAAGTATCTGGCTGAGAAGGAGCTGGATCTGACGGCAACACTGGATGCAGAGGCAGCATATTCCGAGGCTGATTTTGTCGTGATAGCAGCACCCACCAATTATGACAGCAAAAAGAATTTCTTCGATACGTCAGCTGTCGAGACGGTGATAAAAACTGTCATAGGCTGTAATCCGGACGCTATAATGATCATCAAGTCAACAGTTCCGGTGGGATTCACAGCATCCATGCGTGAAAAATTCCACTGTGACGGGATCATTTTCAGCCCTGAATTCCTGAGAGAATCAAAGGCTCTGTACGATAATCTTTACCCGTCACGTATCATCGTCGGTACAGACACGCAGAATGCGAGACTTTGCAAAGCGGCGGAGACTTTTGCAGGAATGCTGAGGGAAGGTGCGATAAAAGAGGACATCGAGACGCTTATCATGGGATCGACAGAAGCGGAGGCCGTGAAGCTTTTCGCAAATACTTATCTGGCGCTGAGAGTGTCGTACTTTAACGAGCTGGATACTTATGCGGAGATGAAGGGCCTGAACACTCAGGAGATAATAAAAGGCGTGTGCCTGGACCCTCGTATCGGGGATCACTACAACAATCCATCTTTCGGTTATGGCGGATACTGCCTGCCGAAGGATACGAAGCAGCTGCTGGCGAACTACGAGGATGTGCCGCAGAACATGATGTCAGCTATCGTGGAAAGCAACAGGACACGTAAGGATTTCGTTGCAGACCGTGTGCTTGAG
>CAKQUI010000180.1 GCA_934277495.1 uncultured Clostridia bacterium | reverse complement strand
TACGGCGAGCCAGTATATACATGGTCAGATGACGGCAAGTCATGCAGCGCAAAGAAAGTCTGCACTGTGGAATCCTGCGGTGATATAGTGACAGAAGACGGCAAGGTGACGTCAGAAGTAAAAATGCCAGCAACATGCACAGCGAAAGGAACGACGGCATACAAAGCCGCATTCACAAAAGAAGGCTTCGAGACTCAGACAAATGATCTGGAAGATATCGCCATTGATCCAGAGGCACACAGCTGGAGCAGCGACTACACTGTGGATAAGGCAGCCACCTGCACGAAAGACGGTTCAAAGTCCATACACTGCACAGCATGTGATGCAGTGAAAGACAGCACTGCGATCAGCAGACCTGCTGTGTTCAAATTGTCAGCAGCATCCTACACATACAATGGCAAAGTGAAAAAGCCGTCAGTAAAAGTCAGCGACAAAAACGGCAAGACTTTGAGAAACGGCAGCGACTATACCGTGAAGTATCCTTCAGGCATGAAGAACGTCGGCAAATACACTGTAAAGATCACGTTCAAAGGAAATTACAGCGGCAGCAAATCCCTGAGCTTTGTGATAAATCCTAAAGGAACAAGCATTTCAAAACTATCAGGAGCTAAAAAAGCCCTGTCAGTGAAGTGGAAGAAGCAGACTGTCCAGACCACCGGCTACCAGGTGATGTACGCTGCTAACAGCAAATTCACTTCCAGTAAGAAGACCGTGACAGTAAGCAGCAGCAAGACAACGTCAAAGAAGATAACCAAGCTCAAGGCGAAGAAAAAATACTACGTCAGAGTAAGGACATACAAGAAAGTCAGCGGCACGAAGTACTATTCAGACTGGTCTAAGCCAAAGACAGTGAAGACGAAGTAAGAAAGGCAGGATCACTCAGCTGCAATATGCAGTATACCTGGCAGCACAGTGACATAAGACAGTTTTCACTGAAGCTGAACATGAGAAAAATAAAAAAACCTCCACAGTAAAGCCCGCATCCAAAGCAGAGCCTTGCAGCGGAGGTTTTTTGCGAGACTGAAGCTATCATAAAAGTAAACACGGAACGGTAGGAAATCTCTCGGGTTGAACTTGTAAAATCTGTCGGCGCCTGCTGCTCTGGGTGTGGTTTGCGGTCTGGCCAATGCTGCATATCAGCGGCCGGATGGTGTCTATGTCATCCCGATCACGGCGTTGAAAAATTGAAATTCGTTTATGAGAGCTTGTGGAAGACCGCAGGCTCTCTTTTTGATGTTATAGTCGATTTTCTGTCTTTTCCGAATTTATGCAGTAGGGCTTGTGCTGATTGACAGGCTTCAGGTCGGGGGAGTATAATTGGTACTACCAATATAAAAACAACTTGAAAGGACATATCATGAAGTACATCGGACAATTCGGTATAATATTAGTGATCTCATTTGTGGGCGAGATACTGAACTATTTCATCCCGCTTCCTGTGCCTGCCAGCATCTACGGGCTGGTCATCATGTTCCTGTGTCTGCATTTCAGGATAATCAAAGTGGATACAGTGAAAGACACTGCGGATTTTCTCATAGAGATAATGCCTCTTATGTTTATTCCGGCAGCGGTGGAGCTGATGACTCTCTGGCACGTGATAAAGCCGAATCTCATCGCATACGGCGTGATAACCGTGGTATCGACTTTCGCAGTAATGATAATATCCGGGCATGTGACCCAGTTCGCACTGCGTCTGGGGCGAAAGGCAGCCGTGGAGCCGGAAGTGGCGCAGTCCGTATTTTCCAGAGCAGGATCTTCGGGCATGGAGAGCGCAACAGGACCGTCAGCTGAGAAGGATGCCGCATCACAGCATGTCTTTCCTGAGAACGGAAGCACAGCGCCGGAAGCAGCAGTCACAAAAAAAGCAGGTCCCTGCGGGGAATATCCGGGGTCAGCTGCCGAGTTGATTTTACATGGACGGGGAGATGGCAAAGCGTCAGAGGCAGGAGGCGCCGGAAATACTATGATCTTTTCAGGATCGCCGGCCACCGTGGCAGTGTCGGCTGTGGAGCTGCCTGAGCATAGTGTGAAAGAAGTCGTTGAAGGATCAGTGTATATCACAGAGACTGTGAGTGCATGCAGCATCAGGAAAGGAGAGGACAATGGAACTGTTTGAGAACTCGGTGTTTTTCGGCGTGGCGGTGAGCATAGCCGCATACGGACTTGGGGCTTTCCTTCAGAGCCGATTCAAGCTGGCAGTGTTCAATCCGCTGCTCATTTCCATCGCTGTGACCATCATCATACTGGCGGTATCGCACATAGACTACGATACATATTACGAGGGCGCCAGATACCTGAGCTATCTGCTGACGCCTGCCACGGTCTGTCTGGCAGTGCCCCTTTATGAAAAGATAGACAT
>CAKQUI010000179.1 GCA_934277495.1 uncultured Clostridia bacterium | reverse complement strand
AGGCTTACGATAGTTGATTATCCGTCAGGATATATTCTTAAACCACAGACTGAAGAGTATGAAATGCTTCCGGAATTTGAGAATCTTGCAATGCGTATGGCAGATATGTCAGGCATCGATACCGTTGATAATGCATTGATAAAAAACAACGATGCATATGCATATATAACAAAGCGTGCAGACCGATATACAGATGAAACCGGCATGACACAGATGTACGCTATGGAGGACTTCTGCCAGCTTTCAGAAAGACTGACGATGGACAAATACAAAGGCTCTTATGAAAAATGTGCAAAGATCATAAGAGAATATTCATCATCAGCTGATGCCGATACAGCAGAGATGTTCAGTAGGATCGTTTTTTCATTTATTACAGGGAATTCGGATATGCACCTGAAAAACTTTTCACTGATAGAAAGCAGACCCGGAAACAGGAGGTACAATTTGTCCCCGGCGTATGATATGCTGCCTGTAAATATAGTCCTGCCGGAGGACAAAGAGCAGATGGCACTGACAATGAACGGGAAAAAAAGCAGATTCAAGAAAAAGGACTTTATGATATTTGCTGAAAAGTGCGGTATCGCAGAGTCTGAAGCTGAGAAGATCATAGAAGATCTGTGTTCTCTCAAAAATGAGTTTATGCAGGCTTGTGAAGAGTCGTATCTGTCAGATGACCTTAAAGAGCAGACGAAAAAACTCATATCAGAACGCACAGAGCTACTGGAACACTGAACCGGCTGCATTGCACCGCACAGAAAGGAGGGAGCATGGAAAACAGAACATATATCGCTATAGATCTGAAGTCGTTCTATGCTTCTGTTGAGTGCATAGAGCGGGGGCTGGATCCTATGACTGCCAATCTGGTGGTGGCGGATGCGTCCAGGACCGAGAAGACCATCTGTCTTGCGGTGTCCCCGGCGCTGAAAGCCTGGGGCATATCGGGCAGGGCAAGGCTCTTTGAAGTAGTGCAGAAAGTGAAGGACGTCAACAGACAGCGAAGACGAAAAGCACCGGGAGGACAGTTTTCGGGAAAGTCCTCCGACGACATACAGTTAAAAAGCGATCCGTCCCTGGAGCTGGACTACATCATCGCACCGCCGAGGATGGCGAAGTACATGGAAGCCAGCACCGAGATCTACCAGGTGTACATGAAATATGTGGCGCCGGAGGACATACAGGTATACTCCATAGACGAGGTGCTGATAGACATCACATCTTACCTGAGCGCCAGTGGGTTGACGGCACATCAGTATGCCATGAGAATGATAAGGGACGTGCTGAAGACCACAGGCATCACAGCCACAGCCGGGATAGGCACGAACCTGTATCTTGCAAAGATCGCAATGGACATCGTGGCGAAGCATGCTGAACCTGACAGCGACGGCGTGCGCATCGCAGAGCTGGATGAGATGAGCTACCGCCGCAGGCTGTGGGATCACAGACCCATAACGGATTTCTGGCGTGTAGGCAGAGGCTACGCCCGCAAACTCGAGTCGATCGGTATATTGACGATGGGCGATGTGGCGAGACAGTCCGTGAGAGACGAAGAGATACTGTACAGCCTTTTCGGAGTGAATGCAGAGCTTTTGATAGACCACGCATGGGGCTGGGAACCCTGCACCATGAAAGACGTCAAGGCATACAAGCCGGAGACGAACAGCATCAATTCCGGACAGGTCCTGCAGTGTCCGTATCCTTATGAAAAGGCAGAGCTGGTGGTCAGGGAGATGGCGGAGCTCCTGGCGCTGGATCTTGTGGAAAAAGGTCTGGTGACAGACCAGATAGTGCTGACTGTAGGCTACGACGTGCAGAACCTCAAGGACAGCAGGATAAGAAAAAAATACAAAGGCGAGATCACCACCGACCGATACGGACGAAAGCTGCCGAAGCACGCCCGCGGGACCGGCAACATAGGCAGGAGCACATCATCAGGCAGACTGATAACTGAAGCCGCCATGGAGATTTTCCACAGGACCGTCAACAAAGATCTTCTGGTGCGCCGGGTCACCATCGTGGCGAACCATGTCATCAGGGAAAGTGAAGCCGTCAGCCAGCCTGAGTGCGAACAGCTTGACTTTTTCACAGACTACGAAGCTCTGAAAAAACAGAAAGAGGCAGAGGAAACGGAGCTTGAGCAGGAGAAGCGGCGTCAGGAAGCGATAATAAATATCAAGAAGAAATACGGCAAGAATGCGATACTGAAGGGCATGAACCTTGAGGAAGGTGCCACGACGGTGGAGCGAAACGGACATGTGGGAGGGCATAAGGCGTAATGGATGAGAAATACAGCGGCAGATACGACGATATAATAGATATGCCCCATCATGTGTCGAGGAAACACAAGGCAATGCCGGTCAGCGACCGGGCGGCGCAGTTCAGCCCCTTTGCAGCCCTTACAGGACATTCGGCAGCCATCGCAGAGACCGCCCGGCAGACACAGCGCAGGGTGGAGCTGGACGAGAAC
>CAKQUI010000178.1 GCA_934277495.1 uncultured Clostridia bacterium | reverse complement strand
GTGCAGCCTGCCCAGCTGCTGGTCCTCTATGCTCTTCATTATTTCCTCTCCGTGGAGCTGAAGGAATGCATCTGTCGTGGATGTGAAACCACGACGGCCAAGTTCCCTGCCGATATCCACTGAAATGCTCTCTATAAGGTCTGTTTTGATCATACCGTTTTCCGGCGTATCCGGTATCAGCGTCAGCCTCCTCAGCTTGTCTGCAGTATCTGAAAGCACAGTGAAGCTTTCAGAACCTCTGAACATCCATTTGTAGTATGGCATGTACATACTGTTGAGAAGATACAGAGCTGACATCGCTTTCCTGACGAATTCCCCGCAGGCAAGATAAGCCGCCTGGCTGTCTCCCCGTTTCATACACCTCGGATAATTGTACTGACCCGACTGAGCTATCACAGCACATCTCGCAGCCAGTTTCTTTTTCAGGACATCTTCCGGATAAAAAGACCTCAGCACACCACGCCATCTTGTGAATTCTCCGAAGTTGTCACAGAATACTTTGCCGTTCACAGCTGTCGCCAGGAAACTTTCCGGTATCCGAAACCATTCCATGTTAGTCTCCGGTGCATGATCGAGCCCTGTATATTTCCTGTAGAAAAACTCCAAAGGCATCACTCCGACTCTGCCTGCTCCCATTGCTGTCTCCAGCCTCCTGCATCCCATATATTCCGCTGGAAGGCTGTCATAAGCACGCTGCATCTCTTCTCCGTACTGCCTGTATATATCCTCCGGCACCCATATGCAGAAACCGGGTCCGAAATCATGATCCCTTGACAGCTCGTCATCGAATCCCAGACACTCCGAACCTTCACCTGCCAGACCTGCTGCGATATATTCCTTGTATTTTCCCAGTTCATCGTTTATAAGCGTTTTACCATATTCATCGAAATAACGCTCCGACAGTTCCATACCTTTCATAGACTCAGTTTCCTTTCAGTTTTTTCAGGCTTGCTTCAACGACATGATAAAACGGCGACTTGCCGAAATCCCGCTCTATCATCTCAAGCGCCTTTTCATACCAGCGTACTGCATCTTCATCCTGACCCTTGAGATGGTATGTCTGCGCCAGAGCAGCACAGGCGGAAGCGTAATGTACATCAGTGCCTCCCAGTTCTTCGAAAATACCGCAGGCCTTGCTGAATGTCCCGACTGCACCATCCAGGTCTCCCTGTCTGACTTTCAGCTCGCCGAGATTCGTATAAGTCGTTGCCAGCTCGCCTCTGCACTTCGGCATCAGGCTTATTATTTCAAGAGCACGTCCGACAGCTTCCTCGGCTTTCTTCATCTCACCTGAATCTCTGTACGCCATACTTATGTTGTTGCAAAGTGCAGCCATACGGTAATCTCCGGCAAGATCCAGCCTTTCCAGCATTTCTCTTGCTTCAAGGAAATATACCAACGCTCTGTCCGGCTTTCCGGCGTTTATATACACATCGCCGGTATTTATCAGAGCTGTTGCAAAATGTTCCGATTCGCTGAATCCTTCCTGTTTGAGAAGTTCCAGCACTCTGTCGTAAAGTTTCAGGGCACGCTGCATCTCTCCTGTAGAGCGGCACAGCCCTCCAAGTTCGTTGCTGACTGAAATTATCGCAAAGGTATCACCTTCGTTTTCGGCCTCTGCAAGCCACTTTTCCATGTAGTCTCTGATACCGGACTTGTCCTTTGCTGCAAACAGCCTGTCCAGTCCTTCATAAAATTTTCTTATATCTATACTTCCGTTCATCGGATGTCCTCCTCGTATAATATTTTTTAGATACATAAATGTATCTTGATAACTTAGTAATTTTTGTTCAATAGGCTTTGTTAAGCCCATGATATAATTGTCCCAGTGTCAATCAGGCAATAGTTCTTTGACCTCCTGTTGAACCAGTAATGGTTGCTTCATTAAAAGTCTGTTTCCCTGACATGGATGTTAGCTTCAAACCGGCTGGCTGTTTGCTTAAGTACATGGACGACCATCTGGCAGTGTGGTTTCGCATCTGTCCATCTTAAGCTGGATTCTTATATGCGAGGGTGTCGATGCTCCATGATCATGGGTTTTACCAAGCCGATTGAACACTTAAATTTACAACGAAAGAAGGTGATTACAATGAACACTCTTTACGTCGGTATTGATGTAAGCAGCAGATCCAATGTCATTTATCTGATGCTTCCAAATGGTGACAAGCACAGCAACTTTTCTGTTGCAAACTCTCATGAAGGCTCTGTTCAGTTGGTAAAAAGGATCCATTCTGCTTTGATTGCGCATTCCCTTGATACAGTCCGTATAGGTCTTGAAGCAACCTCTGTCTATGGCGACAACCTTGTATACTTTTTAAGGGAAGATGCCACTCTGGCGTCATTTGACAAAAGGATCCATGTCCTCAATCCCAGGCAGGTCAGGAAGTTTCATGATGCTTACAATGACCTGCCAAAGAATGATTATGTGGACTCTTTTGTTATTGCTGACTGCCTGCGTTTCGGTAGAATCAACAAAGAGGTATATA
>CAKQUI010000177.1 GCA_934277495.1 uncultured Clostridia bacterium | reverse complement strand
CTACTACAGGTATATCCGCTGAAGAACGTGGATACACAGCCCGTGCATGCGTCAGCGACGACGTAAAACCGGAAGACTTCAGAAGGCCGGGACACATGTTCCCTCTCATGGCCAAAAAGAACGGCGTCCTGGAACGAAACGGTCATACAGAAGCCACTGTAGACCTTATGCGCATGGCAGGTCTGAAGGAATGCGGACTCTGCTGCGAGATAATGCGTGAAGACGGCACCATGATGCGTACACCTGAACTTTTCCAGCTGGCTGAAAAATACGATCTGAAATTCATAACCATAAAAGAAATACAGGACTACCGCAAGAAGAACGAAAAACTGGTAGACTGCGAAGCAGTCACGAATCTCCCTACGAAATACGGCAGCTTCAAGGCCTACGGATATGTCAACAAGCTCAACGGAGAACATCACGTTGCACTTGTAAAAGGTGATATCGGCGACGGCAGGGATGTCCTGTGCCGTGTACATTCCGAATGCCTTACAGGCGATGCCTTCGGTTCCCTGCGCTGCGACTGCGGAGCACAGCTGGCGTCAGCGATGACACAGGTGGAAAATGAAGGCAGAGGCATAATTCTTTACATGAGACAGGAAGGCAGAGGCATAGGTCTCATAAACAAACTCAAAGCTTACAAGCTGCAGGACGGCGGTATGGATACTCTGGACGCCAACCTGGCGCTGGGATTCCCTGGAGATATGAGAGAATACTTCATAGGAGCCCAGATCCTCAGAGACCTTGGAGCAAAGACCCTGAGACTGCTCACCAACAATCCTGACAAGGTATACCAGCTGTCGGATTTCGGTATGGAGATAGTGGAGCGTGTCCCTATCCAGATAGAAGCCAATGATATCGACCGCTTCTACCTGGAAACGAAGCAGAAGAAAATGGGGCATATACTCGACTACAAATCCGGCAAATCAAAAGCAGAATAAACAGTTACATACGAGATGAACATACACCAAAGGAGAACAAAAATGAAAACTTACGAAGGAAAATTAGTATCAGACAAGATCAGAGTAGGAATAATAGCTGCACGTTTCAACGAATTCATCACCTCAAAGCTTCTCTCAGGAGCACTGGATACGTTAAAGCGCCACAATGTCGAAGAAAACGATATCGACGTGGCATGGGTACCGGGAGCTTTCGAGATCCCTCTCATCGCATCAAAGATGGCGTCCAGCGGCAGATATGATGCCGTGATATGCCTTGGAGCTGTAATAAGAGGCGCTACGTCGCATTACGACTATGTATGCAACGAAGTTTCAAAGGGTATCGCACAGGTATCGCTTTCCAGCGGCATCCCTGTGATGTTCGGCGTAGTCACTACAGAAAACATCGAACAGGCCATCGAGCGTGCCGGAACAAAAGCAGGCAACAAAGGCTCCGACTGCGCTGAAGGCGCTATCGAGATGGTCAACCTCATCAGAGAAATGGCTTAAGACCGACTGCCTCCAGACGTTCACACATATATAAAATCATCCCATCAGAAAACCACTGTACGTCCTGACATCATCAATCATCAGAACACACAGTGGTTTTTGCGTCTGGATATTTTGCAGATCTCCGGGGCACGCTATCATATCTCGCCGGGATCATTTATTTCAGGAACGATCTCTGCAGATACAGCCCTTTTTCTGCGCTGCAGCACGCCTTTGCGCAGAACACAAAACATATACACAAGCCCCATATATCCGATGAACGGATATAGTACGCTCATCAGGCCGCTGAAGGAGAACAGACTCAGGAAAAACACTACCACTACCATACATACGGCGAACATCCTGCTCTTCTTCACATCATCATCTCTGAATTTGCTGCATACAGTCCACATCATAGCCGAGCACGCCGAGAAGATCCCCAGTATCAGCATTATGGAAAATACAGCTCCTGGCCTGTGGCGAATCCGGATCCCATCAGCCACCCCAGGAATCCCCCTGCGAAGCTGACCACCGCACGCTTGTTTATTTTTTCGCTATTCTCCATCTGCCAGTGATCTTACCCTTTCCACGAGAGGAGCTATATATGCTCTGTCGGTTCCGTCGCAGCTGCTCTCCAGTTTATGCAGCATATCGGCCTCCCCTTCACTGAGTTTTTTTTTCTTGCCGAGAGTCTTTCTCAGAGACTTCATGAGTCTCTTGTTGAGGAATCCCATCCTGTCATAATCCAGCCCGCCTTCGAAATAGAAAAACGGGATCCTTTCCTCTTCGTCCTCATTCAGATTGGTTTCTTTCATCTTTTCCACGATATCCTCTTCTCCCATCGGCGTAAGCCCGACAGCGAAGAGGATGATCTTTTTCTCTCCGAGTCCCTTGAGCTGTCTCAGTTTCAGTATATCCTTGATATTGCCTGCCATGAGCCATCCTCCGTATATGACGCAGTCATAATCCGAAAGCTCGTTGCTCTTGACGTCCTTTATCGGTTTACAGGTGCACTGCAGATCTTCTGCGATCCAGCGGGCATATCTTTCTGTAAATCCTGT
>CAKQUI010000176.1 GCA_934277495.1 uncultured Clostridia bacterium | reverse complement strand
ATTTGTCCTCAGTGCCACGAACCAAAGCTTCCACACAGAGTTTGCCCTAACTGTAACTATTACAATGGCAAGGAAGTTGTTGCTTCAGAGCTGTAAACAGCAGCAGACATCATTACAATCGATAAAGAGACGGTATTTCGCATGGATTTATGTGCGGGATACCGTTTTTCCATTGACACAGTAATATAAATATTATAATATTATAATAAATAAGAGGGAGTAGCAGACACGTATGTGTTTACGCTATCGTCAGCGCGATGGCTATGTCCATCCGGAGCGTAATGAAATTGCGAGACTTTTATTGTATGTTTTTTAATGTACAATAAAAGTCTTTTTGTTTATGCGGATATAATAACAACAAGGAGGGTAAAGGATGAAAGATTTTTATCAGATGTCGCCGGACGAGGTGAAGACAGCGGTAAACGGAAGCACAGAGCCGCTCACAGAAGAACAGGTGGCGCAGAGGCAGGAGAAATACGGTCCCAACGAGATAGCAGAGGGCAAAAAGAAACCCCTGTTTTTAGTTTTTCTCGAACAGTTCAAGGATTTTCTCGTGATAATACTGATCATCGCAGCGGTGGTATCGGGAGTCCTGGGAGATATCGAAAGTTCTCTTGTAATACTCATAGTCATAACGATAAATGCTGTACTGGGAACTGTTCAGACTGTCAAAGCGGATCAGTCTCTTGAAAGTCTCAGGAAGATGTCGGCTCCCGAGGCCAAGGTGCTGAGAGGCGGCAGATACATCAGTATACCGGCAAGTCAGATAACAGTCGGAGATATGGTGAGCCTTGAAGCCGGAGATTTCGTACCTGCCGACGGCAGGATCACTGAGAATGCAGGCATGAAGATAGATGAAAGTGCTCTGACCGGTGAAAGTCTTGGGGTAGACAAGGATATTGCAGCAATAGACGGCGAGGTGCCTCTGGGCGACAGGCTGGACATGGTGTATTCGGGAAGTTTCGTGACATATGGCAGAGGCAGTTTTATCGTGACTTCCATTGGCATTGACACTGAAGTGGGGAAGATAGCATCGCTCCTCAGCTCCACATCTGAAAAGAAGACGCCTCTGCAGAAAAATCTCGACAACTTCGGGAAAAAGCTTTCGATACTGATACTGGTGATATGCGGCATACTCTTCGGTATAAGCCTGCTCAGAGGAGAGCAGCCGGCAGACGCATTCATGTTCGCAGTAGCGCTGGCTGTAGCTGCGATACCGGAGGCGCTCAGCTCGATAGTTACTATCGTGCTTTCTTTCGGTACACAGAAGATGGCAGCAGAACATGCCATAATGCGTAAACTTCAGGCTGTGGAAGGCCTGGGCAGTGTGTCGGTGATATGTTCAGACAAGACCGGGACGCTGACGCAGAACAGGATGACTGTGGAAGGCTACTATATATGCGGCAGGAAGATAAGCACAGGCGATATATCAGATGGAGATAACGCAGCCATGGAGCTTCTCAGGGACAGCATGCTGTGCAACGATTCCACGATAGCTGACGGCAAGGAACTGGGAGATCCTACAGAAACTGCGCTGATAAATCTGGGATCAAAAATCGGCATTTCCTATGAGGATGTGAGACATACCATGCCTCGTGTCAGTGAGATACCTTTCGACAGCGACAGGAAGCTGATGTCCACTTTCAATAAGTACGAACAGAGCAGTGCCGGAGGTGGCAGCTGTATCCGCATGATAACAAAAGGCGCCGTTGACGTATTACTTGACAGAATAAGCTCCATAAGGACAGCCGACGGAGTCCGTGAGATAACAAAGGACGACATCCGGGCCATAGAAAAGTGCAACAGAGATTTCTCGGAAAACGGTCTGAGAGTCCTTGCCTTTGCATACAAAGATATGGCGTCAGTGGAAAATGTGTCTCTGGACGACGAGGATGGTATGACCTTCCTTGGTCTGATATCCATGATGGACCCTCCGAGAAAGGAATCCGCCGACGCTGTTGCGGAATGTATAGAAGCGGGTATAAAACCTGTGATGATCACAGGAGATCATAAGATAACAGCTGCAGCAATAGCAAGGAAGATCGGCATACTGAAAGACGAATCCGAGGCCTGCGAAGGAGCTGATATAGAGAATATGAGTGACGAAGAACTGCAGGAGCATGCTCCGGACATATCCGTATATGCCAGGGTATCTCCGGAACACAAGATAAGGATAGTAAGAGCCTGGCAGGAACGGGGCAATATCGTTGCCATGACAGGGGACGGAGTCAACGATGCACCGGCTCTGAAACAGGCGGACATAGGCGTAGCCATGGGTATAACAGGCAGCGAAGTATCCAAAGATGCTGCTGCCATGGTGCTGACCGATGATAACTTTGCTACGATAGTCAAAGCGGTGGAGAACGGCAGGAACATTTACAGGAACATAAAGAACGCAATACAGTTCCTGCTTTCGGGAAACTTCGGAGCTATACTGGTGGTAGTCTATGCATCGCTGCTGGCGCTTCCTGTGCCCTTCGCACCTGTGCACCTGCTGTTCAT
>CAKQUI010000175.1 GCA_934277495.1 uncultured Clostridia bacterium | reverse complement strand
GATCGTAGCCAGGAAGAAAGGTTACGGCGTTTACCTCAAGAAAGGCGAGCAGGTCAGGGACACGCTGGGGATAATGGGTGCCAGCGGACAGTTCCTGAAGTTCGACAACGTGATGATGATCAAAGGTCTGAAAGCGGAAAGCTACAGAGCCAGCAATCTCATCGACGCCAACATAGACAAGGCGATAACTGCGTCTGAAAAGCAGATCGGATGGATAAAGAAGATAGAAGAAAAGCGGGGGCTGGACTTCCTTTCGCCGAAACTCAGGGAGGCCGCCGAGCTGAGGCTGCAGTATCCGGAAATAGGGATAGCCGAGCTGGGGCAGATGATGTCGCCGCCCCTTTCCAAGTCCGGCATAAATAACAGGCTGAAGCGGATAGAAGCCATAGCGAAAGAACTGTAGGAGAAATCGGAGATTTTACATATGGAAAAAGGACAGATACTTGAAATAAAAATAGACGATATGAGCGGGGAAGGACAGGGCATCGGACGTGCAGAGGACGGCTTCGTCGTATTCGTTCCCGGAGCTGTAGTGGGAGATACTGCAAAAGTGCAGCTGACTAAAGTAAAGAAACGCTATGCTTTTTCGAAGCTGGTGGAGATAACGGAGTTTTCTGATGCCAGAAATGAAGTTTTTCAGTGCGATTCTTTTGATGAAGGCTGCGGCGGATGTCCATACGGAAAGATAAACTATGAAGAGCAGCTGGTGATAAAGCAGCGTCAGGTATATGACAAGCTCAGCAGGCTGGGCGGGGTAGAGGAGCCGGAAGTCAGAAACATCATCGGCATGCAGCCTGATGACAATGATGGCATGGGATGTTTCAGATACAGGAACAAAGCATCTTTCCCTGTCAGCACCGGCGGTATAATCACAAGGAAAGGCGGTATCGTAGAGAATCTGGGAGAGCCTGCAGTGGGATTTTTCAGACCCAAAAGTCATGAGGTAGTGGACTGCGAGGACTGCTGGCTCCAGTCGATGCCTGCAATGGCTGCAGCGGATGCACTGCGGACCTTCATGGAGGAGGACAACATAACAGCATGGGATCCTAAGTGGAAAAAAGGTCTGATGCGCCACCTCGTAGTAAAGACTGCATTTTCCACAGGAGAAGTCATGGTAGTGCTGGTGATAAACGGCAAAGGCATACCGAATGCAGCCAAGCTCATAGAAATGCTGGACGATGCAGTCTATGAGACAGGCTATTCCCTGGAAAGCGTTGTGACAAGTATCCACAAAGGAAACAGCGATGAGATAATGGGCGAGGAAAATATAGTCATTGCCGGAAAGCCTGTGATAATCGACTATATAGGTGATCTGCAGTTCGAGATATCGCCGTCGAGCTTCTATCAGGTGAATCCTGTGCAGATGAACAGACTGTATGACAAAGTGAGAGAATACTGCGGATTCAGCAGTGAAGAAGCGAGCGTCGATAGCAATGGAACCCATTTGGGAAATGATGACCTGCCTTCAGATCAGGACGAACAAAGACCTGTGATCCTGGATCTTTACTGCGGCGTAGGCACAATAGGCCTCTGCTGCGCTGATAAAGCAAAGGCCGTGATCGGCATAGAATCAGTTAAAGAAGCCGTGATAAACGCCAACAGGAATGCTGTGATAAATAATATCGTCAATGCACGATATATGTGCGGCAAAGCCGAAGAACTCCTGCCAGCCTGCGTAGCAGGCGATGAAACCATCGACAGAGATATCTCAGCGATGGTACAGCAGGCAGACATAGCCATCCTGGATCCCCCAAGAGCAGGCTGCAGACCAGAGCTCCTTGACGCCGTAGCAGCCACCCCAGTGGAACGCATAGTCTATGTATCCTGCGACCCCGCAACACTGGCAAGAGACATAAAACACCTGAACGAACACGGCTTCAGATTCATCGAAGCCACCCCAGTGGACATGTTCCCGAACAGCTCGCATTGCGAATGCGTGACTCTGATTGTCAGGGAACGGTAGGATTGCCGTCAAAAGTGGACCCTAACAGGTAAATAGAGGACTTTCTCAATGGCTATTGTTAAAAAGTGTATGAAGTCGCTGAAAGAAGCGACAGTTTTATGAAATACAAAATGTAAATCAGACTGTCGCTTTTTTCGTGAATTTATTCGGTTGCGTTATCTTTTACTTCAGCGAGCATGAGCTGCTGAAGTCGATCAATATCTGGAAATACGACTTTTTTGCCTTTTGAATGAAGCTGACGAATTTTCTTCATACGTGTTATCACTTCTTTGTGAATGGAATGCTTAACAGGAACTGGATTATTATTTCGGGTATGTATATGGTCAAGATAGTAATCTCTGATTGGAAACATATTCTGGAGGAGAAAAGCAGCTTCTTTTCCATCAAATTCACCTAAAACAATTGTTAGACACTTTCCGTATTTAGTCACCTGTTTATCGTGTATTGCTTTAAACTTTTTTATACGTGAACTTAGTGGAACCATCCATAACAGAGAAGTTTTACTGTCACGCAGACAGTAAAAAGTAGGACGATATGTACCGCCCTCTT
>CAKQUI010000174.1 GCA_934277495.1 uncultured Clostridia bacterium | reverse complement strand
AATATACTCCGTTAACGACCACTATATCATCCTCAATTATATTTTCACCTTTATCCCTGTCATCCTCGAGCATCAATTCATCATCATACCAGTATTCCGGTTCATCTCCGCCACCTGAATAAGCTCGTATCGTTCCGTCACCGACGACCTGCGCGACATTCACTTTTACTGTGATCGCTTTGCCTATATATGAATCCGAGTTTCTTGACAGATCCTTGTAATCGATAGTCTCACACGTTTTGATAAAATCTGATTCAGACATTTCCTTCGCCTTCTGTACAGCGTCATTGTCAGTCGTATCTCCGCCACTGAAAAGTGATACCAATATCACAAGCATGATAACTGCAACTATGGCAATAAACCACCAGCGTTTATACAATGGCTTTTTGTTCTTTGCTCCGCAGCCAGGACAGAATTTTGCACTTTTAGCAAATTCTTTACCACATGTCTTACATACAATCGTTTTACTGTTCTTCTCCATAATTCCTCCTGTTCTTCAAGATCATATATCTCATGTTTACATTATATAACTCATAAGTCTATATGTCTACAACTTATACCATATATTATCTAACCAAAACATCAGATAACGGAGATGGGTGATATGATAACACTTAATGTATTAGAATTACTTAAACAGCATGGCAAGACCAAATACTGGCTTTACAAGCAACTGGGTATGAGCTATGGCAATTTCAACAGAATGATCAATAATGAGACTAAATCCATACAGTATGAAAAGCTCAGCATCATGTGCGATCTTTTCCATTGCACGCCAAATGATCTTCTGAAATACGACCCTGACAAAGAATGATGCTAAATAAAGTAAATGGCGAGCCTTCCATCAGCTCGCCATCTTTTCCGTATCTTGCTATATAGCTATTTTTTATGATGCTACACAAATGCAAAATACAAAGCATTATCCAGTTATTTTCTTTCGTCTGCTTTGAAGTTGTATACAGGCTTCAATATTTTCTTTACTTCTACTGTGTCCTTAATAGCTTCAATGATCTCTTCAAGACCTCTGTATGCAAAAGGGGCTTCGCTCAGTGTCCCCGGACTGAGATTTGAAAAGTGGATACCCTTCACTGCTGCTTTGAACTCTGACAGTGTATGTTGGTTCTGGGCTTCAGTCCTGCTCAGTATCCTCCCTGCTCCATGCGGTGCGGAACAGTTCCATTCGGCATTGCCTTTGCCTGTCCCGATAATGATACCGTCTTTCATATTCACCGGAATTATTACATCATCATTTTCATAAGCTGATACTGCACCTTTTCTCAGTATCCTGTCCTCGGCGATGTAATTATGTATGCACCCACCGGAGCCGGTCTCTTTCCATTTCATTGATTTTGCTATTTCGGAAAGGATTATCTCACGGTTCAGCATGGCAAATCCCTGCACTTCTGAAGCATCATGTATATAGTCTTCCATAAGCTGTCCTTCCAGATATGTCATCTCATAGGAAACATCTATTCCTTTCTGCTTCAGCAGCTCATGACCTTTTTTCATGTAATAGCCTGCTACCATGGCTCCCAGACTCCTGCTTCCGGTATGCACTGCTATGTACTGCTGTCCGGTTTCATCTATGTCCACTTCGATGAAATGATTGCCACTTTCGAGAGTCCCAAGGCTGAGTACCGCCTTATTATCATTGACACACTTCCTGCATATCAGGTCTCCAAAATCAAAATCAACACTGAACCTGTGTGGTTCTTTTCTTATATGACTTCCCACCGGGATCTTTTCACGTATCACCTTGTCGAGCTTCTGAAATTCGATATTTGCTTTCTTTATCCTGATATAGCTTATACCGCATCCTATATCTGTACCCACTAGTCCGGGCATGATCTTGTCGCCAATGGTCATTGTAAGACCTATCGGTCCTATGTTTCCCGGATGCACATCAGGCATCACTCTGATCCTGCTGCCTGATGCAGCACTGTTATCACATATCATTTTTACCTGTGTAGCTGCATACTCTTCGACCGTATCCGAATATATCATTGCAGCTGCATACTCCCCTGTAATTTTCTGCATTAAAAAAGCACCTCCATAAATGCAGAGATGCAGATAACTCATTTGTATCTATCCAAAAACCTGTTCTGATACCTCTTACCGGACAGGAAACTCCGAAAGAGAAGATATCTGCACTCTTTTTAGTGAATCGTCATTTGTCATGTTTGCTATTTTGTATGTCATCTTAAATCTCCTCCTTTTTATGTTTATCAGTAATTGAGCTTTCACTTTGATTATATCTCATATAACCACATATGGCAAATGTAAAAATAATTTACTATATATAAAAAAGTGTGCAAGATGAAATCTTTGATTTCTTTGCACACATGTTGCTGCTATGCAGCAACGCATTTGATGTGCTTTCTTTGAAGCTCCATCAATTTCTCTACGAGAAATTTCCTACGCTATAAACAAAGACCTGACTTTCGTAAAGAAAATCAGATCTTCTTCTGGTGATCCTACCGGGAATCGAACCCGGGTTACCGCCGTGAAAGGGCGGTGTCTTGACCGCTTGACCAT
>CAKQUI010000173.1 GCA_934277495.1 uncultured Clostridia bacterium | reverse complement strand
GATATTTTACAACTCAGAGTGATTATTTCATAATTTGTGTGTGAATTAAAGGCATCATGTTATTAGGCGCTTACAAAATAACGGTGCAGCAGTTTTATGTATTGTGGTCCATCGGGTAAACGGCTGGACGATGGCAAGATATGATATTCCGGGAAAGCAGCAGCTGAACCGTATGCTTTTGCATAAGCCGCCGGGGCGGCACTGTATCCGGGGTGATGCAGCCTTTGAACAGTACAGTCGGGAAGAAGGACTGCTACTGTTATCATCGTATAATATGTTTTTTTCGATTTCGCACAAACTCCATATTCTTACACTTTTCAAAGCTGTAAAAAGGTGTTAGAATATTTCAGTGATGGGGATAGACAGATACGGAAAGGATACTTTGATATGTTGAAAGTAAAAGATTTGGTTTTACAGCCCGGGAGACCTAAAGTAGCTGTTCCTATAATAAGCACATCACCGGAGGATATAATCAGGGAATGTGAGATAGTCAGAGAAAATCTCCCATGCGATATCATCGAATGGCGGGCGGACTATTACCTGTCGGCTATGGATGATCTGGATGAGAAACTTCAGGACAAGGATACCTATCTCGAAATGATAAAGCTCCTTGATGATATAAACTATATTGCAGCAGGCATGCCGATAATCTTCACTATAAGAAGCAGAGGACAGGGCGGCATGGTGGACATCAGCAGAGTGCAGCACGACAGCATAAGGGATCTTGTAGCCCAGTCGCAGCTGGTGGATTTCATAGATGTGGAGCTTTTTGATGAAAACGATAAATTCGACGAGTACAGTCTGAGGTCCCAGATAGAGGAGATACATAAATACGGCTGCAGAGCTATATTATCGTATCACGATTTTGAAAAGATGCTGGCGCCTGATGAGATCGTGAACCTTATCAGAAAGATGCACGAGCTGGGAGCCGATATCAGCAAGCTGGCAGCAACGGCAAACAGCAAGGAAGATGCAGAAAACCTGCTCAAAGCCACGGCGCTGCTGACAAGAAACGGTATAGGTCCTCTTGTGACCATCGCCATGGGCGAATGGGGCAGGAGCACAAGGGTAGCAGCAGGAAGATACGGATCATGTATCACTTTTGCAGCAGGAGCAGCAGCGTCTGCGCCGGGACAGGCAGACACATTCACAATGAAAAAGTGGCTGGATGACTATTACGGACCGCAGCAGGACTGACGTGCCACGGGGTCTGCGTATGATAGATATGACGAAGCATACCAGCTGCAGCGAGCAAAACGAAAGGAAAACAGATGACAGATTTCATAAAAGTAGAAGATCTGGTATTTGAATATACGAAAGAAAGCGGAGAGGCTGTCCGTGCTATCGACGGGATCTCGTTCACTGTCGAACGCGGCAGCTTTACTGCTGTCATAGGACAGAACGGTTCGGGCAAGTCGACGCTGGCAAAGAACATAAACGGACTGCTGGTGCCGACGTCGGGAAAGATATATGTCGATGGTTTCGACACATCCCAGCAGGACACGCTGTGGGATGTACGTCAGAAAGTCGCCATGGTGTTCCAGAACCCGGACAACCAGATAGTATCGTCCATCGTAGAGGACGATGTGGCGTTCGGTCCGGAGAACCTCGGCATAGACCCGGCAGAGATAAGACGCAGGGTGGACGAAGCTCTGAAAGGCGTCGAGATGTACGAGTACAGGAAGAAAGCTCCTCATATGCTTTCCGGAGGACAGAAGCAGAGGATAGCCATCGCAGGAGCAGTTGCCATGGAGCCTGAATGTATAGTTTTTGACGAGCCTACAGCCATGCTGGACCCAAGAGGCAGACACGAAGTGCTTTCCATAGTGAAACAGCTCAACAGCAAAGGCATAACCACGCTGCTGATAACGCATTTCATGGAGGAAGCCGCCCAGGCGGACAAGATCGTCGTACTGGACAACGGACATGTGAAGATGACTGGGACCCCTGAGGAAATATTCAGAAGAGCAGATGAGCTCAAAGCACTGAGTCTCGATGTGCCTCCGTCAGTGGACCTGGCTATGAAGCTGAGAGAGCGTGGCATCGACGTGCCTGAAGATATTCTTACAGAAGAGGATATGGTGGGATTTTTATGTCAATAGAAGTAAAGAATTTAACACATATATACAATGAAGGACTGCCTTTTGAATCCAAAGCGCTGGACGATGTATGCTTCAGCGTGGAAGACGGCTGCATGGTGGGCATAATCGGGCATACAGGCTCCGGCAAGTCAACGCTGCTGCAGCACCTCAACGGACTGCTCAAGCCAAACAGCGGGCAGATCATAGTCGGAGGAGTGGATATAACAGCGTCGGGCGTTGTCATGCGTGATATACGGCGCAGGATAGGGCTTGTGTTCCAGTACCCGGAATATCAGCTTTTTGAAGAGACGGTGGCCAAAGATGTAGCCTTCGGACCGGGAAACCTGGGGCTTCCTGAAGACGAGATAGAAGAACGTGTCAGAGAGGCGATAGGCCTTGTGGGGCTGGACTACGATGCTGTGAAGGACGCATCTCCTTTCGATCTTTCCGGAGGACAGAAACGAAG
>CAKQUI010000172.1 GCA_934277495.1 uncultured Clostridia bacterium | reverse complement strand
AATAAAATGATAGGATTTCTGAGAGGTGTGTTGTTCGAAAAGGGCAGCGGATATATAATAATAGATGTAGGCGGCGTAGGATACGAGGTGTCCGTGCCTGCCAATTCAGGAGCATATCTTTCCTCCGAAGGCGAGGAAGTCATGATATATACCACGATGACAGTCAGAGAAGACGATGTGAGTCTTTACGGATTTTCACGCAAAGGAGAGCTTGATGCTTTCAAAAAGCTGATAACTGTAAACGGCGTCGGAGCCAAGGCCGGTATCTCGATACTTTCGGCTTTCACGCTGGAGCAGCTCCAGCAGGCTATAGTTTTCGAAGATGTCAAGGCACTGACGAAGGCTAACGGCATCGGGAAGAAGACTGCAGAACGTATCGTCCTGGAACTGAAGGACAAGTTCGATGCAGGAGATACAGCACCTTCCGCAGAAGCTGCAGCTGAAGGACAGGCACCGGCAGCAGCTTCGTCAGGCAGAGAAGAGGCAGTAGCAGCTCTGGTGGCGCTGGGATATTCAAGAGGAGAGGCCACAAGTGCGCTGGCAGGAGTGAAGGACACAGATCTGAGCACAGAGGAATACATCAAACGTGCCCTGAAGAATTTGTTTTAAAGGATAGATTTTATGGACTACGAAGAAAGAATAACAGCAGCAGAGCTGGGAGACGGCGAGGAGCGATCGGAAGTCACGCTGCGTCCCCAGACTCTCGATGATTACATAGGACAGAAAAAGGCGGCAGAGAACCTGAAGATATTCATAGAAGCGGCCAAGCTGAGAGGCGAACCGCTGGATCATGTCCTTTTTTACGGTCCTCCGGGACTGGGAAAGACTACCCTTGCCGGCATAATAGCAAACGAGATGGGGGTGGACATCAGGATAACATCAGGACCTGCCATAGAAAGAGCCGGAGATCTGGCTGCGATACTGACGAACCTCAATGAGAACGATGTGCTGTTCATCGACGAGATACACAGACTGAACCGCTCTGTTGAAGAGGTCCTGTATTCCGCCATGGAGGATTTTGCACTGGACATAATCATAGGCAAGGGCCCGTCAGCCAGGTCCATACGTCTTGACATAGCGAAGTTCACATTGATAGGCGCTACAACAAGGGCAGGCAGCCTTTCGGCTCCTTTAAGGGACCGATTCGGAGTGAGCTGCAAGTTCGAACTTTACACAACAGAAGAACTGATGAAGATCATAGGACGTTCCGCAGGCATACTTGATGTCACGGCAGACGAGCAGTCCATGGAGGAGATGGCGAAGCGTTCGAGAGGCACGCCGAGAGTTGCCAACAGGATGCTGAAACGTGTCCGGGACTTTTCCCAGGTAAAGGGCGACGGCAATATAGATATAGACATAACGAGAAAAGCGCTGGAGGCACTGGGCGTGGATCCCATGGGCCTGGAAAGTCTGGACAGGGAGATACTGAGGACCATAATCCAGCGTTTCAAAGGCGGCCCTGTGGGGATAGATACCATAGCGGCATCCATCGGAGAAGAACGTGTGACAATAGAAGACGTCTACGAACCGTATCTGATACAGGCAGGATTCCTGCACAGGACCCAGAAAGGACGTGTGGTATCGGAACTGGCATACAGACATCTTGGGATAGAGCACGACGGTGACAAACAGACAGATATTCAGGAGAACAGATAATGCATATAAATGATTTTGATTACGAGCTGCCGGAGGAGCTGATCGCGCAGAAACCGGCAGATAAAAGAGACGCATCGAGACTTCTTGTGGTGCACAGGGACACAGGAAAGACAGAACACAGACATTTTTACGATATACTGGAGTATCTGAAGGAAGGCGACTGCCTGGTCCTGAACAATTCCAAAGTCCTGCCTGCCAGACTTTACGGTATCAAGGAAGGCACCGGTGCAAAGATAGAATTCCTGCTGATAAAGAGGATCGAAGGAGACCGCTGGGAGACCATGGTGAGGCCGGGAAAGAGACTCAAGCCGGGGGACAGTGTCATGTTCAGCGAAGAGCCTCTGCTGAAAGCAGATATCATTGACTACGGCAATGACGGTACCAGGATAGTGGAATTCAGTTATGACGGCATCTTCATGGAAAGACTGGAAGAGATCGGCAGTATGCCGCTGCCACCGTATATAGAACGTCAGAGCGAGAATGAAGACAGGGACAGATACCAGACTGTATACTGCAGGGAAGAAGGCTCAGTAGCGGCACCAACAGCCGGACTGCATTTTACTGAGGAGCTTCTTGAAAAAACAAAAGCAAAGGGCGTGGAGCTGGCATATGTAACTTTGCATGTAGGCATAGGTACATTCAGACCTGTGAAATGCGAGAATATCGAAGATCATTCCATGCATTTCGAGGAATATCATATAGACGAGGAAACGGCAGATACAATAAACCGTGCCAAGGCAGAGGGAAGACGTGTCATATCTGTAGGCACCACATCCACAAGGACCGTGGAGAGTGCAGCATATTTCGATGAGGAGAAAGGCTGCTGGCAGGTGAGATCCGGAGAGAACAGCACAGGGATATTCATTTATCCCGGATATGAGTTCAGGATCATCGACAGCCTGATAACCAATTTCCATCTCCCGAAGTCCACACTGCTGATGCTTATCTCGGCGCTTTACGACCGCGAGAAGATCCTGGAGGTATATCAGGAAGCCATCAGAGAGCGGTACAGATTTTTCAGCTACGGCGATGCGATGTTCATAGAATAACAGGGAGGACATACATGGCAGCGAAGCAGGAGCATGTGACCCATGAATTCGGGGCATTTTACGACGAAAATTCAAAG
>CAKQUI010000171.1 GCA_934277495.1 uncultured Clostridia bacterium | reverse complement strand
GAGTGATACATATATATGAAACATCTGATCGATATAATGGAGCTTACTACAGCTGAAATCGATGCAATGATAGAGACCGCCAAAGACATAATCGCACATCCTGACAAATACAGTGAAAAGTGTCACGGCAAAAAACTTGCAACTCTGTTCTTCGAACCATCGACAAGGACAAGACTCAGTTTCGAGGCAGCGATGTACGAGCTGGGGGGTAATGTACTGGGGTTCTCCGAAGCACAGAGCTCATCTGCAGCCAAAGGTGAAAGTGTTTCAGATACTATAAGAGTAGTGGGTTCATACGCTGATATAATCGCTATGAGACATCCTAAGGAAGGTGCTCCGCTGGTAGCTTCGGCAAAGTCTATCGTACCTATAATCAATGCAGGAGATGGAGGTCACAATCACCCGACACAGACGCTTACCGACCTTCTTACCATAAGCCGCAGGAAGGGCAGACTGGACAACATGACCATAGGACTCTGCGGAGACCTGAAATTCGGCAGAACAGTCCACTCGCTGATCAGCGCCATGTCAAGGTATGACAACGTGAAATTCGTCCTCATCTCACCTGATGAGCTGAACATACCAGGCTATATCAAGCAGGAAGTACTGGAGAAAAACAACATAGAATTCATCGAGACCACTGATCTTGAAGGTGCAATGCCTGATCTCGATATCCTTTACATGACAAGAGTACAGAGAGAGCGATTCTTCAACGAACAGGACTATATAAGACTTAAGGACAGCTACATACTCACGCCTGACAAACTCCACAATGCAAAGGAATCACTCAGCATCCTCCATCCACTGCCTCGTGTCAACGAGATCTCAGTGAAGATCGACGACGATCCGAGAGCCGCATATTTCGAACAGGCACTCAACGGCAAATTCATCAGGATGGCTCTGATACTCAAGCTTCTGGAGGTGAAATAAATGATAATAGGCAAGATAGAAAACGGCATCGTACTGGATCATATCAAGGCAGGACACGGCATGGAGCTTTACAAGATACTCAGACTTGATCAGGTCAACGACTGCCAGGTAGCTCTTATAAAAAACGCTGAAAGCGACAAGATGGGACGCAAGGATATCATCAAGATAGACAAGCGTATGGACATAAATCTCGACGCTATAGGATATGTGGATCCCGGCATCACTATAAATTTCATCGAAAACGGAAAGCTTGCAAAGAGGACGCATATAGACCCTCCTGAAAAGATCGTCGATGTAATAAAATGCAAAAATCCAAGATGCATCACTACAACGGAGCAGGAGATCCCTCATATCTTCAAGCTCACCGACAGAGAAAACGGCATATACAGATGTATCTACTGTGAAAGCAAAGCCAGATAAATATTTTTTCATGTCAGCGGATGATATGACGATCAGCCGTATACACACAACATCGCAAGGATACTGTGTATACGGCTTTTTATATTGAAATATAAGGGTTTTTCTGCTATAATGTTAAAGTTAAAATTAGGAGGAAACACACAATGGAAAAACTGGGTTTAAATAAAATCAGAGAGTTATTTTTAAGCTTTTATGAATCGAAAGGGCATTACAGAAGGCAGAGCTTCCCGCTCATACCTCAGAACGACAAGAGCCTGCTCCTTATAAATTCCGGAATGGCCCCGCTCAAGCCGTATTTTTCCGGACTGGAGACACCGCCAAGCAAGAGGATGACCACATGTCAGAAGTGTATAAGGACAGGCGACATCGAAAATGTAGGACATACATCGAGACACGGCACATTCTTTGAAATGCTCGGAAGTTTTTCCTTTGGTGATTATTTCAAAGAGCAGTCGCTGACATGGGGCTGGGAGTTCATCACACAGGTGCTCAAGATGCCGACAGACAAGCTCTGGGCTACAGTCTACGAGAACGATGATCAGGCGTACAACATCTGGAAAGATGTCATCGGCATGCCTGAGGAGAGGATCGTGCGTCTTGGCAAGGACGACAACTTCTGGGAGATCGGTACAGGTCCGTGCGGTCCATGTTCTGAAATATATTTCGACAGAGGTGAAAAATACGGCTGCGGTGATCCTGACTGTAAACCGGGATGTGACTGCGACAGATATGTAGAATTCTGGAACCATGTATTCACACAGTTCAGCAAAGACGATGAAGGCAACTATACCGACCTGGCTCATCCTAATATAGATACAGGTATGGGCATCGAAAGACTGGCCTGCATTATGCAGGGCGTGGATTCCATCTTCGATGTGGATACTATCCAGTATATACTCCAGGAAGTCGTAAGAGTTTCAGGCGTAGAATATAAAGACGGCGAAGCGGAAACAGATATTTCCATAAGGATAATCACAGACCACCTGCGTTCCATGACCTTCATGATCGGAGACGGCATAACGCCGGGCAACGAAGGTCGTGAGTATGTGCTGAGAAGACTTATAAGAAGGGCTGCCAGACACGGCAGGATCCTCGGCATAGAGGGACCATTCCTGTCACAGCTTTGCGCCAAGGTTATAGATGTGTCTGCAGGTGCATATCCTGAACTTGAAAAACGATGTGTCATGATACAGAAAGTCGTATCTGCAGAAGAAGACAGATTTTCAGCTACTATAGATCAGGGTATGAAGATAATAAACGGATATATCGACGAACTCGAAAAAGACGGAAAGAAAGTCCTCGATGGAAAGAAAGCATTCAAGCTCCATGATACTTACGGATTCCCTATAGACCTTACAAGAGAGATCCTTGAAGAGTCCGGATACACTGTGGATATCGAAGGGTTCGAATCTGCCATGGCTGAGCAGAAAGACCGCTCCCATGTAGAGCAGGATATGGAGGGCGCCGGCTGGGACGAAGCCTCAGTTGATT
>CAKQUI010000170.1 GCA_934277495.1 uncultured Clostridia bacterium | reverse complement strand
TGGCTGACTTTCACCTGGCTGTTTATATCTTCGGCCAGTGACTGTGCAGCTGCGATGAGTTTGCTTGTGTTGTGCGGCTCAATGGTAAGGCCGACTTTTTCAGCAGGCAGTATTGCATACACGTTGCCGCCCCATGAAATATCCAGTGTGAGCTTGCCGAAATCCTTAGTGTCGACTTCAACGTTCCTGTTGAGGACCAGTGCAGGTGCATTGAGGAATGAAACTTCTTCGACTACGCCGTCCTTTACCTTTGCATCGACAGTGACAACGCCGGCAGGAGTATCCAGCTTGATAGTAGTAACAGGTTCCTGTACATATACAAGACCGGCTTCGATGAGCGCTACAGTAACTCCGATGGTGTCGTGACCGCACATAGGCAGCCAGCAGCTTGCTTCGAAGTAGAGGATACCTACGTCTGTGCCCGGCGTGCATGGTTCAGTCACAAGTGTGCATGACATGATCTCGCTGCCTCTTGGCTCGAATGCCAGTATCTTGCGGAACCAGTCCTCGTTGTCTCTCATGTAAGTGAACTTTTCGCCCATAGTCTTGCCCGGTATGTGGCGGAATCCGCTAACTACATTACGGGTAGGATGACCCAGAGTGTGGGTCTCGATGGTTCTGAACATTTTTTTGAATCTCATTTAAAACCTCCATAATAAGTATGTAATGTTTATGATCGTTGATTTGTCGAGCCTGTTCCCGGAGGAGACCGGCTCTGTACATATTTATTATGCAAAAATCAGACCAAATAGCAAATATACGAAAAAAACGGCTGAAAAGCGGTAATTTCGTGACACATGTCAGAAATGACACGATTTAAAATACGAAAAAGTGTCAAATATGACACGCAATCAAAAGGGTGTGACTTATATAGCACACGTACGAAGAACGTAACTTTTTTGACACGCAAAAGTGTGTCAAAATATAAACGCATAATATGAAACCGTGCTGGCAAAGCGATACCAGTATGTCGCAGAAAATTTTATATATAAGCAGGAATGGAGAGCGGAATTTTGTGATAAAAAATGTTTTTTAAAATATAAAAAGGGTATATATGTTGAAATTTCAACGATTTTCCGAGGTGCAAACCTTTTTTTGATAAAAAACTTTCGAAAAAATCGACTATGCCAGCGTATTTGGCACGGCACTTGCGATATATATTGGCACGACGAGGAGGTAAGCCGAAATGATATTCAACATACAGAAGTGCTCTATACATGATGGCAGCGGTCTGAGGACACTTGTTTTTTTCAAGGGATGCCCGCTTCGGTGCAAATGGTGTGCGAATCCTGAGTCCCAGTCATATGAGAAGGAGATAATGGAATCGCCGGGGAAATGTATAGGCTGCGGAGCATGCATGGTAGTCTGTCCTGCATCGGCTATAAAGATGACAGAAGACGGACCTAAGATAGACCGTACGCTTTGCAAGAAGTGCTTCAAATGTACTGACAGATGTTATGCGGCTGCCAAGTATCCTGTCGGAGAGGAATATGAGATCGATGAGATCTACAGACATATAGAAAGAGATCGCATATTCTATTCGATAAAGGGAGGCGGAGTGACCTTCTCGGGCGGAGAACCGCTGACACAGCCTGATTATCTGGCAAAGATAGCTAAGAAGTGCGTGGACAACGGTATAGATACTGCGATAGAAACATGCGGTATGGGTACATACAATACTTTCAAGGAAGCACTGCCTTATATCAATCATGTATTCTTTGATGTGAAGCATATAGACAGTGCAGTGCACGAGCAGCTCACCGGCAGCGGCAACGAGCTGATCCTCAAGAACCTGAAACTCATAGCACAGCATGTTGACTACATAACTATCAGGACTCCGGTGATACCGGGACTGAACGATTCCGTGGAAAACATCCGTGGTATCGCAGAATTTATAAAAGATATACCTTCAGTAAAGGAATATGAACTGCTGCCGTATCACCAGTTCGGTGTAAACAAGTACAAGGCTCTGGGCAAACCCTATGAACTTGAAGATGTGGAACCACCTTCAGATGAAGAGATCAGGAAACTGGTCGCAGCGGCAAACGGCGTGCTGGACGGAAGCGGCAAAGAATGTTTTTACACGAAGGACAATGAAAAGATCATCATAAGGCAAAACGACTGACATTCCGGAGCAATATCCGTGTACTGATTCTGTGAAAACAGTCATCGACTGCAGCAACCATAGTTGACAATGAAACCCTTACGAGATGCTCAATTAACACCCTGAAACATATAACGATTTGCTTGCAGCTGCAGGGATGACGCATCAACAGCTGGCTTAGGGACAGTACGGAGCGGCGGATATTCCGGACAGGTCTTTAAATTACTCCTTAAGTCCGGTCGCATGCTGACATGGGCCGGACTTAACTAAAAATGATGATGGATAAAAGACGAATGTAAGATCAGAGAGATCTGACAGATATAAATAAAATGATTTTAGAGTTTGGAACGAGAACAATTTAAACTAACAAAGAAGAGAAAGGAGACGCTCAGATGAAAACAGCAAAAAAAGGCGACTGGGTACAGATCGAAAAGGTCGTTTTAGAAGCAGGCCACAGAGCACCTCAGGTACCGGAAGATACACAGGCATGTGACCTCAAGCTCTGGGTGAAAGGTTTAGCTCAGACAGAAGCAGCAGTAGGAGAAGAAATCGAGATCGTTACAGTAACAGGCAGAAAGGACAAAGGTGTCCTGGTAGACGTAAACCCAAGATACATCCACGACTACGGCGATTTTCAGCCTGAACTTCTGCAGATAGAGCTGCAGCTGAAAAAAATCATGAGAGGAGATGAGAACTAATGGCACTGGACAAATCATATGAGGCTATAATGGCCAGAAAAAATGAAATAATC
>CAKQUI010000169.1 GCA_934277495.1 uncultured Clostridia bacterium | reverse complement strand
ATTTTCAGCAGGACAATGACATCGAAGAATGTTATGATGATACAGAGAAGGCATGTTTCAACTGCCTTTACAGGAGATGGACGGCTGACGGATTCACATGTGTCAGCGAAAGGGCTGCACAGGGAAGATAGAATGCAGCAGACAGGAGGGATCTTGTGACAGCGGAGCACAGGAAGAACCACAACTTAATAAGGATAATCGTGCTTGTCTGCATGCCACTGGTGTTTTTCTGCGGATGCATGTGTGTCGGAAGGTTTCCTGTGAGTCCGACAGACGTGATAAAGAGCATAGCGCAGCTTGTCACAGGCAGCGATTTTGGTGTCAGCAGGACTGTCTACGGCGTGGTGGTGAACCTGCGGCTGCAGCGGGCGGTGCAGGGGCTTCTGACAGGAGCCAGCCTTGCAGTCAGCGGAGCGTGTTTCCAGGGGCTTTTCAGGAATCCCCTTGTTTCCAGCGGTATGCTGGGTGTGTCAAACGGCGCAGGATTCGGCGCAGCACTTTCCATAATCATATTCAACAGCATGGTGATGACGTCGGTATTTTCCTTTGCCTTCGGCATACTGGCAGTGATACTGTCATATCTTGTTGGAAAGATCAGCGGAGGCAACCCGACTATAACGCTGGTGCTGGGCGGTACCATAGTACAGTCCATATTCTCGGCGCTGCTGTCACTGATAAAATATGTGGCAGACCCCTACAGTCAGCTGCCTGCCATAACTTTCTGGCTGATGGGCGGCATGGGCTCCACCGAGACGAAGACTCTCATATACTCATCGGTGCCTATGCTCATCGGTATAGCAGGCATGATGCTGATGCGCTGGCGGCTCAACGTGCTTTCCATGGGCGACAGAGAAGCCAGGACACTGGGGATAGATGTTGGACTCAACAAAGCCGTGATAATAGCTTTCGCTACGCTGGCAACAGCAGGAGCTGTATGCGTCAGTGGCGTAGTAGGCTGGGTAGGTCTCGTGGTGCCTCACATGTGCAGGATGATGATCGGTGCGGACAACAAATGGCTGCTGCCTGCGTCAGTCTCAGCAGGGGCGTGCTTCATGATATTCGTGGACACCATATGCAGGACTATTACGGGAGCAGAGCTGCCGCTGGGTATAGTGACAGCCATCGTAGGCGGACCTTTCTTCATATATCTTCTGAAAAAGACAAAGGGAGGCGGATGGTGATATGACAGACAAAAAGATGCTGGAAGTCAGAGATGCTGCCTTTTCATACGATGGCAGCAGGATGATATTCGAAAACGTAAACCTGTCGGTGGACAGAGGCGAAGTCCTTTGCATAGTAGGCCCTAACGGATGCGGCAAATCCACGCTGATAGACTGCATACTGGGGCTGCAGAAGCCGGGCCACGGCTGTATACTGGCAGGCGGCAGGGACATCAGGACCATGAAAGCCAAAGAGCTGGCGGAGCATGTGGCATATGTGCCTCAGGGACACAAGACCACCTTCGGATATACAGTGCTCGACGTAGTCACCATGGGCAGGACATACGCAGCAAGGATGTTTTCTCCACCGGGAGAAAAGGAAAAGGACATCGCAAGGGATGCTCTCAGGCAGGTGGGGCTTTCCGGTTTCGAGGACCGGCAGTACACTCAGCTGTCGGGAGGTGAACTGCAGCTTGTGATAATAGCCAGGGCCGTAGCGCAGCAGTCGGGACTGCTGGTGATGGACGAACCCACGGCGCACCTCGACTTCACTCATGAGATGAGAGTCATGGAGGTCATTACGGAGCTTGTGAAGGAAAGAAGACTTTCCGTGATAATGGCGACGCACTTCCTGAACCAGGCCTACTACCTTGAGAACGCAGGCGTGCCTGTGAGGGTGGCGCTGGCGTCAGGAAAAGGATTCAGCAGGACAGGGACGCCTTCAGAGATACTGATACCGGAAGTCCTGGAAGAGACTTTCCAGATAGTGACGGAGATAGTGACTGACCGCACAGGTCAGAGGAAATATATACTGCCGCTTTACAGGCAGAAACAGCAGTTGTAACAGATACCGGAAAAGGCCGGGAAAGCGGGCGCAGAGCCCGGGAGGAAAAATGAGAAGAACGGCAGAAAACAGGAACAGATCCGATATGAAACGTGTCCTGCCGGTGATACTGGCAGTGATGATAGCGGTATCCACATGCATCGTGATGGCAGGCTGCGGCAGCGGACAGGGTGCAGACAGCACAGCAATGAAGACAGTGACGGACTGCAGCGGCAGGAAAGCAGAGGTACCGGAGGACCCGCAGCGTGTGGCGTGCCTTTATGCTACAGCGGCGCATATGATGGCGATGCTGGACGAGCAGGACAAGATCGTGGGCTGCCCCAACGGAGTCAAGTCGGACGTGCTGATGCAGATGAAGTATCCTGAGATAACAGATACTGCGACTCCGCATCAGGAAGGCAGCATCAATACAGAGGAGCTACTGCGGACGAAGACAGATCTGGCGCTGATAAGTTATTCTCTTTCACAGAGTCCCGGAGAGCTTGAAAAGCTGGACGAGGCCGGCATCCCGTACGCAGTCATAGACTACACGAACATGGACGAGCTGAAAAACGCTGTGGAGGTGGCCGGGGATATTTTCGGTAAAGAGGAGCAGGCAGAAAGCTACAACGAGTTTTTCGATGATACTCTTGAAATGGTGGATGAGAGGCTGGCGGATGTGAGCAAAGAGGACGAGCCGTCGGTGTATCATTCGGTCAACGAAGCCACCAGGACCGACCCGGAAGATTCCATCTGCGGAGAGATAATGAACAGGGCGAAGGTCCGTGACATATCAGTGGACAAAGGTACAGTGGCAGACGGCAAGAACGCCTACGTCACCCTTGAGGAGATATACAACTGGGATCCGGACGCCATGATAAACAA
>CAKQUI010000168.1 GCA_934277495.1 uncultured Clostridia bacterium | reverse complement strand
ACAGTGGCAGACGGCAAGAACGCCTACGTCACCCTTGAGGAGATATACAACTGGGATCCGGACGCCATGATAAACAACGAATCATCAGTGACGGAATACATACTCAGCGACACCAAGTGGAAAGGCCTTTCGGCAGTAAAAAACAAAAAAGTCTACACACTGCCGGTTGGAGCTACGAGGTGGTGTCATCCCGGCAGCATGGAGGCTCACATGGGAGTGCTGGCAGTGGCGTATACCTTCTATCCTGACAAGTTCAGCGGATTCGACATGGAGAAATACGTCAGCGACTACTATAAAGAATATTTCGGTCTGGACCTGGATAAAAAGACCATAAAAAAGATACTGTCAGGAGAAGGTATGAGAGTGTCCAATTCACCTGTGAAATAGGGACAGCTTCAGGAGGAAGCGCAGCGATGGAAAAAGATAAACTTATGGAAAACAACAGAGAAACACGTAAAAATACAGCGTCCGAGATGCAGAAGGCATCTCAGATGATAATAAACGAGATGAAAAAGGTCATCGTCGGCAAGGACGACATACTGAAAAAGGCCCTTATGACTATACTGGCAGGAGGTCACATCCTGCTGGAGGATGTGCCGGGAGTGGGAAAGACAACGCTGGCGCTGGGTCTTTCCAGAGTGCTGAACCTGGACTACAGACGTATGCAGTTCACTCCGGATACTATGGCCAGCGACATAACAGGTTTCAGCGTCTACAACAGGGAGACGGGAGGACTGGAATACAAGCCGGGAGCAGCGCTCTGCAATCTTTTCCTGGCTGACGAGATAAACAGGACATCAGCCAAGACACAGGCAGCGCTGCTGGAGGTCATGGAAGAAGGCGGCGTCACTGTAGACGGCGTCACTCACAGGACTCCGGACCCGTTCATATGTATAGCGACACAGAACCCGCTGAGCAGCGCAGGCACGCAGAAGCTGCCGGACTCGCAGCTGGACAGATTCATGGTGAGACTTTCCATGGGATATCCCGACCTTGAGAGTCAGGTGGATATCATCAGGCAGAGACAGGGCAGGAACCCTGTGGATACTGTGAGACCGCTGGCAGGAGCGTCGCACATCAGGACCATGAAGCAGGTGGCTGAGCATGTGAAGATAAAGGATGAAGTCATCATGTATGCAGCAAGGCTCTGCGAGGCTACAAGATCTGCCGAAGCAGTGGAGCAGGGGGCAAGTCCCCGTGCGGTGCTGGCACTGGTGCAGATGGCAAAGGCTTCGGCACTGATGGACGGCAGGGATCATGTCATACCGCAGGATATCAGCAGCGTGTTCATAGATGTGTGCAGCCACAGGCTGGTGCTCACTGCCAGGGCAAGGATACGCAAGGAGACTGAAGCCGATGTGCTGAAAAAGATACTCGGCGATGTGAAGCCTCCTGCTATAGCAGATGGGAAGGCGGAGTAGGATGGCAGGCAACCGTGTGTTCTACATACTGCTGCTTTTAGCCGCCGCAGGGATATATATATTCACGAATACTTATTATACGCTGATGCTGCTGGCGCTTACAGTGGTGCTGCCGCTGATATCGCTGGCACTGATGCTGGTTTCTGCAAAGGGAGTCAGTATATCGGCAGAGGTCCCGGCTTCCTGCGAGAAGCAGAGCGCAGTTTTCCGCTACAGCATAAAAAACAGCAGCAGGCTGCCGGCTGCCAGGATAACTTTCGAAGTAAAACTTGAGAACCAGCTGACAGGCGCTGTACGCAGGAGGAAAGTTTCTGCAGCTGCGGGAGGCAGGAAAAGCGTCAGTGCAGATCTGAAGCTCACCGGCGCCAGAGCAGGCCTGATCACGGTGGATACATGCAGGATACGCATATATGATGCGCTGGGTCTTTTCACCATGAGGAAAAAGGATCTGCCGCTTCAGGAGTGCGTGGTGTATCCGGAGTTCAGAGATGTGCTCGTTTCCATGGAGCGTCCCATAGAGACCATGGGAGACAGCAGCCGCTACGCCCCGGAAAAACCCGGAAGCGACGTCAGCGAACTGTTTGCTGTCAGGGAGTATGTGCCAGGGGACGAAGTCCGCAAGATACACTGGAAACTTTCATCCAAGCTGGACAGGACCATACTCAGGGAGTTCAGTCTGCCGCTGAATTTTTCAGTGATACTGATGCTGGATATGACAAGGGGCGACGAGGAGATAACAGACGCCCAGCTGGAACTTTTCTTTTCACTTTCCAGAGGGATGCTGGAGCAGGGCATAGACCACAATATGGCGTGGTTCGACGCAGGAGAGAGTGTGTTCCACATCTGCGAGATAACAGGGTTCGAGGAGTTCGAGCTTGCTGCAGCCGGGATGCTGCAGTGCTACGCCGGCGACAAACCGGATGCTGCCCTGGGGTACTACATGGAAAGTCAGTACAGGAATCCCAGGACAACGCTTGTCTATCTGACGAGCTGCCCCGACGAGGGGACCATAGCTGAGATCAGCGTATCTCAGCCTGTGAGGACGATACATGTCTGTCACAGCGCTGACGGGAAGGCTGAAGACAGCGGCATCATGCAGGTGACTGCAGAAGAGATACGAAACGGTATGCCGGAGATCATCGTGTGACAACGGCAGACGAAGTTTCAAAGATAATATATGAGCAGGGAAAATATGAATCTTATCGGAAAACGAAAAATAAATACAACGATGGATCTGAAACAGGTGACAGACGACCTGCCGGAAAAGAGAGGTCGCAGGATAGCTTTCGAGCTTCTGCTGATACTCTGTCTTTCGGTGGGGTGCTGGTCCACCTTCTTTTCCATGTTTCCGGATCCGGTGGGCCGGGGGCTCACCCTTGCCCTTGTTACAGGTCTTCCGGTGATTCTTTACATATGCTGCCGGAGCAGGTTCCTCAGCAGGTTCCTGGCGTTTTACGTGTTCGCATTCACGGCAGTTTTCTT
>CAKQUI010000167.1 GCA_934277495.1 uncultured Clostridia bacterium | reverse complement strand
AGTGCTCCGCCTCCGAAACTGATTATGCGGTCAACACTGATCCCCATGGATTCTGTTGTTTCTATGATCCTGCACAGCACCATCACCACGCTCTCCATGATGGCCCGCACGAAATGCTCCTTGCTGTGCGCTATCGTCATGCCGAAAAAGCAGGCTCTTGCACTGGCGTCGAGATCCGGCGGCCCTGATCCCTGAAGATGCGGCAGTGCGATCAGTCCCTCTGAACCTGCCGGCACACCGTCAGCCATCATGTCCAGCTGATCGAAGGCGTTCATGCCTCCGTCCCCTTCTCTGATGAGCTCCATCTCGCCGAAAGTGTCTCTGAACCATTTCATATACATGCCGCCTGTGGAGTACGCATGTACCATATATATGTCTTCCAGCACACTGCAGTAGCAGGGCATCTGTTTTGCCGGGTCCAGGACGATATGATCCGCCATAGCCATCGTGCACAGTGACGAGCCTGTACTGTCTGAAAAACAGCCGGGATGTATCGCCCCTGTCCCCACCGGTCCGCAGGCAAGATCGCTGCCTCCGATGTTCACAGTCATAGTCTCCGGCAGGCCGAATTCCGCTGCTGCATCTTTCGTTATCTGTCCGACGATGGAACCGGGTCTCACTATCTGCGGAAGCTGTGCCTTTGTTATACCTATATACTCCAGCATCTCGTCCCAGTACTGTCTCGTTCTGATATTCCAGTAGATGGAACTTCCCAGCATCGAGTCGTCCTCAGCCATCTTACCTGTAAGAAGATATGCAAAATATCCGTTGAGCTGCAGTATATGTGCGATATTCCTGAAGATCTCGGGCTCGTTCTTCCTGAGCCATATGAGCTTTGCTCCCGGCCACAGAGCATCGCAGCCTACCTGTCCTGTATGATGCTGGATCGTAGTGCTGCCAAAGGCGTCAACTATCTCCTCAGCCTCCTGCAGAGCCCTGGTGTCGCACCAGATTATCGCCGGTCTCAGCGGTCTGCTGTCACTGTCGAGGAAAACACTTGTCTCGCCCTGGCAGGATATCCCCAGAGTCAGTATGTCCTCCCGGGATATCCCAGCATTCTTTACAGCCCCGGAAACAGCTGCTTTGAAAAGCTCTGTATACTTTTCAGGGTCCATTTCCGCCCATCCCGGCCGTGGCGTCTGTATCTGATACTCCTCTGTAGCGCTTCCTGCTTCCCTGCCTTCGCAGTCGAACACCGCCGCCTTGAAAGCAGTTGTCCCCATGTCGATGGTCAGTATATATTTCATATCGTCGTTGTTCATATCTGTCTGTCATCTCTCCTGATGTTTTTGTTCACAGATACTATTTTAAAGGTTCCTCACCTGTTTATCAATGCGATGTCAGATATTTTTCTGCATAATATACCGCAACAGCGCCGTCGGCTATTGCTGTCACCACCTGCCTGAGCGGCTTCGTCCTGACGTCGCCCACAGCAAAAACACCGGGTATATCCGTCTCCGTGCTTTCTCCTGCCGTGATATATCCGCTGCTGTCAAGCTGCAGCTGTCCCTGGACCAGTTCTGTCGCAGGCTTCCTGCCTATGCTGATGAATACTCTGTTGCAGCATATAATGCTTTCTTCACCTGTAAGGGAATTTTTTATCCGGACGCTTTCGAGTCTATCGTCTCCGATGAACTCTTCTGCAGCTGAATTCCATATGATCTCTATGGTTTCTGTTTTCATCAGAGGCTCGTGGTATATCTTTGTAGCGCTGAGACTGTCTGTACGGTTTATCAGTATGACTTTTTCTGCTATCCTCGAAAGCAGCATCGCATCTGCTGCCGCAGAGTTTCCGCCTCCGATGACTACAGCAGTCATGTCTTCGCAGAACATACCGTCGCATACAGCGCAGTAGCTGATACCTTTTCCTGAAAATCTGTCTTCTCCCGGTATGCCGAGTTTTTTCGGATCCGCACCCGTTGCAAAGACTACAGTCCTGCTGTAAAACACCCCTTCACTTGTGACTATCCTTTTCGGTTCTTCTGCAAGATGTATTTCTGTGACCTCAGCTATCTTTGTTTCCGCACCGAAACGCTCCGCCCCCTGTTGCATTTTTTCAGCAAGGAAAAAGCCTTCTATCCCTTCTTCGAATCCCGGATAATTGTCAAGCTGCTGTGACAGCGCCATCTGTCCCCCTGCGGAAAGCTTTTCCAGCACTACAGCGTCAAGACCTGCCCTGGCTGCATAAAGTGCAGCCGTGTATCCTGCCGGGCCGCCTCCGACTATCACCATATCATATATCTTTTCCATACTACCCATTCCCCTTTATATCACGCTGTCATCTGCTGCCCAGGCCGGATGCGATAAAAGCGTCTATCTGCGCCTTCGATCCAGGTGCCGTGAGCCTGGCTGTTTCCTTTCCATCGATGAAAAGCTTCAGCGTCGGTATCACATCCACATTTTCCTGCTGCGTCAGCCTGACTTCCTCATCGACATTTATCTTTACAGTTTCTATACGACCTGCGTATTCCTCAGCGATATCCCTGTATATGGTCTCTATCTTCCTGCAGTGGACACACCACGGCGCCCAGAAATCCGCGAGCACAGGCTTGTCACCGTGCAGAAGCTCTGCAAACTGCTTACTGTTCACATTCATATCATCCATAAATCGTCCCTCCTGTGGATTATTATCTGCCGTCTGCTGTGAAAATACACACCTGCATCGGATTTATTTATAACTAAAAAAAAACAGGGCGTGCATATGCACGCCCCGCTTCGTGGTCTGCCGGAAGTCTCAGCTCCCGGCAGTTATCATCGTTTCCTGTGATCTGTATTATTCGATGGAAATCAGTTTCTTCTGTTCCTCCAGTTTCTTAGGCTCTTCCTTAGGTATCTCAAGATGCAGTGTACCGTCCTTGAACGAAGCCTTGATATCGGCTTCACTGATATCGCCTACATAAAATCTTCTTGAGCATGAACCTGAGTAACGCTCTCTGTGGATGTAGTTGCCCTTGTCATCCTTCTC
>CAKQUI010000166.1 GCA_934277495.1 uncultured Clostridia bacterium | reverse complement strand
GAACACTGCCACCCGTGCGTCGTCGCTGCTGCCGGTTTCTGCTTTGTAGCCTGCTATCAGGCTGCGTATGCACATGAAACTGACTAACGCCAGCACCAGCAGTATGGCTGCTGTTATCAGTGCTTTGTTTTTCTTTTCAAGTCTGTGCTGCACGTGTCAGCCTCCTCTCTGTCATCCGTTACTTTCTGCCCGGGTCCTGCCCGCTTTCTTCTCTGAGCCGCCTTATCTCCTCACGCATTGCTTCGAGGTCGTCTTCCTCTGCTCTGCGCTGTCTCCTGAAGGAAAGTTCCACCAGCAGGAATGCGGCTATCAGTATCAGCACGATGCCTGCAGGTGTGCGGAGCATGTCCGTCACTGTCCCAAGATGCGGTATCCAGAAAAGCACTCTGCCTTTTATCTGGCTCCTGTCAAAGGGCTGGTCTGCTGTATCGTTGGCATCGCCCTGTGTCACCACTGTATCGCCTTTTGCCGATATGACTCTGTGGACGATCAGTTCGCTGCCTGACTGGTACACTACGATGCTGCCGGTCTCCACCTTCTCATCTTCCGCCTGCTTTTTCACGAAAAGCAGCGCTCCTTTTGCAAAGGTGGGTTCCATGCTTCCTGACTGGACGCTTGCCATGCCGTATCCGAAAGGCATGGGCAGCTGGTTTCCTGTTATCAGGTGGGCGTTCACCATGTAAATGCTGCCGCCCAGTATCAGTCCCAGCACTGCCAGCAGTATCCTGCGGACCATGACGCCTTTTCTGCTGTATCTTTTTTTATCTGTTCTGCTCATATATATGTCCGGCGGTGCAGGATATCATTCCTGCCGCCTGTCCTCTTCGTCTTCGTCTTTCTTTCGCCTTCCGGCTGCCAGCAGCACTACCAGGCATACTGCTGCTGCTGCAAGTACGATGACCCATACCAGCATGTGTGAGTCGTCCCCGGTCTTCGAACCGTTTCCATTCGTATCAGGTGCCGGAGCCTCGTCTGTGGCTGTGGCCAGCGTGTGTATCGTGATGGTGTATTCAAGATCACGATCTGCGGCTGTGTCGCCGAGAAGCGTGTCGTATCCATCGTCTCCGCTTTCGAAAGGCCACTGCCAGTATATGCTGTAGCCTGCGCTGCGGCCTGCTTCGAGTTTCGATGTCTCAGCGGCTCCGTCGATGGCTGAGGCATCGCCCCAGGTGTCCTCATCTCCTGCCAGCCAGCCCTTGCTGCCGTGCATCCTCGTCATGACAGGCAGGCTCAGCTCTCCGCCGTTCCAGTCTGTCTCCACCCAGACTTTGTAGTCTGCAGGTCTGCTGCCGGTGTTTTTCAGCGTAAAGTCGAACTTCCCGTCTGTCCCCGGTGCTATGACTTTGTCAGTGTCTCCGCTTTCCACGGTGATCTCGCCTGTTCCGCCTTTGTAGCTGACATGGAAAATGTCCACCTTCGTGTCTGTGCTCCACAGTTTGCTGTCGTCTGAGACTTTGAAGTCCGATGCCTTTGCCGTCTTTGCAGATGTCTGGGAGGCTGTACCTGTGATGCCTGCTGAGGCACGGGAAAGACTGCCTTCTCCCAGGCTGACATATCCTCTGTCGAGGCTTATGACGCAGTCCTCCACATCGGAGTATCTTGTCAGGTAGGTGCCTGCTGCAACTGCCAGTGTGGTGGATACCATCACTACGAGCACTCCTGCCAGCATCCAGAGTATGCTGCTGTATCTTATTCTCTTTTTCCTGCCGGAAGCTGCTCCCTGCATCTGTTACCTCCCTGCACGCAAGATCTGTGCATGCTCCTGTTAAAACTGCGGACCTGATGTCCCTGCCACCCGGGCTTTAAGAAAAACGGTCTGCGCCTTCACTGCCGTTCCAGCATGTAAAGACCGTACTCCTTAAAAACCGGGAAACTTAACATGAAAAAATTTATCCACCGCACCTGCCCTGCCACCAGACAGATGCGGTGAATGAGAACATGCGGCTGATGCCGTAGTTCATGCTACGCCTGTTGATTAGTCGATCTGAGTTGCCTTGATGCTTACAACGATCTTAACCTGATCTAAATCTGTCTTGTTGCCCATATTAGTATCTGTTACATTCTGATCATTATCTGCTGCATCTTTAGTTTCTGAGCCATCATCAATCAGCCACTGCCATGAAATAGTGTGAGTGTTAGCACCCTTGTCTTTGAACGCAGTTGGGAGTTCGTTTGGTCCATATGTCTTAGTGCCTGATTTATCACCTGACAGTGCTTCTATTGCAGCTATCATATCATCCCATGTACCATATGTACCGTTGTCCAGCTTCCACTGTATGTTCGTATTTGCTTTGATGTCGTCAGCAATAGTGCTGCCATCTGTGCTTACATCGAAAGTATATGAAACTTCTGGAGCTGTGCCGTTTCCACCATAAGTAAAGTCAAATGTTTTTGAACCCGTAGTTCCAGGGGCAATAACAGCTGCTCCATCTGAGCTCTTAACGGTAGTATCGTATGCATCTTTAAACAGACCATCCAGGCTGATGCTTGCCTGTGTGAAGCCCCACTTAGCTACTCTTGCTTCATCATTTCCACTTACAGAAGTAACATACTTCGCAAATGTTCCTGAGATCACGCATACTGACAGCAGTGTAAGTACCAGCAGTGCTGATGCTGCTCTCATCATTTTGTTCTTTTTCATTTCTTTCTTCTCCTTTCTCGTATCCTCTGTGGTTTCGGGAAAGCTCCTCGTGGTTCCGTCAGACGGACTCCCCAATATTCCGATGAACGGAACAATCAGGAGCGTTCCCGGGTCTCCGGGAATACGATCCAATAAATATATCATTTCCGGCGTGGCATTACCGGTTCTGATCTTCGTCATCTGCCGGATGGCCTGCAGTTCCGGCTCCTTTATCTGCATTTGCTCTGAGCTTTTCAAGCTCTGCACGCAGCTCGTCTTCGTCTCTTTTCCTGCCTTTTTCATAGATCCTGCGGCGGATGATATCGTAGGCCACAAGTATTATGATCGGACATACTACGCAGATTATCAGACCCGGAGTCGTCTG
>CAKQUI010000165.1 GCA_934277495.1 uncultured Clostridia bacterium | reverse complement strand
GCAGCCATGCTGATCCATCTGGCAGCGTATAAAAATATCATCGGAAGATGCGTGATCTGCCTGCCATATGTGTTGTCAACGATAGCATCGACAGTCTCTCTGATTGCAATGACTGGATGGAGAGACCTGACTATATTCATACCTCATATTTTTATCATCGCAGCTGCAGTAATTATAATAGTAAAGCAGCAGAGATCCGCTAAAATCAACTGTAACATCCCGTGATTCCGGATGTTATATATAGTAAAGAGAAGGAGGTATCTGAAATGGATAAAACAAATGCAAAGAAAGTATCTGCAAACAAGTTACTGATACTGGCACTGATCGTACTGGCAGCAGCACTCGCACTGGTTTCTTTCTGCTATCACTGCTATGTCTCTGCGGCTGAGGAAAACGACAGGCTGAGCGGTACATACCATGTCGACGACCAGCTGAATACCACGTATCTGTCTATCGCTTACGATGACAGTGAGAACAGTTTCTGCTATTTCAGAGACAACAAAGAGATCGCATCCGGCAAAATCGAAGAGACAGACGACGGTTATTACGGACTTTACGTGGGTAGCAAGCTTTACGGCAAGGTCATCCCGTCATACAAAAGCATCTATTTCATAGATGCAGATCTCAACACCATGTCGCTGCCATACTACAGCAAGGAGCTCATTATGCCTGCGGATAAATAGCCTCTGCCACTCACTGGTCACGACAGAAAGGAAATATCTAGATCTTGAAATATATAAAAACAGCCCTGCCGTTCATTCTTGGTATTCCGGTGGGATATATACTGACATTACAGATTTTTTCAGAGATCATACCGGTACTTTTCGGTACCCAGGGGATCGTATATCCTCTGGTGCTGTATTCTACACTGGTTTTTACGATATTGTTTTTCGTTGTCATCCTTCAGAGGATAATCAACGGGAAAATATCCAGGATGCTGTTCGGCTGCCTGATGCTGACGTATCTCATCATTTTGCTGGCTTCGCTGTTCGGCAGGCATGCTTACGAAAGCTTTCTTGTCCTGGATCCACTGACCGGATTTTCAGATGCATTATCTGATCGTGAGATGCTCCTTCAAAGTGTATTGAACATCCTGATATTCATTCCTGCCGGATACTTTTTCAAGAGCAGCAGCATACCTGTCACGCTCTCCGCTGGTGCAGGTGTTTCATTGATACTTGAGGCAACTCAGTATATTTTCAAACTGGGTTTCTTCGATACATTCGACTGCCTGCTGTACATTGTCGGGATATGCATCGGCAGATACATTTTTCGAAAGATCCCGCTCGATTCACAAAAGCTTTAGTCATATGATATTCCCGGAGGTAAGATCATGAAAAAGATGAAAAACATCATAGCCATCTCGATGGTTGCGTTGCTGCTGGTCCTGTCGTCCTGCAGATCATCGGACAACAGTATCGGTACAGAAAAAGAACTGCTCGACAAGGTTTCTGAGCTCAATGAATGTGAAGACATTCATCTGGTCGATTCAGCTGAATACAGGAATTACAAGCTCGATGCTTTTGAAGATTCCGAAGGTTATATAGGTTACGCCCTTCTCCATAAGACCGATAAGAATACCTTTGAGATCATAAATTCTAAGTTCGACCGTATTAATGATCAGATCGTCTTCGTATACAACGGCACCGGTAAAAATGAGCCGATACTGATATGCATAGCCAGCACCGGCAAAGCGAAAAAAACTGTAATGACTGTGAACGACAAGGAAAAGCAGAGCTTCGACCTCGATAAAGACGGCTCCGCTGCATACCTGTTCACCACCGATGATATCGGTGAATCAGGCCAGGAGATCTGAACATCGTAACGCTGCCTCAGAACAATGGGTCGTTTTTGCTTTGATTCCTGCGGATTTCGACCCTTTTGCTGGTGTTAAGCTGTGCAGCTGGCACCTTTTCGTGTCCCGGCGAGGCTCATTGGAACGTTTTTGCGTATCTTTCCCTTTATTTCGTCCCTTCTGCCGACCTAACGGCTTTCATAGCTATGCAGTCTTGCTGTTCCTCCGTGAAAATGGGTCGTTATCGGCCTGTAATCTTTCGTTTTCGTCCTTTTTATGTCACCGATCATCCTACTCGCCCAGCTCATAATGTCCATAGCTTGCTTTCTCTGCCCAGCGGTCCAGGATCTCCGGTACGGTGCTGCTTCTTTCGCTGCTGCAGAAGATTTGCAGCTGCTCTGCGTTACGTGACTTTTCGATGGCCATGACGACGTCATCGCCTCTCATGAAAAACACTCTGAAGCTTTTCTCGCCGTTAAGGCAGGGGCGCATCAGCATGGAAAGTCTGCTCTCGCTCGTCACGAATATGGAACGGGGCTTTTCCGGGATATCCGCCGAATGCTTTCTCGGTTTTTCAACCTTTGCACGGAACATCAGATATTCGTCGGGATGTTTCAGCTCTCACATAAGCCTTGCCACCACTGAGCTGATATCTATCAGACTTTCTGTGCCTGCTTTCTTAAAAAAGACACAGCGACATCAGCTCACGTCTGGTCCACCAGGACAGAAACTCCGGCTTCCCTGCAAAAAGGTACAGGCACGCTGCCAATGCCGCCGCACTTACTGCCAGAGCTGCGATCTTTTTCGGCTCTGCCTGTCTGCAGGAATACAGAAAAACCTCCGGTCATGCGTACCCGGAGGTTTCCTGTGTATGTGTGTATTGCCTTATCATTGCAATTAAGAGGATTTACATTATGTTAAGCTCAGATCCTGACCGCTCATATATGCGGCTGGTCTTTACATTCTTACTGCTCTGTGAACAGTGGCGTCGAGTAGTATCTGTCGCCTGTATCCGGCAGCAGTGCCACGATAGTCTTGCCTTCGTTCTCAGGACGCTTTGCAAGCTCTACTGCACCCCAGAGCGCTGCTCCTGATGAGATACCTACCAGGATACCTTCGTGTTTTGCCAGGAGTTTGGCATATTCGAAAGCTGATTCATTTTCTGCCTTGAGGATCTCGTCGTATACTTTAGTGTTCAGTACATCAGGTACGAAACCTGCTCCGATGCCCTGGATCTTGTGAGCTCCGCCTTTGCCTTCCGACAGTACCGG
>CAKQUI010000164.1 GCA_934277495.1 uncultured Clostridia bacterium | reverse complement strand
ATGGTGATGATGGTTCAGATGGGTATAAGTGTAGAGGACGTCCACAGAGAGCTGGCGTCAAGGCACATCATAGACAAGAAAGTAAAACAGGAGAAAATGACCGAGTAGACAACGGTCTCATAATCCTGCAAAGTACAGGGCAGCCGCTGTTTCAGCGGCTGCTTTTGATAAGCATGAAACCGCATATCATAAGGACTGCGCACATAAGTATCACCCAGCATTCCAGAGGCAGTATCAGCATGAACACTGTGACCAGTCCCAGTGCGACAAGCACTGCACCTATACCGCTGCTTCGGCATCTTCTTTTTTTCTTTTTCTTCTGGGGATAGCATTTGTAACTGTTTCTGTTCATGGCAATCACTCCGATCCGTATTTAGTATATGTTTTTTAACAGTGAAATGTTGTATAATATCTGTTAGAACAAAAGTATTTGTCAATTGAATGATATGAACAGGAGAATAAAATTGTTCAGAAAAGAGACGAAACTGGGAGATATACTTGTTAACGAAAATGTAGTATACAGGATAGTCACAGAGGCTGTGGAATCCTGCGGAGGAAAGGCAGAACTGCTCAATTACCGTGGTAAATACAAGAACATGGTCCCGGGGATAGCATCAAAGATGAACCTTTACGACGAGGAATCCGGCAGTATACAGTTTTCGGACGGTGAAGACGGACTCGATATCACCGTATCGATAATCGTGCATTTCGGTACGAGTATCAAAAAAACGACAAGCAGGATAATAGACTATATATATGAGTACACAGAAAAGATGCTGGGAAGAAAGCCTTCAAAAGTAACTGTCCGTGTCACGGGGACAGTATCAAGGAACATCGCAAAGCGTCATATCGAGGTGAGCAGGTGATGGAGCTCCATGATCCTGTTACAAGTATCAAAGGTATAGGACCGAAAAAAGCAGAGGCACTGGCAAGGCTGGGTATCAGAACGCTTGAGGATATGATGCTGCTTTTTCCAAGGGATTACGAGGACCGGCGGCATTATACAGATATATCTGCGCTGAAAGAAGGTGAAACAGCTGCGGTCAGAGCAAAGGTCGTTATGACAGAGCAGAGCGGCAGATCAAGGAAAGGCCGGAGCATGCTTAAAGTGATCGCTGAAGACGGTACTGGTGCTTTGGAATGCGTTTTCTTCAATGGCAGGTATCTTAAAGACACGTTCATGAGAGGTGGACAGTATGTGTTTTATGGTAAACCTAACGTATACAACGGTCAGATCCGCATGCCGCAGCCTGAATTCTGCCCGGAAAAAGATGCCGAAAGGGGCATACTGCCGGTATATCCGCTGACAAAAGGAATAACACAGCGTGAAATGAGATCGTGGCAGTCAGGACTAATGGAGCTCTGGAGCAAAGCTGAGGACATACTGACGGAAGAGTACCGCAAGTCAAACAGACTGTGTTCAGAAGCATATGCGCTTGAGAACATACATTTTCCAAAAGAAAAACAGAAACTGCTCGAAGCAAGGTACAGACTGATTTTCGATGAACTGCTGGTACTGCAGGCGGGGCTGTTTGCCGCAAGGCACAATATGAAGGAGGCAGGCAGCGGCATAGCATTTTCGAAGGATGCCGATATAACGCCGTATCTGGAGTCCATGCCATATCCTTTGACAGGAGCTCAGCAAAGATGTGTCGATGAGATAATGCAGGATCTCGAGAGCAGCGATATGATGAACCGTCTGGTGCAGGGAGATGTTGGATCAGGCAAGACTGCCGTGGCTGAACTTGCGATGTACAAGGCTGTTCGCAGCGGATACCAGGCTGTGATGATGGCACCTACTGAAATACTGGCACGACAGCATTATGAGGGCTTTGCAGACAGCTTTTCACAGCACGGCATACGAACAGGCTTTCTGTCAGGTTCGCTGAAAGCCTCTGAAAAGAGAGAGATACTTGATGCGCTTGCCAGTGGTGAGATAGATATACTGGTAGGGACACATGCAGTCATACAGCCGGATGTGGTGTTCAGAAATCTTGGGCTTGTAATAACGGATGAACAGCACAGATTCGGTGTGAACCAGCGTGTCATGCTCAAGGAGAAAGGTTCTGACCCCAATGTGCTGGTAATGACAGCGACGCCGATACCACGTACCCTGGCAGTGATACTGTATGGCGATCTGTCTGTTTCTGTCATAGATGAACTGCCTCCGGGCAGGCAGCAGATCAGGACAAGAGCCCTCAGCGAAAAGGAACGCTACAAGGCGTACAACTTCGTTGAAATGCAGCTGAAAGAAGGGCGCCAGGCTTATGTAGTCACATCTCTCATCGAGGATTCAGATGTTTTAGATGCACGGTCGGCTGAAGAGACCGCAGCAGAGCTTAAGGAGCGCTTTCCGGGATATAATGTGGCACTGCTCCACGGCGGGATGAAACAGCAGCAGAAAGATGATATCATGGAAAAGTTCTACAACGGACAGATACATGTTCTTGTTGCTACAGTGGTCATCGAAGTCGGGATAAATGTACCCAACGCTACAGTCATAGTCATCGAAAATGCCGAGCGTTTCGGACTGGCGCAGCTGCATCAGCTCAGGGGCAGAGTAGGAAGAGGCGTACATCAGTCGTACTGTATGCTGATAACAGCCGGTGATTCGGAGATCGCCAGACAGCGTGCCGAAATAATGGAAAATTCTTCTGACGGATTTTACATAGCAGAAAAGGATCTGGAAATACGGGGTCCCGGTGAGATATTCGGTATGCGGCAGCATGGACTGCCTGATATGAATATATCAGATCTGGCAAAGCATGTCAGGATAATGGAGCATGCAGGATCAGTTGCAGGCAAAATACTGAAAGATGATCCAATGCTTGAAAAAGAGCAAGATCAGGCGCTTAAACGGCGTATCGTGAAACTTTTCGGCAGGAACATACAGCTTGAACTGTAGGAATGTCGTCATATATGGATATGATGTAGTGCATACGGGCATGATAATTGAAAAAGAGATATTTGCTTTCAGGCAAATATCTCCATTTTCAATCAGTTGATGCGTTCAGGTGTTATTTGCCTGAAAGCTGCTGTTCAGCCATTTCGACTAACTTCTTAGTCATATAGCCGCCTACATAACCG
>CAKQUI010000163.1 GCA_934277495.1 uncultured Clostridia bacterium | reverse complement strand
CACACCCATTTATATAGGCATTTCCTTTCTGTCAGTCATATGATCCATGGCGGCTACCGGCTGCGGTCTTCTGCCAGGATCTCCTGTATCAGGACCCTTTCATCCATAGGGTATTTGACGCCCTTGATCTCCTGGTACGTTTCATGACCCTTGCCTGCCAGGATTATGATATCTCCCGGCTCGCCGTGGTGTATAGCGTAGGCGATAGCCTCCTTGCGGTCTATTATCTCGATGTATTTGCCGTCAGTCCTGCTGATACCGGTCTTTATATCATCTATTATAGCCTGCGGATCCTCGAACCTCGGATTGTCTGATGTTATGATGGTCAGATCAGCCAGTCTGCCTGATGTCTCTCCCATATCAAAACGCCTGTCTCTGGAACGGTTGCCGCCGCATCCGAACACGCTGACCAGTCTGTGAGGCTTGTATTCACGCAGCGTCGTCAGCAGACTTTCCAGCGCCATGGCGTTGTGGGCGTAGTCTATCATCAGTGTAAAGTCATCGCTGACTTTTATCAGCTCTATACGGCCCTTGACTTTGATATCCTTCAGCGCCTTTATCGTGTCTTCTGTACTTACATCAAAATGCCTGCAGATGGCTATAGCTGTCAGTGAATTGTACACGCTGAAAGTTCCCGGCGTATCGATCTCCACATGGAAATTTACAAGCCCTGCTGCATCATAGGATATACCCAGATACCCCGGTCTTGAAACCAGCTTTATGTTCTCTGCTCTGATATCTGCATCCGGTGAGTCTCCGTATGTCTCAAGGCTGCATGTATGACCCTCGATGATCCTGTCGAAATACGGATCGCATCTGTTTACGATGCCCACTCTGCACTGTTTCAGCAGCATCGCCTTGCACTGCAGGTAGTGGTCGAAGTCCCTGTGTTCGTTAGGTCCGATATGATCCGGACGTATATTGGTGAATATGCCGTAATCGAATACGAAACCTGATGTCCTGTGGAGCATCAGTCCCTGGGATGAGACCTCCATGACTACAGCGTCGCAGCCTGCATCCACCATTTTCCTGAATGTCTCCTGTATGATGTACGACTCCGGCGTAGTATTCGTGGCAGGCACTGACTCCTCGCCTATGACTGTCTCGATGGTGCCGATAAGACCCACTTTATATCCTGCATTTTCGAGTATGGATTTCACCATATATGTCGTAGTAGTCTTGCCCTTGGTGCCGGTGATACCGATGGTCCTGAGCTTTTCGGCAGGATGACCGAACCATGCTGCCGAAATACACGCAAGTGCATACCTCGTATCCTCTGCTGCGATCACCGTCACATCACCCGGTACATCGGAAAGGTCATGGTCTTTGCCTTCCACGACTATCGTCTTCGCATCCTTCGATACGACATCGGGTATGAACTTGTGTCCATCCACAGCTGCACCTCTGATACATACGAAAAGCGAACCTTCTTCGACTTTCCTGGAATCGTAAACCACCGAAGTGACTTCTGCAGATATATCTCCCTGTATCATTTCATGATCAAAATGCTCTATAAGATTTGTCAGTTTCATTATATTATCATCCTCGTTTCATTCCAAAGCATCTAACCCTGTTTCCCCTTTTTATTTTTGACCCCAATGTATTTAATGATACTATATTTCCCGGGCATTATCAATGTGCCTGTTCAAAAAACAAAGGCGTGATATACCTTCCGCTGCAGCAGTCTGCGGGGTGTCTGTACCGCTGTTTCAGCCCGTTTCACAGCCTCTGGAAGACAGTCAGAAACGTCTGCATCTGCATGATCTGTATATTTCAACTTGTCAAACATCTGTATATTTATCCGTGATAGTTGACATCAGATTTTAAATTGTTACTATCAAAAAAATATTTTTTGTATATTTTAATATAGTCACTTTCCTGTTATACTGTTGATCACAGCAGAAGCAAATCGAAAGGAGCTTTTATAATGACTACAGTAAACGAAAGATACAAACTCAACAAGGAACTTGCGCAGATGCTCAAGGGCGGCGTCATCATGGACGTAACTACACCGGAGCAGGCGCACATCGCTCAGGAAGCCGGTGCATGCGCAGTAATGGCACTGGAGCGTATACCTGCCGATATCCGTGCAGCCGGAGGCGTTTCACGTATGAGCGATCCTGAAATGATAAAAGGCATACAGGACGCAGTATCAATCCCGGTAATGGCAAAGTGCCGTATCGGACATTTCGCAGAGGCTCAGATACTCGAAGCCATCGATATCGACTACATAGACGAAAGTGAAGTGCTTTCCCCGGCAGACGACATATATCACATCAACAAGAGAGATTTCAAGGTGCCGTTCGTATGCGGTGCAAAGGATCTCGGCGAAGCTCTCCGCAGGATCAGCGAAGGTGCTGCAATGATCCGTACTAAGGGAGAACCCGGTACAGGCGACATCATCCAGGCTGTACGCCATATGCGTATGATCAACAGCCAGATGCAGGCTCTCACAGCTATGCGTGAAGACGAGCTCTTCGAGGCAGCAAAGCAGCTGCAGGTGCCTTATGATCTGGTTCTCTATGTACATGAAAACGGCAAACTCCCTGTTGTGAACTTTGCAGCAGGCGGAGTAGCAACTCCTGCCGATGCAGCGCTGATGATGCAGCTGGGTGCAGAAGGCGTGTTCGTAGGTTCAGGTATATTCAAGTCAGGAGATCCTGCAAAGCGTGCAGCATCCATCGTCAAGGCTGTTACTAACTTCACTGACTCCAAGCTCATCGCAGAGCTGTCTTCCGGTCTCGGCGAAGCCATGGTAGGCATAAATGAACAGGAGATCGCACTGCTGATGGCAGAAAGGGGCAAATAATGGTTATCGGAGTCCTGGCACTGCAGGGTGCCTTTGCAGAACATGAAAAAATGCTTGAAAAACTGGGTGTTTCGTATGTTGAACTGAGACAGGCTTCAGACCTTTCTCAGAACTACGACGGTCTCATCCTGCCCGGTGGCGAAAGCACGGTCCAGGGAAAGCTGCTTAAAGAGCTTGATATGTTCGATACGATAAAAAAACAGATCAAAGACGGCATGCCTGTCCTGGCGACATGTGCCGGCATGATACTGCTGGCTGCGGGTATAGACGGTCAGACCGAGGGCTATCC
>CAKQUI010000162.1 GCA_934277495.1 uncultured Clostridia bacterium | reverse complement strand
GTTTTCAAGTGTCATATCACTCATGCTGGCAATAACCTCCTTAATAGTGCATTCAGGTGTCGATGCACCCGCTGCTACTCCTATTCTATTACATTTTTGAAGTTCTTTCAACGATAAATCTTCAATATTTTCAACAAAAAAGGTTCTGGAACAGTTTTTTTTCGCAATTTCGTATAATTTTTTAGTATTTGAACTGTTTTTTCCCCCGATAACGATCATGGCGTCCGACTCTTTTGCAAGTCTCTCGCAAGCATCCTGTCTTTTGGAAGTAGCGCTGCATATCGTATTGTTCACGATAAAATCCTTGTGCTGTTCTTCCAGTGCCTTTATGACCTCCGCAAGCATGCTTTCCTTTATCGTGGTCTGGGTCACTATGAATAGTTCATCTTCATTTATCTGCATCGCTTCTTCATACGAGCCGACTATTACCGCCGGTTTCCTGCACCAGCCTGATATCCCCATCACTTCCGGATGCGCACTGTCGCCTACGATAACGACCTGCCTGCCGGTTTCATATACGAGATTATGTATCTTTGTTACAAAAGGACATGTGGCGTCTATCAGCTCTATATGTTTTTCTTTTGCTGCGTCATAAAAAGCCTTGCCTTCTCCGTGGGACCTTATTATCACCCGGTCTGCGGTATCCACCTCGTCAAGAGAGTCTATTATCCTGACGCCTCTTTTTTCCAGATCTCCTGTGACACGTTCGTTGTGTATCAGCGGTCCCATGGAAAAGGTCCTGCCGCCGGTGACCTCATCCGCTGCTTTTTCTGCTTTTTCGATGGCCTGTTTCACTCCGAAACAGAATCCTGCATTCTCAGCCCTTGTTATTTTTCTCATCTATTTTCTCCAGTTCCTTGAGATATCTGCCGAATGCAGCTTCGCTGCCGTTTTCAGTCGGCATATAATATCTGACGCCTTCCTTGTAAAGATCATCAGGAAGATACTGCTGTGTAACGTATCCGCCATAATCGTGGGGATATTTATAACCCAGTCCTCTCCCCAGCTTGCCGGCACCGCCGTAATGCGAATCCATAAGATGCTTCGGTACATCATCTGTTTTTCTGTGTTTCAGATCTGCTATAGCATTTTCAAGAGCCATGCATGAAGCATTGGATTTCGGACAGGACGCCAGCAGTACCACTGCCTGTGCCAGATTTATCCGTGCCTCGGGGAATCCTACCATCTGAGCCGCCTGAACGCAAGCCGTCACTATTGAGATAGCGCTGGGATATGCCATTCCCACATCCTCGCTTGCCATCACCAGCAGGCGCCGTCCTATCATCATCTCATCGGCGCCTCCCTCTATCAGTCTGGCAAGGTAATGCACCGCTGCATGGGGATCGCTGCCTCTGACTGACTTCTGAAGTGCCGACAGCAGATTATACTTGTCCTCGCTCTTGTCATAAAATGTCGTCTGCTGCTGCATAGCCTCTGCTACGATCTTCCTGTCGATGGTGCTGCCTTCTGAGATATTGTCCACGATGAAACCAAGTGCATCAAGAGCGACACGGCAGTCTCCGTTGCTCATGTCCGCCAGTATCCTGAGAGCGTCTTCATCGTAATTTACCCTGAGCCCGCCAAAACCTTTTTCACGATCTGTTATGGTCCGTTTCAGGATCAGCGTCAGCTCATCTGTCGTCAGCCTTCTGAATTCATATATATTCCTGACACGGCTGAGTATCGCATTGTTTATGGAAAAATACGGGTTTTCTGTCGTGCTGCCTATGAATTTTATCACGCCTTCCTCAATGGCTTTGAGCAGCGAGTCCTGCTGCAGCTTGTTCCATCTGTGGACCTCGTCAACATAAAGACATGTAGTCTCTTTAAGCAGTCCGTGGAATCTGTCAGATGCGTTCTGGAGTATCGTCTTCAGCTCCTTCGTTCCTGTTGTCGAAGCGTTTATCTCGACAAAACTGCTGTCTATCTCTCCTGCTATTATACGTGCCAGCGTAGTCTTTCCTGTACCTGAAGGCCCGAAAAAAATAGCCGAATCGAAGGTTTTGTTTTTTATTGAATTATAGAACAGAGACCCTTCGAACATGAAATGTGTCTGTCCGACGAAATCCTCCAGGCTGTCAGGTCTCATTCGTGTTGATAATGGTATCATTGTATCATTCCTTGTATTGATTTGCTGCAGGTATCTTATCTGTATACAGGTGCGACGAAAGCCTTCGAAGGGTCCTGAAGCTTGCGGAGAGCCTTCTTCGCTTCATCTTTGGTATCATATACTTTCCCGATTATCTTGTACATATCGTCCTGCTTTATTATCTCTGTATCTTTTTCACCGATAGCTGCCGCTGCGGTATCCGCTGCTGCTTTGTTCGAATAACATCCGAACTGCAGTGCGTACCCCTTTATGCTGCTTTCGTTTTTTACCGGTGCTTCATCTTCGATCACCGCAGTTGTTTCAGTCTGTGCCCGGGTTTCACTGACCTGTCCGCTGTCTGTGCTTTTCTCCGTCTCCTGCTGCCTGCTCTGGGATACTTTCTCCGAAGCCTGCGGTACATAGTTTACCACCGGTTCGACGACGTACTTTGCTGTAGCATATCCGCATGCCACAGAAAGGCACAGTATCATGATGACAGGCGTGAAACTTGCCTTCACGTTCCTGCTGCTGCGTGGTATATGTCTTCTTCTTGAGTGTCTTCTATTATACATTTCAGTCTCCTTCTTTTCAAACAGTATATTCTATACTATTAAAAGAAGGACGACTTTATGCCGGTTATCCGTAAAATGACTCCATATCTGCGCAGGTCAGCAGTCTGTATGATCTGAAGAGATCATATATGTTTCTGTGAGGCATGTATCTGTTATCCCCTTGCCTGTGTTCGGATGGAAATGTGAATATACATTGTCGATGGCAAACGCCATTACGAGAACCACCGATATGACTGCAAGATATTTCATTTTTATCTTCCTGTATATATTGTCCAGCATAGGCGCTGCAAAATAAACGGTGAACATCGCACCTATACCAAATACGATAAGTCCCTCTGCACATACTCTGCCGTTCAGATTAAGCAAATATCCGCTGTAATCCCACCATTTCATGCCGTTTACTGTTTCAAGATACCATGCTGTCGTATATTCGATGACTCCGCACAGAACCACTGCACTGAAAAATTCATACACAGGCTTTGTGCGCAGTTTTTTCAGAAGCAGCAGTATCAGTATACC
>CAKQUI010000161.1 GCA_934277495.1 uncultured Clostridia bacterium | reverse complement strand
TGTGTATGATGCTCCTGCTGTCCACGGAAATAAAAGTCACTTTTCCCGTGCTGTCCTGCCGGAAAGACATATACTCTCCCAGCCAGCTTTCGATGCGTCTGCGCTCGTTGTCGTAGCTCCTGGCTGACTTCCCGTCGTATTCATCCCTCGTCCTGAACCCGTATACATAAAACTGCCTCATGTATTCACGTATACGGCTGAAATCCTTGATAAGTTCGCTGTATGCCATGATTTTCTCCTTGCTGCCTGACCTTTACTGTCAGTTATACGCTATATCCCGATTATAGCATATGTATCCGCTGCAGCAACGGATCAAAAGCCTGTTCTTTAAAAGATGCCGCTCGTTCACGTCAAAACGCACTATATTATTAAAATTTCTTAAATAATATTTTTTTCATATTATCTACAAACTTTTTCATAAAAAAGTGTTATGATATATATAATAAAACAAACAGAAAATGAGGCGATAATATTGAAATTCGACTTACATTGTCATACGAAAGAGGGTTCTCTTGATTCGAGGGTCCCTGTCAGTGAATTTGCAGACAAGTTCATGCGGCTGGGGTTCGACGGATTCATGATAAGCGACCATAACAGCTACAGAGGCTGCAAGGCATGGGACAGGATCAAGCATGACCCCAAATACAAAAATTTCACTGTGATACGAGGCATCGAATACGACACCAAGGATGCAGGGCATATCCTTGTGATAATGCCGGATGACCTTTACCTGCCGATACTGAGGATACGAGGCATGCGCTGCCGTAAACTGATAGATCTGGTGCATGCATACGGCGGTATCCTGGGGCCTGCGCACCCATACGGAGTCAGGTCGTCAAGTGCCATGGGTTTCAAGCTGATGGATATGGCGTACTTCAGGGAATTCGATTTTGTTGAGACTTTCAACACATGTGAATTCCCGCGTTCCAACAGACAGGCCCGTGAACTTGCTGAAAAATACGACCTTGTGACTTTTGCAGGTTCCGATTCACATGTAGATGAGTATATAGGCATGGCATGCACTACGATAGATGCTGATATCCGCTGCAACAACGATCTTATCGAGGCAGTCCTCGCAGGAGTTCCTGTACATGCAGGAGGCAGAGAACGGGGCATCACAAAAAAAGCTATGCGCAAGGAGCACTGGACCGGTCAGATCGGTTACATTATATACAACAGAGGCTTAGCCAAGCTCAAATGCCCCTACAGGAAATACCAGCACCGCAAGATCCGTGACTTCATACACAGTCATATATGATATGCGTGCAGGCGGCAGGTGCTGATCTGCACTGTCAGATCCGGCGTATCTGTACATGCAGACAGCAGGGAGCGTAATTATGTCAAAAAAAAACAGGAGACCCGTTTACCGGATCTCCTGTTTTTTATGATGTTTTGCTATTGTTTCATGTTTACTTCACGCTGCTCTCCACTGCGCTGATCATATCAGGTATCTCGATGACATCTCTGTGTCTGATCTCTTTCCTGTCCAGATCCTTGAGACCTGACGGTACTTTCACGCCTGTTGCTGCTTCAACAGCCTTGACATATTCGAAACCGTTTTCTTCCTTTGCAAGTCCGATGGCCTGTGCCACGCTTTCTGCGAATTTGTATGCGCTGGCTGTGGATGCGATCAGTGTAGGCGTCTCATCACCTGTCTTTTCAACGTAGTCTTTGTATACCTTGTATGCTACGGCTGTGTGCGTATCCATGAGATATCCGTGTTCATCGTACATATGTCCGATGGTCTCGTTGGTCTCCTCCACTGTAGCAGAACCTCCGCAGAAGTCCTTCATGCCTTCTCTGATCTTATCGCTGACCTTGTAATGCTTTTCATTTTCAAGAGCGGCCATCAGTGACTTTATCTCATCTCCGTCGTTTCCTGACAGGTGATAGAGCAGTCTTTCCAGATTGCTGGAGATCAGGATGTCCATGGACGGTGAATTCGTGAGATAGAAATCTCTGTTGATGTCATACTCGCCGTTTTCGAAGAAATCAGTGAGGACTCTGTTCTTGTTGGAAGCACAGATGAATTTATTCACAGGAATGCCCATCTGTCCTGCATAATACGCTGCTAGTATATTGCCGAAGTTGCCTGTAGGGACTACGATGTTCACCTTGTCACCGGCCTTGATCACGCCTCTTTCTATGAGCTTCGCATATCCGTATACATAGTACGCCACCTGCGGCACCAGACGGCCGATATTTATGGAGTTGGCTGATGAGAGTTTACATCCCATGCCTGCCAGTTTTTCTGCAAAATCACTGTCGTTGAATATCTTCTTCACGCCTGTCTGGGCATCGTCGAAGTTGCCCTTTATGGCAAATACGTGGGTGTTGCCACCTTCCTGGGTTATCATCTGTCTTTCCTGGACTTCGCTGACTCCCTGGTTCGGGAAGAAAACTATTATCTCAGTTCCCGGAACATCGGCGAATCCTTCCAGCGCTGCCTTTCCTGTATCGCCTGATGTGGCTGTGAGGATGCAGATCTTCTTGTCTTCGTTTTCCTTTTTCATGGCTGTTGTCAGCAGATACGGCAGTATCGACAGTGCCATGTCCTTGAAAGCGGCAGTCCTGCCGTGATAGAGTTCGAGAAAATGTGCTCCGCCTGCTTCTACCACAGGTACAACGTCCTCTGCCTCGAATTTGCTGTCGTATGCACCGTCCACGCAGTACTGCATCTCTTCATCTGTATAGTCGTCGAAAAACGCCTTTATTATTTTAAATGCGACTTCTTTGTATGGTTTTCCAACCATGTCTTCTATTTTGCCAGGGAATGCAGGTATCTGTGCCGGAACGTAAAGTCCCTTATCCTCTGCGATGCCCTGTATAACTGCCTGGGCCGCTGTCTTAGTGTTCCTGCTTCCTCTTGTGCTCTGATATTTCATCATTTATTCCATGCTCCCTTCGATCACTTTTATTATATCATCAACATCCGCCAGGGCTCCCTTTCCCACTGTGCCGCAAGCCAGCAGGGATTCTTTAGGCTCTATGAACCTGTAGCCGTAGCTTCTGAGTTTCTCTATGTTTGCCTGCACTATAGGGTTCTCGTACATGTTCGTGTTCATCGCAGGTGCGATGTACACTGTCGTCGTATTGGCCGCTGCCATGACTACCGTGGAAAGAAAGTCATCTGCGATGCCGTTTGCTATCTTGCCTATGATGTTGGCTGTCGCAGGCGCTATCAGCACCAGATCTGCCTTCTCTGCCAGGGATATGTGCTTCACTTCCTTGGGCGTTATCTCCTCGAACATGTCCATGTAGACCTTGTTCTTGCTGAGAGTCTGCAGCGTTATCGGAGTTATGATCCT
>CAKQUI010000160.1 GCA_934277495.1 uncultured Clostridia bacterium | reverse complement strand
GTGGCGTCGCCCAGTATCGTCGGCGATATTATGTTGAATACCGTGCTGGCTATGGCGAAGATGAATACCGCCGCCAGCTTGAACTTGTGAGGCGCCAGATATTTCAGCAGCGTCTTCATGGTGCCTTTGAAGTCCTTGGCTTTTTCTCCGGGCATCATTTTTGCTCCCGGACCTCCCGGTCCATGGCCTTTCTTCCTGCCGATATGCGGCTGCCTTGATTTTGCATTGTTATCAGCCATTATGCACGCCCCCTTTCCAGTTCTTTCTCACTGAGCTGCGAAAGCGCTATCTCCTTGTAAACACTGCAGTTTGCAAGAAGCTCCTCATGAGTTCCCTTGCCTGCGATGCGTCCTTCCTCAAGGACGATGATCTGATCCGCATCGATTATCGTATTTATACGCTGGGCCACTATGATTATCGTACTGTCGCCCACTTTTTCCGCCAGAGCCTCACGCAGCGCCTTGTCAGTCCTGAAGTCCAGCGCCGAGAAACTGTCGTCGAAAATGTATACCTTAGGCTTTTTCACCAGTGCTCTCGCTATGGAAAGTCTCTGCTTCTGGCCTCCCGATACATTTGTACCGCCCTGGGAAACCTCTTCATCGAAGCCGTTTTCCTTCTCGTTTATGAATTCCATTGCCTGTGCGGTCTCCGCTGCATCAGTCATCTCTGCCAGCGTAGCGTCTTCCTTGCCGTACTGCAGGTTGGTACCTATGGTACCGGAGAACAGCAGACCCTTCTGCGGCACATATCCGATGTTCTCTCTGAGATCATGCTGCTTCATGTCTCTGAGATCTACGCCGTCCAGCGTTATCGACCCTTCTGTCACATCGTAGAATCTCGGTATCAGGCTGATGAGCGTGGATTTGCCGCAGCCTGTGCCGCCTATGATGGCAGTAGTCTTTCCCGGTTCCGCAGTGAAACTGATATCGTCCAGTGTCTTTTCTTCTGCGTCAGGATATGCAAAGGAAACGTCTCTGAACTCCACTCTGCCCTTTGCATCTGTCAGGGATGCAGTCTGTTCTTTGTCCTTCACCGACGGCTCCACATCCAGCACAGCACCTATCCTCTGGGCCGATACGAAAGCTCTCGGTATCATGATGAACATCATGGTTATGAAAAGGAACGACATTATGACATGCATCGCATACTGCAGATAAGCCAGCATATCGCCTATCATCAGGCTGCCGTCGTCTATCAGATGAGCGCCTGCCCATACGATGAGTATGCTGACTCCGTTCATTACGAACATCAGCGACGGCATCATGAATGACATTGCCTTGTTGACGAACAGATTTATCTTCGTCAGATCCCTGTTGGCGATGTCGAAGCGCTTTTCTTCGTTTTTCTCTGTTGTGAACGCCCTGATTACCAGGATTCCGGAAAGTCTTTCCTTCATTATCAGGTTCAGTCTGTCCAGCTTGTTCTGCAGCACCTTGAACTTAGGCAGCACCAGTAAGAACATCATGACCATTATGACCACTATGACTATCAGTGCTACGCCTACGGTCCATGACAGTGAAACACTGGTGTTCAGCGCTCTGATTATGGCTCCTATGCCCATTATCGGTGCAAAGCATGCCAGCCTCAGGGTCAGCACCGTTGTCTGCTGCACCATCTGCACGTCGTTTGTTGATCTTGTTATCAGCGATGCGGTGGAGAACTGCTCCAGTTCCGCAGCCGAAAACGATGTAACTTTCTCGAAAAGTGATTTTCTGATATCCCTTGACGACTGAGCAGCGACTCTTGCTGCCAGCATACTGCCCAGCACTGCACAGACTGCAGTTGCTGCTGCTATCCCGATCATTATGAGACCGGTCTTTCTGATATAGTCCATGTCGCCTTTGACGATACCGTCGTTTATGATATCCGACATGTATCCCGGCAGCGCCAGCTCACACATGGCCTGTCCGAAAAGGAACAGCAGTATCAGTATTATCACGGGGATATATCGCTTGTAGTACTTCAGTGTTGTCTTCACTTGTTATCATCTCCCTCCATCAGTTTGCTTATATTCTCTGTTATCTTTGCCAGAGTCCTTGCAAAGACTTTCATTTCATCCGCAGATATCCCGGCGGTTATCATCTTCTCGACACGTTTTGACTCTTCTTTTCCCTCGCTGCATATCCTGCGGGCTTTGTCCGTGACATACAGGCAGTATGCACGTTTGTCCTCCGGGTTCTGTTCTCTTTTCAGGAACCCTTTGGTCGTCATGTCCTTGATGCCCTTGGCAACAGCTCCTTTGTCTATCATCAGGAAACTGGCTATGTCCTCCTGGGAAACTCCGGGATTTTCGAACACGAATCTCAGATATCCCATCTGCTGGCCGGACAATCCGAACTCACGCATGGCCCTGTCATGCATCATCCTGCCGTGCCTGTAGATTATGGAAAAGTTGCTGTGTATGGACATCGGATCTTTTCCTTTCATACTTTCCTCCTGCTGGTGTTGTCATTTTATTTCCATGCGGAAAAGTTGACTTGACCACTATTATATGGCTGTAATTTTTAGTTGTCAAGTCAACTATTTATTCTTCACATAAACTCCATATGTCCGCTTCGGAGAGCCGGTCTACTCAGTCATTTCCCCCATGAACTCCTCACAGAGGCTGCTGAGCACCCGTCTGCTGGCGCTGCTCAGCGGTCCCAGCGGCAGTCTGCATCCGCCTGCTCCCATGCCTGCCATTTCCATGAAAGCCTTTACCGGAACGGGATTCGTCTCGCAGAACAGCGCATTGATGAGGTTCAGATATTTAAGCTGTATCTTTTTCGCAGCTTCCGTATCTCCTGACAGATACGCCGCCGTCATCTCATGTACTTTCCCCGGCATTATGTTAGCCCATACCGAGACAGCACCCATTCCACCCATGGACATTATGGCGATGGTTATGTCGTCGTTGCCGGAATATATGCAAAAATCGTCGCCTGCAAATTTCGAGATCTTTGCCACATATGACATATCCCCGCTGGCTTCCTTGATACCGGCAATATTGGGATGCTTCGAAAGTTCGCCGACAGTCTGAGCGTCTATGCAGATTCCTGTCCTGGCAGGTACATTGTAGATGTATACCGGGATGCTGACTGCATCTGCCGTCCTGGTAAAGTGCTCTTTCATGCCGCTTTTGTTCGGCTTGTTGTAATATGGAGTTATCACCAGCAGCGCATCTGCGCCCATCTTCTCGTATCTGATGCTCTTGGCGATGCTCTTCTCCGTGTTGTTGCAGCCGCTGTTTGCGATTATCGGGATCCTGCCTCTGCTTTCCGCCACCGCAGTCCGCACGATCGCATCCTGTTCATCCTCGCTGAGAGCCGGAGTCTCCCCGGTGGTCCCAAGCACCAGTATCGCATCAGTGCCTTCGTCTATATGCCAGTT
>CAKQUI010000159.1 GCA_934277495.1 uncultured Clostridia bacterium | reverse complement strand
CGCTGTCGCATTTTCCATGCAGATCGCTGTGCTCTCTGGGAAAATCCGCAACGTTCGTTACACTCACCCCTGCGCCTGCGGCTACGCTGTCGCATTTTCCATGCAGATCGCTGTGCTCTCTGGGAAAATCCGCAACGTTCGTTACACTCACCCCTGCGCCTGCGGCTACGCTGTCGCATTTTCCATGCAGATCGCTGTGCTCTCTGGGAAAATCCGCAACGTTCGTTACACTCACCCCTGCGCCTCAAACGTGAAAAGTATCGAAAATGACGATTTCAGGGTGTTCTTCGATACTTTTCGTGTCTTTGCAGTGGACAGTGCATCGAAGCAGGGCGATCCAAACGTGAGAAAGTATCGAAAATGAGCTGCGGGATGTGATTTTCGATACTTTCTGGTTCTGTTCGGATGATGATATGCGGCTGTGATGCGGTCCGGTGATGAAAAAGTATCGAAAAAACGTGTTTTACAGCGGATCTCGATACTTTCTGTGCTCTGCAGCATGGATGCAGACTGATCTGGAGGGCGATGACATCTGAAAAGTATCGAAACTGCACGATCAGGAGCGGATTTCGATACTTTTTGATCATGCAGGAAACATTGTTTTCGATACTTCCGGTGCAGCTGTCACCGTCCACATGAATACGGCTATACCTGTGACATTTACGGCAGGTAATGCAAAGTCAGGACGGTGCACCGTATGCTGTTGTCTCGATTCAGGGTGACTGGTGCGGAGCTTACCCGGTCCCGGCCGGAAAGAAACTCACAGCATCCACCACATTTTCCTGCTGCCTGCAAAACTATACCAGAATGGTAGGAATTTATTGCGTTTCTGGTTGACACAAATTTAACATCAGTGTAAAATGTCACTAAGTTAGTTCGATATAACTAACCTGCAAAAACCAGCGGAACGTCTTTCCGGAGTCTGTCGCATTTCAGCGGGACTACACGGGTGCAGTGCTACTGTATCCCGGAGGGGAATGATGATATTGCTGTTTTCATGATCGTGATCAGGGCCGCAGACATAAAGCTCGTCATCTGTGCAGGCTCTGTTTCAGGGAGGTATTGGACAGGAGGGATTTTGCAGCAGGGGAAGAGTCAGAAGCAAGGATGAGAAGGAGCAGTTTATGAGCAGAATGTTTAAATCTCAAGCTCCGGCAGTGTGGATAACACTTGCCGTTTTTGTGCTGTCATGCATATTTGCGACAAGCGTTTATTCATTTGCTGACACGAAGGAGGCACTGAGTTTTTCTTTCGACAAGGAGCAGGTCGCACCATCGGAGACCATAACGGGCTATCTGATGGTGAACAGCGGTGATGTGACCAACGGACAGATCACCATCACTTACGACAAAGACAAGCTTGAACTACTGAAAGCAGAAAAATCGCCAGGACAGGCCGACGACACGTATGTGTCCATCAACTCCCGGACCGCCGGAAAGGTGATCATCGCATTCGCTGCGATGGAGCCGGTGAAGACTGGCGCACTGGTGGATCTTGTGTTCAAAGCGGACAAAGATCTGAAACCGGGAGACAAGATCAAACTGGACGGCGGGGAACCGGAGATCTACGATTCCATGAACGAGTCGGTGAAGAACCTGGAGCTGACAAAGACTTTCACAGTCAAGGGCAGCGACGACGGCAAGACCGATCCGACGACCGATGGAGACAAAGATAACACAAAGCCATCGGATAACGGCAAGAAAGATCCGTCGGACAACAGCGGAAAGTCATCCCCGACAAAGGATGATAAAAACGGATCAGCATCGAAGACAGGCGACAGCCACAACATGGCGGTATATATGACTGCAGGTGTCATCGCACTGGCGGCGCTGGCAGTGGCAGCAGTTTTACTGAGAAGGAGGACCGGAAAAAATGACAGCAGATAACAGAAACCGCAGATCATCCGGTATCCGCAGCAAAGCCGGCTCCCGGGAAATGACCGAACGCCCTGCAGGAAAGATGCGCAGGACTCTCAGCAAGGTACTGGTATTTTTCATGGTGATGATGCTGCTGGCAGGAAACCAGGCAGTGACATCCTTTGCAGGAGAAAAGTCAGGTGCAACAGCATCAGATAAAAGCACCACGAAGAACTACGTTGCTGAGGACAAGTCGCTGGATACATATTATGACGAAGACGTCACAGACGACAGCAGCAACGACAGCGACAGCGAAAACAGCGGCGTCACAGTCACTGAAAAGAAAACCACAGACAAGACCAGGGTGAAGGGCATCCGTGAAGACAAAGAGGAGCTTACGCCTGAGGAAAACATCAAGGCGAGCCAGAAGGTGGACGCTATCCTGGTACTGGATGAAAAATCCCTGCTGGAGAGAGGCTATGAAGCTTCAGAGATACCTGAAAGCTTCTGGGCTAAATTCACACAGAAGCGTCTTCTGAAAAAGCAGGCGAACATAGCCGAGGATGCGACAGACGAATACGACGACGTAAAAGTCAAGTATTACTACACCATCGGTCTTTGCGGCATCGGCATAACAACGACATACGGCAATCTGGAAAAGCTGAAGGAGCTGGACGGCGTCAAGGACGTTATCCTTTCCCCGCTCTACGACACGCCGGATGCTGATGACACCAACAAGATAAACGGTGCGGCGTCAGCATGGGAAAACACAGGATACACAGGCAAAGGCAGCAAGGTAGCTGTCATAGATACAGGCCTCGACCTGACGCATCCGAATTTCCAGAGCGAAGGATTCGAAACAGCTGATTCCTCGCTGACAAAGAACAAGATAAACGACGTGCTGGACAAGCTCAACGCTTCCACGAGAGTGTCGGGCCTCACAGCAGAGAAACTTTACAGGAGCAGCAAAGTTCCGTTCGCATTCAACTACATCGACTCGTCCCTCCGTGTGGATCACAACGATGCCAACGGTTCGGACCACGGTACTCATGTAGCGGGCATCGCAGCAGCGAACAAGATAAGCTCCACATCTATATGCGGCGTGGCGCCTGACGCACAGGTGATAGTCATGAAAGTCTTCGGCAATCAGGGCGGAGCATATTTCAGCGATATCATGGCAGCCATGGAGGACTCCATGATGCTGGGCTGCGACTCGGTGAACATCAGTATCGGTTCGCCGGCAGGATTCACAAGAGATGAAAACGCCATACAGGATGTTTTCGACAGGATATGCAGCACAGACATCATCGTTTCCATCGCAGCAGGCAACGACTATAATGCGGCGTACGGCAATGTGACCGGAACCAACGCCAACCTGACATCGAACCCGGACAACGGCATACTGGCCGCACCGGGATCATATACAAATGCTACCACCGTAGCCAGTCTCAACAACGCAGCGGAATTTTTCAGAGCAGGTGAGAAAAACATAACCTTCACGGATTCCGCAAAGTCCGACGCTACAGCCTTCATGAAAAATTTCAGCGGCGGACAGAGCCTTGATTTTGTACCTGTCGGCAATTACGGTGCAGATAAATGTGA
>CAKQUI010000158.1 GCA_934277495.1 uncultured Clostridia bacterium | reverse complement strand
CGCGTTTTCTTTCCAGCATCTCTGTGGCGAGACGTTCGTATTCTGACAGCAGCTTGGGTATGTCTTCCTCCTGCAGCGCATAAGGTGCATCGGGAGGAGCTACTACAGGCTCTATGGAAAGCTCCTTGAAACCCAGGTCTGCCATATGTATTATATCGCTGGCAAAATCGGTGTTGTAGTGAGTGTATGTGCCGCGGACATAGTAATCCTGCTGGTTCCTGGACTCTGCCAGTTTTTTGAATGCAGGCAGGATCATGTCGTATGTGCCCTGATCTTCGTGGGTGCGTCTCATTTTATCGTTGACGCATTTCCTGCCGTCAAGACTGATGACCACGTTGCTCATCTCACGGTTTGCGAATTCGATGACTTCATCGTCAAGGAGCATACCATTGGTGGTGAGAGTGAATCTGAAATTCTTGCCGGCTTCTTTTTCGATGGAGCGTCCGTAGGCTACCAGCTTCTTCACGACATCGAAGTTCAGCAGCGGTTCGCCGCCGAAAAAGTCGACTTCGAGATTGGTCCTGGTGCCGGAATTTTCCACCAGCCAGTCCAGGGCTCTCTTGCCTACCTCATAGCTCATGATGGCCTTCTCACCGTGGTATTCGCCTTTGCCTGCAAAGCAGTAGCCACAGGTCATATTGCAGGCGTGGGCCACATGGAGACACAGTGCTTTTACTACGGACTGACGCTGTTTGAACAGGCCTGCCTGTCCCGAAAACAGATCCCTCGTGAAAAGTTTTCCCTGTTTTTTCAGTTCTTCTATATCTTCTATCGTTTCATCGACATCCTGAGCTGTGACGTCATCATATCTGCCGGTGATAGCATCAACGATCTCGTCTCTGGAGTTTTTTTCGTACATACCGATGATATCGTATGCCACGTCGTCCACTGTGTGGACGCAGCCGCTCTCCGAGTCCAGGACTATATTGTATCCATTGAGTTTATACTGGTGTACCATATCGTTATTCCTCGTTTTTCAGGTGGTCTGCAGAGCCGGAGTCCTGCATGGATCCCCGGATATGCAAAAAAACAGCTGCACTCGCCTTTAAAGGGAATGCAGCAATTCATTTCGCTGTCGTGCTGTCAGCATCACCGGCCGGAGCCGTCACTGCTTATTTGCACTGTTCACACTTCTGGTTCGCAACGCTGCATGAAGTCTTGCTTGCTGACTGGCATGAAGTCTGGCATTCGCCACATCCGCCTGTTTTAGCAGTCTTTGCGAGATCGCGTGACACTAAAGTCTTGATCCTTTTCATATGGAATTCCACCTTTCTTTTAAAATTACTAGTAATCTGTTTTTCAACAGCTTCAATGATAACACATCGCGGGTGATATGTAAAGTCACGGCCGGGATTGATGGATCGAATGTATGATGGTATCATTGATGTAGACCAATGATAAGAGGTGCGGATGATATGGAACTGTCACATATAGAGGATACGGTCATGCAGGTGGCTGACGCTATAACTGCAGCGATAGGTATAGAGACTGAGATAGTCGATGATAAACTGAAGATAATAGGAGGCACCGGCCGGTATGCAGCCAAGCTGGGGACATATGAAGAAGGCGGAGATCTGGAGTCACCTTACATATACGCGGAGATACTGCGCAGCGGCATAGAATATGTATGTCTGGATATAGCTGAAGACGTCATGTACTATTCGCCTAAGGAAGAGGAACTGGCGGAGATCGCATGTCCCATAAAACTGGGAACGGAGACACTGGGTATAATAGGGCTCATAGCGTTCACTGAAGAGCAGAGAAGCAAGATGAATGCTGGCAGAGACAGCCTGCTGAACTTCCTGAGGCGCATGTCGGAGCTCATATCCGGAAAGCTGGTGGAGGCCCAGAGCAGCAGGAAACTTGCGGCTCTACTGGAATCCATGCCTGACGGCCTTGTGGCAGTTGACAATAAAGGGCGCATATTCTCCTGCAATTTCGCTGCAGAGCAGCTGTTTGGCAGAAGCAGGGACGAGCTTACAGGAAGGGATATAGTAGATATGTTCCCGGAAAATGAACTGACGCCTGGTGATCTGGAAAGTCATACAGACCGGGAGCTGATCTGCCGCAGCGGCGGGAGCGCCAGAAGGCTGATGGTATCCACCATACCCATACCCGATCACGGCGTGATGCTGCTGTTGAAAGACTACGATAAAGAGGCGCGCAACGCAGGCGAGATGACTCGCATAAACAACAAGGTCACCTTTGATGATATATACGGCGTCAGTGAAAAAATGAAACGCCTGAAACAGCGGGCAATGCAGGTGTCCGATGGTACATCCACGATACTGATAACCGGAGAGAGCGGCACTGGCAAGGAGATGTTCGCCAGGGCCATACATGCCCGCAGTCACAGAGCAGACAAGCCGTTCATAGCCATAAACTGTGCAGCCATACCGGATGCACTGCTGGAAAGCGAGCTGTTCGGATATGAGAAAGGGGCGTTCACCGGGGCAGACAGGAAGGGCAGACCGGGCAAATTCGAGCTGGCAGACCACGGGACTATATTCCTTGACGAGATCGGCGACATGCCTCTCCATATGCAGGTGAAGATACTGCGCGTGCTGCAGAATCGCACTGTGGAAAGGATAGGCGGCACATCTTCACTGGATATAGATGTACGCATAATCGCAGCTACCAATAAGGACCTTGAAGAGATGATAGCCCGCAGTGAATTCAGGGAGGATCTGTATTTCAGGCTGAACGTGATCCCGCTTCACATACCTCCGCTGAGAGAGCGTACCGATGATATCGGATATATGCTGTCTGGCGCGCTGAGAAAGTTCAACGCGATAGTGGGCAAGTCCGTGGAGGGGTTCAGCGATGAGTCGCTGAAAATACTGAATGATTACAGCTGGCCCGGTAACGTCCGGGAGCTGGAGAACGTTGTGGAATATGCGGTGAATATGGAAAACGGCAGCGCGATACAGAAAGAGAACCTGCCGGAAAGACTGAAAAGAAAAACAGGTGATTCGTACCAGCCGTCAGGAGGCACACTGAAAGAGCAGACTTCACGTGCTCAGAAAATGATAATAGAGGATGCTCTGAAAAAGTCAGGCCCTGGGCGTGAAGGCAAGCGAAAGGCGTCGGAGATGCTGGGGATAAGCGAGTCGTCTCTGTACAGGAAGATGCAGGAGCTGGGGCTGAAAAACTGAAACATATCATAGGTACTGTATTATTATTTTTAGTAATAAATTTTATTAAAAATAATAATACAGCTTTTTATTTGTAAGAAAAAACAGTGTGGAAGCAGGGACAACGCTCCGGTGTGATTTTGCATGAGCATTGGAAATACAGGGCCCGCGGAGGCCGAGGAGGAATTTATCGGGAATGTAGCGACGTATGGCACGATGTTTGCGTTTTATATGGTCGTATGGTACAGAACCCGATGAAAATATAAGGAGAGTTGAAAATGATAACAGATAAAAAAAGCCCTTACCGTCTTGTAACTGATGAACAGCTGGCAGT
>CAKQUI010000157.1 GCA_934277495.1 uncultured Clostridia bacterium | reverse complement strand
CCGATCTGGTTCTTTTCGAAAGGCTCTTCGATCTCCTTGAGGTGCTGCAGCAGTCTGATGTCGTTGCTGAATTTGTGAGCGCTCTGAGCGATACTGGACAGCACGTTCAGCACTCTTGTATCTATCTTTCTGGAATAAGTCTGTCCCGATACAGGGTAGCATCCTTTGAATCCCATTTTTTCTGCGATCCTGCCATCAAGCTGTTTTACTTTTTCCAGGTCTCCGTCAAAGAGCTCCAGGAAGCTTGCCTGAGTTCCTGTAGTTCCCTTGGATCCCAGCAGCTTCATTGAATCCAGCACATGATCCAGGTCTTCCAGATCGATGAGCAGGTCGTGGAGCCAGAGAGTTGCTCTCTTGCCTACAGTCGTCGGCTGTGCAGGCTGGAAGTGTGTGAATCCCAGCGTTGGCAGAGCCTTGTGCTTTTCTGCAAAGTCAGCAAGGTTTGCGATCACATTTATGATTTTTTTTCTTATGAGTTTCAGACCTTCTGTCATGATGATCAGGTCTGTGTTGTCACCTACATAGCATGATGTGGCGCCCAGGTGTATTATGCCCTTTGCCTTAGGACACTGCAGTCCGTAAGCATACACATGGGACATTACATCGTGTCTTACGATCTTCTCACGTTCCTTAGCCTCGGCATAGTTTATGTCATCGGCAGCGGCCTTCAGCTCTGCGATCTGTTCGTCTGTGATCGGCAGACCAAGTTCCTGCTCGGTTTCCGCCAGAGCTATCCACAGCTTGCGCCATGTCCTGAATTTCATTTCCGGGGAAAAGAGATACTTCATCTCTTTGCTCGGATACCTCTCTGAAAGCGGACTAGTGTAATTCTGCATATCTGACATTGTTTTCTCCTTTGTATATATTGAAAGTTATTGATTTCACATATTTTGTCCCGTTTCTGAACATACACATTGATTATACCAAAACCGGCCGTTCAATACAAGACAGCCAGGGGTCTGTGATGCAAAAAACACACCATTTTATCCACAGGCAGCCTGCAGATGCAGACTGTAATGTTTCTATCATTGCAGGCTGCGCCCTGTTGTGATATACTCAAACCGGAAATTGTTTCTTTACTAAAACGAGAAGGAGAATATGACAATGAAAAAAGTATCAGTAAAAATCATAGTATCAGCTCTTATCCTGGCGCTCATGCTTTCATTTGCAGGCTGCGGCGGACCATCGACTATCGAGGAGTATGTAAACAGCAGTGAAGAAGCTCAGAAAGAGATCGCTGATATAGAAAAGTCATCAGATGTTCAGGTGGACATCAAAGAAAACACACTAACGTTCACTTACAAGATGGATGAGACTTATACAAATGAGCAGGTCAAAGCCATCAAAAAAGAAATGGAAAAACAGCTCCCTGACATGGAAAAATCACTCGATTCATCCATCAAAGATTTAAAAGACAATTCAGGTATAGACGATATCACTATGTCGTTTAAATTCCTCAACGGAGACGGATCAGAGATCTATGCAAAGGATTTCAACTAAGATACCGTTATAATGCAAAACACGAGGCTGCAGGTAAAACTGCAGTCTTTTTCTTTTCACGATATTTTCACGCAGCGCATATCATGATACTGACCGGATCAGCTTCATCAGAGCTGATACCGGATAAAATATCCCTGATGAAAAAAGGAGAATCATCATGGCGCAATACACGAATCAGGCGCAGTTATCATATAAAAATACAGTTCTGAATTCAAATATCGCTGTAGGCGAGATACGTGAAGTACTCTCGGCTTCAAAAACAGCAGTGAAACCGGATTACAGCAGAAATGATGACGTGACCTATGTGATAAGTATCATCAACTCAGGCACTGCCGCTTTTACAGGCATAACTGTCAGCGACGATCTGGGTGCCTATGACTTCAATGATACGATACTTTATCCTCTCGAATACGTTGAAGACTCTGTTCGTATCTATATCAACGGCGTTCTGCAGACCGCCACGCCTGCTATAGCATCGCTGCAGCCGCTCGTATTCTCAGGTCTGTCGCTGCCTGCAAACAGCAACATGGCTATAATATACGAAGCCAGGACCACAACGTATGCTCCGCTGCCGGCTACATCGACTATAATAAACAATGCAGTGATATCAGGAGAAGGAATACCGAATCCTGTTACAGCAACAGAGACCGTGACAGTTGTTTCAGAACCTGACCTCAGCATAAACAAGACAATAGAGCCGGCTGTAGTATCAGGAAACGGTGAAGTGACTTATACCTTCACGATCCAGAACCACGGCAGTGCCGCAACTGTCGCTGCAGATAATGTCACCATAACAGATACCTTCGATCCTGTGCTGTCAGATATAACAGTTTCACTTGACGGCAGGATACTTGAAGAAGGCGTCGATTACACCTATGACACTGAAACAGGCGTCTTCAAAACGATACCATCACAGATAACAGTACCTGAAGCCACATACGAACAGAATACTGAAACAGGCACATGGGTGACAACACCAGGAATCAGCGTACTGACCGTCAAAGGCACACTTTAAGAATAACTGTAAAACTGTCTGTATATACCGGCATCTCTGATGTTATCAGGGATGCCGGTCTTATATTATCGTCACTGGATCTAAAAAACCCTTCCTCCCGCTGTTATGCGGAAAGAAGGGTTTTTATAATGATTTCATTTTTTTAGAATCCCAGTCCGAAGTTGTCTTTTACTCTCTTCAGAGTCTTTTCAGCTATGGTATTCGCTTTTTCAGCTCCGTCACGGAGTATGGCTTTAAGCTCGTCGCTTTCTCTGATCTCGCTGAAGTTCTGCTTGATCGGCTGCAGTGCTTCCTTGGTGATTTCCACCAGCTCTTTCTTGAGATCGCCGTATCCGTGTCCTGCAAAATCTGCAACGATATCATCGATACTGCGTCCTGACAGAGCGCTGTATATGTTCAGTAGATTGCTGACTCCCGGCTTGTTCTCAGGATCGAATCTGATCTCGCCGTCTGAGTCTGTCGTAGCTCTCATGATGGACTTCTTTATCTTGCTGTCCTCGTCCAGCAGCGATATCCTGCTGTGGATATTCTCCGCGCTCTTGCTCATCTTCGATGAAGGATCGTCCAGAGCCATGATACGTGCTCCCGCCTTCAGGAACCTGCCGTCAGGAACGACGAAAGTATCGCCGTACTTGTTGTTCACCCTTATAGCTATATCCCTGCAAAGCTCAATGTGCTGCTTCTGGTCATTGCCAACAGGCACGATATCAGTATCGTAAAGCAGTATGTCCGCAGCCATCAGGACAGGATATGTGAAAAGACCTGCCGGAGCTGACTCCTTGCCTCTGCTCTTGTCCTTGAACTGAGTCATCCTGGAAAGCTCGCCTGTATATGAATTGCATGTCAGTATCCATGACAGCTCAGCATGACCACTGACGTCAGACTGTACGAAAACAGTAGATTTCTTAGGATCCACGCCTATGGAAAGGTAAAGCGCAGCCACATCCAGTATGTGTTTTCTCAGCTCCTTAGGATCCTGAGGCACAGTTATGGAGTGGAGATCCACTATACAGTATATGCATTCATTGTCTTCCTGAAGCTCAACGAACTGCTTCAGCGCTCCGAGATAATTTCCCAGATGTATATTTCCTGTCGGCTGTACGCC
>CAKQUI010000156.1 GCA_934277495.1 uncultured Clostridia bacterium | reverse complement strand
AGCATCCTGATGGTATGCCATGAACCGGAATTCTATGAAGACATAGCCACCGACGTGTGGGACTGCACACAGTGGACGACCAAGCTGGTATAGGCAAATGGATCAGAGAGTGCCCTTCGGTAAAGATATACGGGTATGGGCTGGATAGGAGAGACAGTGCAAGGTCAGATCTTTTGGAGGAGAATAAGATATGAGATTTCAGATCGTAGATGCATTTACAAAACAAGTATTCGGTGGTAATCCTGCAGGCGTTGTTCTGCTGCCTGACGGTAAAGAATTTCCTGATGATGAGACGATGCAGAAGACAGCTGCGGAGCTTCGTTACTCAGAAACAGCATTTATAAGGCGGCTGGGAGAGAATCATTTCCAGACTCGCTATTTTACACCTGCTGCTGAAGTTGAACTGTGTGGTCATGCTACCATCGGCAGCTTCCATGCCTTGCGTGTCATGGGAATTGTTGCTGATGGCGGTACTTGCATAAATGAAACACTTTCAGGCACACTGGAAATATCGGTGAACAAAGATGTCATTCTGATGGATATGGCAAAACCTCAGAGTTCTGGATATCTTGATGCTCCGGAGCAGCTTGAGGAGCTTTATAGTATCATGGGGCTGTCAGCTGACGGGCAGGGAATTGTGACAGGTAGACCAGAGCTGAAACTTCTTCCGAGGAAGGTTTCGACAGGTTTGATGGATATCATTATGCCTGTAGCCGATAAGAAAAATTTAGATCAGATCGATCCTGACTTCACGGCATTGACAGAGCTGTCACGCAAATATGATGTGGTGGGCGTACATGCGTTTACATGTAATACCGATGATGGTATGATCCACGCAAGGAATTTTGCTCCGTTGTATGATATCGATGAGGAGGCTGCCACCGGCACCGCCAATGGTGCATTGGTCTACTACTTGTATGAAAATGGCCTCATCAAATCGGATGCTCAGTGCACAGTCGTGCAGGGAGAGAAGATGGGACGACCTTCTATGATTTCTGCCAGTATCACTATGAAAGATGGACAGCCTTCGATCAAGGTAGGCGGTCCGGCAGTCACACTGGTGCAGGGTGAGATCGAGCTTTGAAAAGTGGAAGATAATAACAGAACAATAACATAGAAATCAAACCTCGTCGATGGCGGGGTTTTTTAGTGGAGTCATTTCGAAGACCTGCTGCCTGCAAGGTCGCTTACGATCTCAGCGATATTCTTCAGCTGGCGCTCGTCCAGCTTCTTGAGATCATTCGTTATAGAGCGTATCTGCTCAGGGTATTCAAGATCAGTATCAAAAAACTCCTGAGGCGTTATGTTCAGGTACTCGCAGATGTAGAAAAAACCACTTAAAGACGGCAGCATCTTGCCGGACTCGATACTGTTGATATATCCGGGGTTCTGACCTATATCAAGGCTCATGCTCCGTGCAGTGAATCCACCGTTTTCTCTCAGGGTCATCAATCTTTCTTTAAACATATCTTCATAAATGATATCCATATAACGTGTACCTCAAACTTCGATAATTACTCTATAAATAGTATTCGCAAAGCCGATATTATTCATCAGTTGTGAAACGCTAATTTTGTGGAACTATAAGTTTAAAAGTGATATAATATAAAAAATGTTAGATTAAAACTGATACGAAACACGGATGGATGATATGGAGAGCAACAGAAAATATTCAGCAGGACTGGTATCGCAGTCTTTCTGGTTCGTCGAATTCAGACACTATTTCAGAATGAAAAAAGAAAATATATCATATTGTATCAGATCCAACCAATGCCATTTGAAAAGGACGAAGTATATATGAAATCACCAAAGATGATCGACAACAGACAGATGGGGACTGTTGCAGATGAACTTAAAAGCAGCATGAGGAAAGGCTCAAAGCTGTCAGTCATATCAGCATATTTTACATTGTACGCATTCCGTGCCCTGAAAAAAGAACTGGAGAAAGTGGACTCATTCCGTATGGTTCTTACAGAACCGGCGTTTCTTGAAAAAAAGGAAGAACAGATAGAGTTCCGCATCCAGCATAATGCAGAGAAGGCGATAGCCGGAAATGAATTTGAAATAAAGCTCAAAAACGAGATGCTTCAGGTTTCTGTTGCAAGAGAATGTGCCGAATGGCTCAGAAGCAAAGCAGAAATAAAATCTCTTAAGCATGCCAACCCTGCGCAGATGAGAATGATACATGTCGATAATGCAAATGCGGATGAAAGCGTATGCATAAACGGTACTGTGGATTTTACAACAGATGGACTGGGGATAACTGCCTCTGACAGGATAGACGCTAACACATGTCTTTACGGGCAGGAAAGCACAGGCGTATATCTGCAGCTTTTCGACAGTCTGTGGAACAGGAAGACTGAGGTTGAAGATGTCAAAGAAAGACTTCTGGAGAATATACAGATCCTGTTCAAGGAGAATACCCCTGAATTCATTTATTTTGTAAACCTTTATCATATCTTTTACGATTATCTCGGGGAACTTACCGAAGACAATATGATAAAGACTGCTACAGGGATACAGGATACCGTGATCTGGAACAAACTTTACAAATTTCAGAAGGACGGCGTCATGGGAGCTATCGAGAAACTGGAAAAGTTCAACGGATGCATCATAGCAGACAGCGTCGGACTGGGAAAGACTTTCACGGCACTGGCAGTCATCAAATATTACGAACTCAGGAACTGCAGAGTGCTGGTCCTTGCGCCGAAAAAGCTACACGACAACTGGTCTGTATACACGATGAACGATACGAGGAACATCCTTGAGAAAGACAGATTCCGTTATGATGTCCTGAATCATACGGACTTAACGAGGACAAGCGGTATGTCAGGCGGAATGAACATCGCCACGGTCAACTGGGGAAACTATGACCTTGTTGTCATTGATGAGAGCCATAATTTCAGAAACAACAATCCATCAAATGACAGAGTTACAAGGTATCAGAAACTTATGAACGATGTGATCAAAGCAGGGATCAGGACAAAGGTTCTGATGCTATCGGCAACACCTGTAAACAACAGGATGAATGACATCAAAAATCAGATCTCATTTATCACAGAAGGTGACAACACTGCTTTTAAGGATGCCGGTATCCAGAATATAGAGCATGTACTGAAGAAAGCCCAAACTGTATTCAACAGATGGTCTGAGCTTGATGATGAAGAGCGCACCACTGAGAAATTCGTGGACATGATGGACGTGGATTATTTCAAGCTGCTGGATACAGTGACCATTGCACGGTCAAGAAAGCACATCGAAAAGTATTACAACACCAATGAAATAGGGAAGTTCCCGACACGTATGAAACCGGTCAACAGATACACCGGCATCGACATAAGCGGAGAATTTCCGCCTATAGAAAAGGTGAATCAGGTCATAAAGAAACTGTCGCTGGTGGTATTCTCACCATTGAAGTATGTGCTGCCGGAGAAACGTGGAGAGTATGAGAAAAAATACGACATCGTTGTAGGCGATGGCCACTCCATATTCAGGCAGGCAGACCGTGAAACAAATCTGGTAGGACTGATGCGTGTGAACCTCCTCAAACGAATGGAAAGCTCCATCAACTCATTCAGATTGTCTGTAGAAAAACTCATAGAACAGATAGACTTCACCCTTGGGAAAATCGATGAAAGCGGTTCGTGCTATGATCAGGAGCTTAGAATCGAAGATATAGAT
>CAKQUI010000155.1 GCA_934277495.1 uncultured Clostridia bacterium | reverse complement strand
ACCTCGCAGTGGTTCCAGCTTGCTATACCTGCATAATGTAAATGTTCCTGAACTTTGTATTCCATTTTGAGTTCTCCCTTCTGTTACTCTTACTTTATTATTTTTTTCTTTTACCTTGACTAAAAATACTCTTTCTCTCCCTGTAGATTTTTATTGTTTGCCGGGGACCTGCTCGCTGTATGGGGAGAGTTTTGCAGGCCCCGGTACATTCTATCCGGAAATTCTGCTGCGCCCGGATGTTATCAAGATGTTTTTACTGCTGTTTTTAATTTCCGTCTTCCCTGAACCATTTGAACAGGCCTATCAGCATTCCTATGATAACCAGCAGGAACGGTACGGAAAGGACTATACATATGGTTTTCAGTGCTGAGAACGGTGCTCCTGTGAACATTATCACCAGCGGCACCAGAGTCAGTACAGCACACCATACCAGCCTGAACTTCGAGTTCGGATTGCCATTCTCATCAAGTTTTGCTGTAGCTGATGCTGCCAGCGTGAATGATGCTGAATCCAGCGAAGTTGCCAGGAATCCCAGTGTTGCCAGTGCGAAGGCTATCGGCAGTATCACTTTTCCAAGAGGCAGTGTGCCGAAGAGTTCGAACAGTCCTGCCTGCGGATCTGCCGCCTGTGACAGTGCATACTGGCCAGTCACTTCTGCGTGAAGTCCGAATCCGCCGTCGATACCGAACATTATCCATGTTCCAAGGCTGATGCCCACAAGACATGTGATGATGACTTCTCTGATGGTCCTGCCCTTTGATATCTTCGTGATGAATATACCCATAAGTGCTGCATAGTTCAGCGCCAGCGTGAACAGGAATATTGTGTTGACCTCAGGGAATCCTGAATTTCCTATAGGGTCTGTGAACAGACTCATGTCCACATAGTTGGAAATCATCTTTCCTACACTGTATGTGAATTCCTTTGCGATGAATTTAGTAGGTCCCACGATGAATATGAATGCAATGATTATGATCATCAGATACATCGTCAGGTCACTGAGTTTCTTCATTCCTTTCTCGATACCGATGATGGATGTCACTGAGAATACCACAGCTACGATCAGCAGTACGATGAGATTTATCGCAAAGCTGGCTTCGATGCCCATGACATGTGCGATACCTGCACTGATGATAGGAACTCCCAGTCCCAGCGATACGCCCATGCCGCCGACGATACTCAGTATGGTAAGTGCATCGATCACTTTTCCCACAGGTTTCTTGTATTTGAAGTCTCCCATCATGCTCTCGCATATCGCACTGACTCTGAGCACCGGTACTTTCTTTACATGATATCCGTATGCGATGGCTACTGCAGTGAGTACGAATATTACCTGCACGCTGAATCCCCAGTGGAAAAAAGCATAGGGCAGTGACATTTCAGCTGCCTCCTGTGACAAAGGCTTGATGCTGAACGCCGGTTCTGCATAGTAGAACGACCATTCCACGAATGAGTAATAAGTCGCCGTTGCTGCCAGGGCTGCACACATCATCATAGCGATGTAGCTGAACATCGAGTACTCCGGCTTGCCGTCCCCCAGTTTCACATTGCCGTGTTTGCTGAACGCCAGATACAGGCATATGAAAAGCCCGATGAACACGAACCACAGGATCGGTACGCCCATGACGGACGTGACTACATCGAATATCTTGTTCACGACATTCAGTGTGGCATCAGGTTTCGCTGCCATGAGTGCTACGAATATACCTACGATGACAACACAGACTATCGAGATAGGCTTGTCTATGACAGCCTTCTGTTTTATTGCGTTGTTTGGTTTTTCCATGAAAACGCCCTCCTGAAATAATAACGATAAACTCCATTTTTCTTTAGCATGCTATCTGCCGATATATAAGAGCAAAGACCATGCCAACATAAAATCACGGAAAATACAGCTTTTCAGCCCCTGCTTTCGATCCTGTTTTATTCATTTGTGAATAAAACTTATAAGAATATGTCAACTTCCTTGAAAAACCAGTATTGTCGGATTATTCTTCAGTGAATAATACTTTATTCTATTTTGAATAAAAAATGCGTTTCATGGGATTTTTACATGAAATTTGTAGAAATTTTTTTCGTTTTTGTGCAGTTTTTTTCAGGATCATGCGTGAAATGACTGAAATCTGTGCCTGGACTTTGCTGGTTGAGCACTTTCATTTTTCCGGACAGTCAAGGGTGACCAGTCCGGGAAAGCAGCTGCCGTGAGCTTCGAGCTGGATCAAACAGTAAAAATCCCGAACATGACCTCCCGTCAAACAATATAACGGGCGAGGGACAGATCTCCAGACAATAGTGCTCAGTGAGCCGGAGCAGACCTTACGATCATCGAAATGTCAAAAAAAGACTGTGCATCAACAAGTGCACAGTCATATGTATTGATCGTCATAGTTTCTGTTAAAGGAGCTCTTCCAGTATCTCAACCGCCGAGGCTGTTATCATCGGACATTTCTGGAGCATTATATTCTCCTCCATTATGATCTCCAGTTCCTCCGGATCTCCGATGTTGTATCCCAGAAGTTCACGACACATCGTCGAACCGTTTTCTTCACAGAACGCTTCTCTGAATTCCTTTACCTTTGCGATGAGAGTCTCTTTAGCTGCTGCATCGCCCGGCTTGTAGTGACCATATTTATATCCTATGGCCATAAGCGAGCCTGTAACGGCGCCGCATGTTTCTCCGGCGTACATGCCTCCGCCGAAAGCAGCCGACAGTTTCAGCGCTTCCTCACGATCGATTCCCAGTTTGTCAGCGGTGCTTACGAAAGCTACCTGACTGCAGTCGAATCCTCCGGCAAACAGGTCCATCATTTCCTGTTCTGTCATGTTCATCATCCCTTTCCTTGTCTTATCCGGAATAAACAGATCCGTTATGTATATGATCGCATCTGTATATTCTGAATTATCGCATATAACTTCACAATTCAAATATTAAAACAAGATGCAATTCCTGTCAAGTACATGAGATACGAGTTGTCCGCAGCCAACAACGCCATGGGCGATTTTAACAAGTCCAGTCGTGAACCGCCAACGCTTACGCTCCAACAGGCTGACGCCTGTTTGCTGTCAGTTCTGTCTATCCAGGCAAAGCCTGGGACAGAAAGGCACGTGCTGAAACGCTGCGGTTCTGACAGGGGACCTTACAAAAAAACAAAGAGAGACCTCACCCAATTGAAGTCTCTCTTGAATCACTTTGTATCCATAAGACGCAGGATTTTTCGTTCATAGCTAGGCGGCAAGGAAACGAGCCCCGGAGCGTACTCTTGTACGTGAGGAGCGAGTTGTCCGCAGCCAACAACGCCATGGGCGAAAAAGACAAGTCTTACTCGATGATCTCAGTTACAACACCTGATCCTACAGTCCTGCCGCCTTCTCTGATCGCAAATCTCAGACCTTCTTCGATAGCGATAGGTGTGATCAGGCTGATTGTCATTGTGATGTTGTCTCCAGGCATGCACATTTCTGTTCCTTCCGGTAACTGCAGATCGCCTGTTACGTCTGTTGTTCTGAAGTAGAACTGTGGTCTGTATCCGTTGAAGAATGGTGTATGTCTTCCGCCTTCTTCCTTCTTCAGTACATATACTTCGCCTTTGAACTTTGTATGTGGGTGGATTGTTCCCGGCTGTGCCAGTACCTGTCCTCTTTCGATCTCATCTCTCTGAACACCTCTCAGCAGTGCTCCGATGTTGTCGCCTGTTTCTGCTTCGTCCAGCAGTTTTCTGAACATTTCGATTCCTGTTACGACTACTTTTCTCTTTTCTTCAGTAAGTCCGATGATCTCTACTTCTGTTCCTACTGTCAGGCTTCCTCTTTCTACTCTTCCTGTTGCTACTGTTCCTCTTCCTGTGATGGAGAATACGTCCTCTAC
>CAKQUI010000154.1 GCA_934277495.1 uncultured Clostridia bacterium | reverse complement strand
ATCGTGTTACCGGTATACCCGGCAAAAAAGTAATAGCTGTGGGTATGGCTACATGCGGTATCGCAGCAGGTGCAAGACCAGTTATGACTTCATTCGCAAAGGAGATAAGGACCCGGGGCGTCAAAAATGTAGAGCTGAAGATGACAGGGTGCATAGGTATGTGCAGCCTGGAGCCGATAGCGGAAGTTTACGACGAGGATGGCACTAAGACCATCTATATCAACCTGACAGAGGCAAAAGCCGCTCAGATCGTCCGTGAGCACATAATCGGAGGGAAGATCTGCAAAGAGTTCACAGCAGAAGGATCAGAGTAAATTTAAAGTATATATGGGAATAAACAGGGCTGCGATACTGTGTGATCAGTTATTGCATCCCTGTTTTGTACCATAAAAGTGTAAGTAAAGAGTATCAACCAGATACTTGGAAACTTGCACTTGTTTTTTATTGCAGACGGAACAGCTGTGTCATATTTCCAGCTGTGTGATATATGATATAAACGTCTTCATTGCATTCGATACATAGGTGTTCTTCTGCCAGAATACGTGGATCCTGGCATCGATGGTCTTTTCCAGCGGTATACAGCATATGTCCTCGTTGTCTTTGAATACATCCTTGTATATTATAGTAGATGCGATATTGTTGGAAACCATGTATTCGATGGTGGAGAGCTGGCTGGACTGCATTATGATGTTGAGATTGGCATCGCCGAAAGCGGATTCGATGGCGTCATAGTGATAAGAACCTTTTGATATTACCACCATAGGCAGACCGTCAAGCATTTCAGTCGTGACTTTTTCACATGATGCCAGAGGACTGTCCTTGCCTGTTGCCAGTACGAGATTCGTGCTGAATATTTCTTTTGATTCACAGTTGCCGTAGCATGTATCATTGTTTATTCCGATGAGGATATCGAGCTCTGCATTGTTTATCATATTTATGCCGCTGATAGTCGCTATCTCGTATACTTTAAGCGTTATATACGGATGTTTGTCTGTAAAATCCGGTAGGATACGTTCGAAAAAGAACGTTCCCAGTACAGACGGGACACCGAGCCTGATGACTGCTTTTTTAGAGTCAGCCACATCGCATGCCTGTGTGTAGTAATCGGAGAAATCTTTGAGAAATTTCGAGGTAAGCTCTTTGAAGCTTATCCCCTCATCTGTAAGATGCAGCCTGTTGTTGGCTCTGTAGAATATCTTGTATCCCAGCTCCTTTTCCAGACCGTTGATAGCTGCAGTGATGGAAGGCTGTGATATGTGACATACTTCAGCTGCTTTTGTGATACTTCCCTGTCTGCATACTTCTTCAAAATAGTGTAAATGGTTGATATTCAAAACAACACCACCTTCTTGATCAAAAAATGACTTCATATTGAATTATAACTTGAGCTTATTGTACCATAATTTTTACTTAAAAACAGTCTTGTCAGAAAATATTTAATCCTTAGAAAAACTGATAACGTCATCAGAATAATCAATTTTTACTAGCGTATATTTTGTGATATTCTTGTCAATGAGGGAAGCCTGAACCAGAAAATGAATTTCGTTATTTCAGAAAAGAATGTAAATGGTCAGGAGATACAATGCATCGATATGATGCGTGAACATTGAAAATTCAATATCCGTGATGTAATACTAAAACAGTGGACTGATTTCGCAATAATTCTATAATTTATAAAAAAGCATCGTTAACTCTGTTTGTTCAATGACAGATTGACAAATCATAGTCAATGGACTGGAGAAAGGAATAATATTATGACAAATCTTTTAGAAGCCCTGATGATAATCTGTTTTGGTTTATCGTGGCCTATATCGATATATCGTTCGTATACATCTCGTACTGCCAAAGGAAAAAGTCTGTTTTTCGAAGTTTTGCTCTGGATAGGATATGCGTTCGGTATAGCAAGAAAGATAATACTGACACTCGAAGCATCAGGACATGAATGGACATTCTGGCTCAGCTTTGTGTTCTATGTTCTGAATATGGTTGAAATCACGATCGACATCTGTCTGTATTTCAGAAACGCTAAGCTCGACAAAGCTCGTGATGCTGGAGAAATAGCATAGCGTTACCTGGTGAAACAAGAAGAAACGCAGAGCAAACATCTTGTATCGTAATACAAAACATATGTAAAACGGATATTGGATCTTTCAATGTAAAACATGATTTATCAGAGGGTATTGAGAATAGCAGCAGTTATTATGTTCGGACACATTGGAGGTAAGCAAATGAGTGAGAACAAAACAGGACTCGAAGCCAGACTCAGAGATATGAGAGCTTTATCGCTTGTAATGTCGGCTGAGGAGGCTGCAGAGCTGGTAAAAGACGGTATGACCGTAGGTGTCAGCGGGTTCACACCGTCAGGATATCCTAAAGCAGTTCCTCTTGCTCTGGCAGAGCGTGCAAAGAACGGCGAGGACATAAAAATAGATCTTTATTCAGGTGCATCTGTAGGACCTGAAATAGACACAGCGCTTACAGAAGCAGGCGTGATAAGAAAGAGACTTCCTTATCATACCAATGCAACTATAAGAGGCAAGATAAATGAGGGTGAGATAGAATACATAGATATGCACCTTTCACAGAGTACACAGTATATCAACTACGGTACACTGAACAAAATAGATATCGCAATAGTTGAAGGTCTTGCTATAACTGAAGAAGGTCACATAATCCCGACAACAGCAGTTGGTAATGCTCCGTCTTTCATAAAAAATGCTGACAAAGTAATAGTTGAGATCAATCTTAAAAAGCCGATGAGTCTTGAGGGTATGGCAGATATAGTAGTGCTTGACAATCCTCCTGACAGGAAGCCTATAAACATCTGTTCACCTTCAGACCGCATCGGAACACCATATATGGAATGTGGTTTTGATAAAATAGCAGCAATCGTTATCACTGATATGCAGGACAAGACAAGACCTCTCGGAGAGGTAGATGACACTTCAAGGAAGATTTCCGACAATATCATCAAATTCTTTGAAAAAGAAGTTTCAGAAGGTCGTCTGTCACCATCCCTGCTGCCACTGCAGTCAGGAGTGGGAAGCGTTGCCAATGCAGTACTGTATGGTCTGTGTGAGTCAGAATATGAAAACCTGACATGTTATACAGAAGTCGTACAGGACTCGATGCTTGATCTGATAAGGACAGGAAAGGCAACAGTCGCTTCAACGACAGCACTGAGCCCATCGCCTGCAGCACTTGAAAAATTCCTTGATGAAGTAGACTTCTTCAGAGACAAGATAATACTTCGTCCTCAGGAAATAAGCAACAATCCGGAAGTTATAAGGAGACTCGGTGTCATTGCGATGAACACTGCCATAGAAGCAGATATATACGGCAATGTGAATTCGACACATATCATGGGCTCTAAAATGATGAACGGCATAGGAGGTTCAGGTGATTTTTCAAGAAATGGTGCGATCACTATATTCAGTACGCCATCAACAGCCAAGGGAGGCAAGATATCATCTATCGTTCCTATGGTATCACATGTCGACCATACAGAGCATGAGGTCATGGTACTTGTTACTGAACAGGGATATGCGGATCTCAGGGGACTCAGCCCTAAAGAGAGAGCAGTGAAGATAATCGAAAACTGTGCCCACCCTGACTTTAAAGATGAACTGATGGACTACTACAAGAGAGCATGCGATTCATCAGCACTGCACACACCGCATATCCTCAGTGAAGCACTGTCGTGGCACAGCAGATTCCTTGACACAGGCAGCATGCTGGAGGACTGATAAACAGTTATTCATTAAATATCTAACATAAAAGAATAAGCAAATCAATGGAGGTAATGAAAAATGGATGAAAAAGCTATGAGCCAGGAATATATCAACGGATATATCGAAAGAGCAAGAAAGG
>CAKQUI010000153.1 GCA_934277495.1 uncultured Clostridia bacterium | reverse complement strand
GATCAAGACAGAAAATCGAAATATGATATGAAATGAGGAAATACAACATGAATGAATTCAACAGACCAACGATGCTGATGATCCTCGACGGATACGGCATCAATCCGGACCCCGAAAACAATGCGATAGCTGCAGCCGACAAACCGGCTCTTGACAGGATCTTCGCAACATATCCAAACACCACCCTCAAGGCGTGCGGTCTCGATGTAGGTCTTCCTGAAGGACAGATGGGCAACTCCGAAGTCGGTCATCTCAACATAGGCGCAGGCAGGATAGTATATCAGGACCTCACACTCATCACAAAATCCATCGAAGACGGTGATTTCTTCGAGAACCCTGCTTTCCTTAAAGCCATCGAGCATGTGAAGAAAAACGACTCCACACTCCATCTGCTGGGACTGCTGTCCGACGGAGGCGTACACAGCCATATAAAGCATCTTTTCGCCCTTATAGACCTGGCGGCTGCAAAAGGCGTCGACAAGCTCTGTGTGCACTGTTTCCTGGACGGCAGAGATGTACCGCCAAGATGTGCCGCTATCTACATCGACCAGCTCGAAGAACATATGAAAAAGGCAGGCGTCGGCACCATCGGCGTCGTTTCAGGCAGATACTACGCCATGGACAGAGACAAGCGCTGGGAAAGAGTCCAGAAGGCCTACGACGCCATGACAGGCACAGACGGACTCCATGCACCTGACGGACGCACTGCTGTAGGAAATGCTTATGACAGAAACGAAAACGATGAATTCGTGCTGCCTACCATCGTAGACGGAGCTATACCTGTTTCCGACGGCGACAGCATGATAATGTTCAATTTCCGTCCCGACAGAGCAAGAGAGATAACGAGAACATTCGTAGATAAAGAGTTCGACGGATTCACAAGGAAAAAGACGCCACAGGACATCTGCTATATATGCATGACACAGTACGACGCAACTCTTCCGGACGTGACACTGGCATATCCACCTGAAACGCTTAAAAACACACTGGGAGAATATATCGCATCGCTGGGGCTCACACAGCTTCGCATAGCTGAGACCGAGAAATACGCCCACGTGACATTCTTCTTCAACGGCGGCGTGGAAGCTCCTAACAGGAACGAAGACAGGATATTGGTACCTTCTCCTAAAGTAGCCACATATGACCTCCAGCCTGAAATGAGCGCATATGAAGTTACTGACAAAGTGGTCGAAGCCATCGGTACAGACAAGTACGATCTCATCATCCTGAACTTCGCCAACGCCGACATGGTGGGACATACAGGCGTAATGGGCGCTGCTGTCAAGGCCATCGAAACACTGGATAAATGTGTTCCTGAGATCGTGGATGCAGTCCTGGCAAAAGACGGACAGATCCTGATGACGGCAGACCACGGCAATGCAGATGTGATGAAAGACAAAGAAGGCAATGTCGTTACAGCCCACTCCCTAAACGACGTCCCTCTCGTACACATCGCAAAGGAACCTATGCAGCTGGCATCAGGCGGCAGACTCAGCGATATCGCACCTACACTGCTGAAGCTGATGCACCTCGATATACCGGAAGAAATGACAGGAAAACCGCTTGTGAAATAAACGGCAAATACTGCAGTCAGAACATTTCAGAAACATCCCCCGCACTCCCATGCGGGGTTTTCTTTTCATGCAAAAAGCGACCCGGACATCTTTCTGTCTGAGTCGCTTGTTTTCATGAAAATGTCTTCTGCCCTTCGAGGCCCCGCTGTTACAGCAGTTCCTTTCTTGACAGGTTTATCCTGTTCTGGCTGTCGATCTCTGTAACCTTTACTTTGACGATATCGCCTACGTTCATCACGTCTTCGACTTTTTCTACTCTTTCTTTAGCCATCTTTGAGATGTGGAGCAGACCCTCCTTGCCAGGAAGTATCTCGATGAATGCACCGAACGGCATCACACGTGTGACTTTGCCCTCGTAGATCTCGCCCGGTTCAGGCTCTTTTGTCAGGAGCTCGATCTCTCTCACGCCGGCCTGAGCGCTTTCCATGTCTGGCGCTGCGATGTATACGAGACCTGTATCGTCGATATCGATCTTGACGCCTGTCTCTGCGATGATCCTGTTGATAGTCTTTCCTCCCGGTCCGATAACTGTTCTGATATGGTCCGGATCTATCTGCATCGAGATTATCCTTGGAGCGTAAGGCGACATTTCTTTTCTCGGTTCAGGTATCTCATCCAGCATTTCCTGCATTATGTGCATCCTGCCTTCGTAAGCCTGCTTCAGAGCTTCCTGGAGCACCTGCTTTGAAAGTCCGTGTACCTTTATATCCATCTGGATAGCAGTAACGCCCTTGGCTGTACCAGCTACCTTGAAGTCCATGTCTCCCAGGAAGTCTTCCATACCCTGTATGTCTGACAGTATAGCCATCTTGCTGCTGCCGTCCTCTTCGACTCTCTCGATGAGACCCATAGCTATACCGGCTACAGGAGCCTTGATAGGCACGCCTGCGTCCATCAGCGCCATGCAGCTGCCGCATACTGATGCCTGAGATGTTGAACCGTTCGATGAAAGCACCTCTGATACCACTCTGATAGCATAAGGGAATTCTTCAACGCTCGGCAGTACAGGCAGCAGAGCTCTCTCAGCCAGTGCACCGTGTCCGATCTCTCTTCTGCCCGGACTCTTCATCCTTCCTGCTTCTCCTACTGAATAAGGCGGGAAGTTGTAGTGGTGCATATATCTCTTCTCAGTCTGTTCTGTGATACCGTCGATAGTCTGGGCTTCTCCCACAGGACCAAGGGTAGCTACAGACAGCACCTGAGTCTGTCCTCTCTTGAAAAGACCTGAGCCGTGTGTTCTCGGCAGTATGCCTGTATCACACCAGATAGGTCTGATCTCAGTGCGTTTTCTGTTGTCAGGTCTGATGCCGTCGTCCAGGATAAGGCTTCTCACCTGTTCCTTTGTTATAGCGTACAGCACATTGCCGATATCCTTGGCATTGTCAGGATAGATCTCTTCGAAATGCTCCTTTGTCTCTGCTTCAACTGCATCCATGTTGTCCAGTCTTTCCAGCTTGTCATATGTCTGGATAGCAGTCCTCATCTTGTCTTCAGCATATTCTCTTACTGCAGCTTCGATGTCTTCAGGGACTTTGTAAAGCTCTATCTCCATCTTAGGCTTGCCGACTTCAGCAACTATAGCCTCGATGAATTCTACGATCTTCTTTATCTCTTCATGAGCGAACATGATAGCGTCCAGGATAGTCTCCTCAGGCACTTCCTGTGCTCCTGCCTCTACCATCATGATAGCATCCTTCGTACCGGAAACCACCAGATGCATAGTGCTTTCTTCTCTCTGTGCCAGCGACGGATTGACAACGAACTGTCCGTCCACCATACCGATGAGGACTGAACCTGTAGGACCGTCCCATGGTATATCAGATATAGCAAGAGCAACTGAAGAACCGATCATAGCTGCGATCTCTGACGGAGCATCGTTATCCACGCACATAACAGTCGCAACGACCTGCACATCATTGTAGAAACCCTTAGGGAACAGCGGTCTTAAAGGCCTGTCCATAAGTCTTGAGTTAAGTATAGCTCTTTCGCTTGGTCTTCCTTCTCTCTTGATGAATCCGCCGGGGATCTTTCCGGCAGCGTACATTTTTTCTTCATAGTCGCATGACAGCGGGAAAAAGTCGATATCAGGTCTTGGTTCCTTGGAAGCACAGGCAGTGACATTTACTACCGTATCTCCGTATTTTACCATTACCTGTCCGTTAGCCAGTTCGCATACCTTGCCTATCTCAAGCTCCAGCAGCTTGCCGCCTATGGCTGTCTTGAAAGTTCTGTAATCTGTAAATTTCATAATAAACAACTACCTCCTGTTTATTTTCCTAAAAAACAAGGTGGAGTTTTACTC
>CAKQUI010000152.1 GCA_934277495.1 uncultured Clostridia bacterium | reverse complement strand
GGATCCTATTTCGGCACTATGCCTGTCAGAGCCATGAGAAACGCATACGGCAGACAGACCGGAAGTTTCCATACCGAAAGCGAGATGTCCGGCATCGGCACCGTGCCTATGACTTTCATCAGAGCGCCGTATGTCAGCTCCGTTGAAAGCGATGATGTCGATGTACTTGCTGTCGTGGAAGGCAGGACAGTAGCCGTGAGGTACAAAAACCAGCTGGCACTGGCATTCCATCCTGAGCTTGACGATGATACCAGGATACATGAGAAGTTCCTGTCCATGATAGACTGACAACTTAAAGTACCGGTATAACATAAATAATAAACTCAAAATTTATTATTCTCCCCTGAAAGGCCACCGCCTTTCAGGGAAATGTGAAAACGGCGTTCCCATTACAGGAACGCCGTTTTCTTATAATGAAATCAGCCGCTGTCATCCGGATCTCCTTACAGCCTCCCGCATATTGTTATGCGTGCAGGCTGCAGATCCGTTCTGAAAGTGTCTTTTCTTTATGATTTTAGAAGTCTGCCGACTTTGGTGTTCTTGGGAACGGCAGCACGTCTCTGATGTTGCTCATTCCTGTGATGTACATGATGATACGCTCGAAACCAAGTCCGAAACCTGAATGTTTCACGCCGCCGTATTTGCGCAGATCCATGTACCACCAGTAATCTTCTTCTGTCATGCCAGTCTCCTCGATCCTTGCCTTGAGGACGTCGTAGCGTTCTTCTCTCTGGCTGCCGCCGATGATCTCACCGACTCCAGGTACCAGCAGGTCGCATGCCGCAACTGTCTTGTCGTCGTCATTGAGACGCATGTAGAAAGCTTTGATCTCCTTAGGATAGTCTGTAACGAATACAGGCTTTTTGTATATCTTCTCAGTGATATATCTTTCGTGCTCTGTCTGCAGGTCGATGCCCCACTCAACAGGGTACTGGAACTTCTCTCCTGATTTCTGGAGCATATCCACTGCCTCTGTATAGGTGATACGTGCAAAATCCGAGTTGACTATGTTCTCAAGCCTTTCGATAAGTCCCTTGTCCACAAACTTGTTGAAGAACTCCATTTCCTCAGGAGCATTTTCCATGACATAGTTTATGATATATTTTATCATGGCTTCTGCCACGTCCATATCGTCGCTGAGCTCTGCGAACGCCATCTCAGGCTCGATCATCCAGAACTCCGATGCATGTCTTGCAGTATTGGAATTCTCAGCTCTGAACGTAGGTCCGAAAGTATATACATTCCTGAAGGCCAGAGCGAATATCTCTGCCTCCAGCTGTCCGCTTACTGTAAGACCTGCAGCTTTGCCGAAGAAGTCCTCGCTGTAGTCGATCTTTCCGTCTTCGCCTCTTGGCGGCTGCTCCATGTCCAGCGTAGTGACCTGGAACATCTCTCCTGCACCTTCACAGTCGCTTGCTGTTATGATCGGAGTATGCACATATACGAAGTTGTTTTCCTGGAAGAACCTGTGTATAGCATATGCTGCCAGTGAACGTACACGGAACACTGCTGAAAACGTATTGCTGCGTGGTCTGAGATGTGCGATCTCTCTCAGGAATTCCATGCTGTGACGCTTTTTCTGGAGCGGATAGTCAGCAGCTGAATCAGCTTCCATCACTACTCCCTTCGCCTTTATCTCGAAAGGCTGTTTTGCTCCCGGCGTCAGCACGAAAGTACCTGTCACCTTCAGTGCTGAAGAGATCGGCGCCTTTGATATTTCTTCAAAGTTGTCGATGAACTCCTTCTCATAAACCACCTGGACGGATCTGAAGAATGTACCGTCGTTCAGCTCTATGAATCCGAATTTGTTGGACCCTCTGTTGGTCCTTACCCAGCCTCTTACAGTGATCTCCTGATCAGCGTATTTTTCGCTGTCTCTGAAGAGGCTCTTTATCTCAATATCTTTCATTTCCTGTATATTCTCCTGTATCAGACTTGTCCTAGCAGATCCTTGTTCCTTCAGGAACTATATCGTCAACGAATATCACCTGGCATCCGCAGGCATTGTTCGTGCCTGCCAGGAGCATCCCTTCGCTTGTAACTCCTGTCATTCTTGCAGGGGCAAGGTTTGCCACTACGATGATCTTCCTGCCTACCAGCTCTTCCGGCTTGTATTCGTTCTTGATGCTGGATACGATGACTCTCTCTCTGATGCCGTCGAAAAGCGTCAGCTTGTAGTTGCTGTGTGCCTTTCTGATCTCCTGGCATTTGAGTACCTTGCAGACTCTAAGGTCCATCTTGAAGAAGTCGTCTATTGATATCTCAGGCTCTGTGATCGGCTTCACTTCGTCAGGCTCACCGTATTCTCTTACTACTTCAGGCTCTTTTTCAGCTTCGAGAGCTGCCTTTTCCAGAGCCTCCTCTTCTTCTGTCTTAGGGAAGCTGAAATCCAGCAGATGCATGAATCTCTCCTTGTCTATAGCATAGAGGAAGAGATACAGACGAGGTCCTCTCTCCTTGCTGATTAGCAGCTTGTACACCTTCTTGAAAAAGTCGCCCTGTACCTGCTTGAGGTTTTCGATATCAGCACCGAACACCTCTTTAGGTATATCGTAAAGTTTAGTGTTCAGTGAATCCAGATCGTATTCGCCGTCCTTGATGAAATTGTAGAGTATCTCGATCTCTTTCTTCTCTTCGTCTGAGAATGTATTGTAGAAATCCCAGTCTCTCCAGCCTCTCAGCTTGTTGGCGCTCTCCGGCGCACACTGATACAGCCAGTACTTTGCCAGTTCCAGTCTCGTATCGAAATCTTCGTACTTGTACGGAGTACCGATCTTCTCAAAGACTGTCTCCATCATCGGCACATTGAAGTCCACTATGGAGCCCAGCTGTACCAGCAGGCTCATCGGAACAGTCTTGATTCTGTGATCGTCGATCAGACTGAATTCCATCACAGTGCTGTTGTGCTCGTTGGCTTTGCCGTTTATATAGTCGTTGTACATCTTGTCGAATTCGAAGTACTGTCTCAGTATGCCGTCATCGAAACAGAAGTCGAAGGCTTTCTTAGGATCTGTCTTCGAATACAGCCAGAGGATGATCTCAGGCTCGTATATCTTCAGAAGTGTCTCCGGAGTCAGATTCAGACCTGAAGATCCTGACATCTTGCCTGTGGATCCCTTGATACCGATGAATTCATATCCCTGGAACATCGGCGGCTCCCAGTTGAATATCTTCCTGCTGATGACGCTGCTCGTCTCGTAGCTGCCTCCCGGACTCGCATGATCCTTGCCGCCCGGCTCGAAGTCAACGCCTTCGTATCTCCAGCGCATAGGCCAGTCTATCTTCCATGCCAGCTTGCAGTTCGAATCCTTTGTAAAGTCAAAAGTGCCCTTGTGGCCGCATTCACATTCGTATTCTGCTACTGTGCAGTCGTCGGATATGGATACGATCTTCGTAGTATCTCTGCCGCATTCAGGACAGAATATGCTTACCGGGAAGTATGCGTCACGTTCGCCTTCCTGAGCATCCTGTGTACGGAAGCTGTCCAGTATGTCGAATATCTCTTTTCTCTTTTTTACAGACTCTATGATGTCATCTCTGTATTTGCCTGATGTGTACATCTCTGTCTGATATCTGTAGTCAAGCTCGATGCCGAATTTTTTGATGGATTCCATGAATTCAGCTTCGAAATATTTAGCGTAGTTCTCGTGTTCTGTACCGAAAGGATTAGGAACATCTGTATAAGGACGTCCTATATACTGTTCCATTTTGTTTTCAGGGTCGATGGCTTTGACGTTGGCAGGAACTTTCCTGAATCTGTCATATTCGTCCCATGAAAAGAGTATCCTTGCTTTCTTGCCTTTTTTGACAAGTGCTTTCGCTACAAAAAGACTCGTTGCTATATCTCTGAAATTACCTATGTGGATGGAACCTGAAGGACT
>CAKQUI010000151.1 GCA_934277495.1 uncultured Clostridia bacterium | reverse complement strand
CATATCATCAGTGCACCGAAAGCCACGGAATATATCTTCCTGCCGTTCACGTCCAGTTCATCTACAGGATATGTAAGATCGAGCCCCATTTTCAGGATGATCTCATAAACCACATCAAGCTCAGATCTGCCTTCCACATAATTCTCGATGCTGTCCAGAAGAGTCTTCTCCAGATCATCATAGTCTGGCTGCCATTTTTTAAGGTTCGATGAGTCCAGCTTGAATACCCTGAAACCGATATCCGGGACCTTCTTCGTTTCCTCATCGATTTTCAGCTGCGCATTCTCCTCTTCGATCTCTGCCTTTATCTTCTCACCGGCACGACAGATGCGCTCCTTGCCGATCTCGCAGATGTTTTTATATCCAGCCTTATACGCCTCAGTCTTTTCTTCGCAAACCTCAGGCAGCTGCACCATGATGAACCGGCGATCCCCACCATCCTCCGCATTCAGCTGCATAACAGCATGAGCAGTCGTGGCAGAGCCGGAGAAGAAGTCGAGGATGATGTCATGGGTTTCTACATTTGTAAGCTCGCAAACAGCTTTTAGAAGCTCTACATTTTTAGGATTATCAAAAACTATATCCATTCCTATAGATTTTGACACTAGTATGTCAGACCAATTACTGTTTCTTAAAATGTGCTCAGTTGGAGGAACCCAATGCTCAATTCCTTTGTTCTTTCCATTCCCAGATAAATTTCTTCGAATAAACTTCTTCATTCTGCCTGTATTTACCCAATACTCTTCAAGTGTACTTATATTCGAATATTTTTCTTCCCAATCTCTATAATTGTTAACTGCCTCTTCTGCAACTGATTTTTGCCATTTCCATTGTCCTTCTTCTGGAATTACACCTAATAACTCATACCTCATAGTAGGTCTATCTGCATTATTCCAAAAACCTTTCCAATACCCAGACTTACTACGTGTTTCACTTGCATCTTTATATACCGCTTTCATTTTTGTATTTGAATTTCGTGAATAAATTAAAATATATTCAAGTCCTACATTTAAAGAACTTAGCCCTTCCTCAACAAATTGTAAATTAAGATTTTTATCATACCTACGAACAGCTAATATATTTCTAAAATTTGCTTCTCCAAATATTTCATTGCATATTTTCCATAAATTGCATAGCTCTTCTTCCGCAATACTAATTGCAATAAAGCCCTCTTTTGCAATCAAGTTTCGTGCAAGTCTAATTCTTGAATACATCATATTCAGCCAATCAGTATGAAATCTTCCATTTGTTTCTTGATTAGTAGAAAATGAATTTCCATCTGAATCTATTTGACCAGTTAACATCTTATAATTATTTAAATTGTCATTATAGTCATCTTTATATACGAAATCATGCCCCGTATTATACGGAGGATCTATATAAATCATCTTGACCTTTCCATAATAACTTTTCTGGAGCAGCTTCAGCACTTCAAGGTTATCACCCTCTATATACAGGTTCTGTGTCGAATCCCAGTCTTTACTTTCTTCCTTACATGGCCTCAAAGTCCCAAGAGACGGAGTCTGTGACAGACGCAGCGAGCGTCCTTTTCCATTCCATGTGAAATTGTACCGTTCCCTATCATCATCTACATATTCACCGAGTACCTGCTTCAGCTTGTCAAAGTCGATTTTGCATTCACAGCACACTTCCGGGAACAGCTGTTTCAGCTGCTCGATATTTTCTTTCAGCAAGTCCTTTGACTTTCCATCCATCTTGTTCATGACTAATGCAACTCCTTCTCCAGTTTCTTTATCTCTATATTCAACTCTACCTTGCGATTGAACTGTGTTTCTTTCTTCATCTGTGCTTTCAGTGATGTGATCTGCTTTTGTATCTGTTCTCGTTTAGCTAGGAACTGTCTTGCTTCTGCTCCGGTCACGTCTTCTGTTATGATGTCTCTTGCATTATACAGTGATATGGAATCTATGATATCTGCGTAAAGCACGTAACAGTTGTCTTGTCTGAACCTGCTGAAATCAAGAAAGTCTTTCATGGCATCCGGCTTCAGCCATGCTGTACTTATCAGTTCTTCCAGTACATTGCGGTCGCTGTCGGCCTGACTGGTACGCTGATGTGATATCCATATCCTGACTTTCTCATCATGCTTCATGAGCAGGATCATAGGATATGGTATGGCATGCATTATGATCTCTGCTATCCGCTGCTCCTTCACGGCTTTATTGAGTTCCACTTCGATCAGCTCTATCTCCGGGTAGTCGTGTTCATTATCTGAATACGGCCTTATATAACAAGTTTCTTCTTTAAGCGAATAACGCCATATTATCTTGTGTGTCACTTCCGAGAGGATCTTTTTATCTGCTTTCGACAGGTCTGCGTTCTCTATGAACATTTTCTTGTAGATCGTATTGTCTATCTTCCCTTTTTGCGGGATATTCAGGTGTTCATACATCGTCTCTCTCCTTCAGCACCAGGAACGAGATGAGCTCAAAGTCTTCTATCCCGTCGTAAAACTCTTTCTGCATAGTCGTTCCGCCTTTCGAGAACAGGCTTGCTACGCCGATCTCCTGTTTTTTGCCGATCATATTCTGTATCGCCTGCTCCAGCAGATCTGAATACTTCGTCATATCCCTGCAGTTGTCTGTCTCTTCATTGAAACGATCCATAAGCTCATGGACGACCTCGTTCTGTCCGCTGCACAGTTTTTTCATGATATCAAGGACCTTCTTGCCATGCATGAAAGTAAGTTTGACTTCACCTGACTCTGTTATATAGACGACATGGTACGGAAACAGTGCATTCTGCTCCTTTGTCTGTTCCAGTCCTCGCACCTGCTTCAATGTGAACAGCACTCCCGGTTCCACTGAATCCCTCAGCGATTCATCTATGTATGCTGCTGCAAATATGCCGGTGGGTGCATCCTCCAGCAGGTCACGGTTGTCCTTGATATAATCTGCAAGATCCATTTTGAAATCATTGAAAGTCAGATCGGTTATGGATATACCGCCTGATATGTCCTCCAGATCCACAACTTCTGTCTGGAGCTTTTCCAGCTGTTTGCGCCTGTACTCCAGATCTTTCATTTCCTTGCTGCTGCCGTCTATTATGTTTTCTTCACCGGTGGCTGATACATCCAGCAGTACCATCCTGCCCTGTACTCTCTGCTGAAGATTGATGTATTCATCAAGATCTTTCATAGGCCAGAAGTTAAGGAGCTGTATCTTTGAATTTACAGATCCTATCCTGTCGATCCTGCCGAATCTCTGTATTATCCTGACCGGGTTCCAGTGTATGTCGTAATTTATCAGGAAGTCGCAGTCCTGAAGGTTCTGTCCTTCCGAAATGCAGTCAGTTGCTATGAGGATATCTATTTCATTTTCGACGTCCGGATATACTTTCGCTTTTTCCTTGGACTTCGGTGAAAACAGAGTCAGGACAGATGAAATATTCGAAAGCTTTATTTTCTGTTTCTGTCTGGCTGTAAGAGGTATCGTGGACTTGTTGGTTCCCGAACCTGTCACCTTTGCAGCAAAAATACCCTGAGCCTGATAATACGGTGCAAGGTTATCATAGAGATACGATGCTGTATCTGCAAAGGCAGTGAATATGATGACTTTACGGTTCCCCGAATTGAAGGGCTGATCTATCTTCTGATCTATTATGTCTTTAAGTTCCTGCAGCTTTGCATCTTTTCCCGGATCAACGACAGATGCTCTGCTGTGCAGTTTCTCAAGCTGCTCCCGGTCATATTCAAGTTCCTGGCTCCATTTGATCAGATCCATATCTTTGAGAAGGACTTTGACCTTGTTGCCGGTCAGCTCATTTTCCAGCAGCGTGTCGTCTGGATCTATATCTTCGATTCTAAGCTCCTGATCATAGCATGAACCGCTTTCATCGATTTTCCTAAGGGTGAAGTCTAT
>CAKQUI010000150.1 GCA_934277495.1 uncultured Clostridia bacterium | reverse complement strand
TTTTCTCTCGATATGCTCTGGTCGCCCTTCAAAACGATATCGTTTTCCAGCGCACTCCTGCCGATGAAGTTCTTTCCTGCTTTGAGTTCGTAGCTTTTACCCATAGAGTCGCCTTTTATACATACCAGCCAGCCTACTACCGGCTCGATCTTCTGATTCGATATTGCGTCGAAATAGTTGCCTATACCTACAGTCTTTTCCATGTCATCCGGGCCCGTTATGTCAGTCCTGCCTGCACCTCTATTGCCGCCTTTTACTGTTATAGGCTCTGTACGTTTGTTGTCTATCACTGCCGGTTCAGAAAAAGCTACTGTGGCTTCACTGCCCATATCACCGGCTCCCGCAGTCTGTCCTCCGCAGTGCGGGCATTCTGCAAACTGGTCCGCATCATAGTAATGTCCGTTTGCACACTGTACTAAATTCTTCTTGTTCATGACTTTTCTCCTCCTGATCCAAATGATCTTATCTTATAATTTATTCCTGTACTGCAGGACCACAGCTGTCGCATTGTCCTGCCCTCTCAGTTTCTTTGCCGATACTTCTGATGTCAGTCTGTGCGCTATCTCGCTGACTGTCTGTTTATCCTCAAGCATTATCTTCCTTATCTGCGGCTCCGGCAGAGCGTTGTAGAGTCCATCGCTGCATATCAGCACCATGTCCTTATCGCCAAGTATCACATCATCCGGGCTTATATCTATATACGGCAGTCCTCCTGCTCCGATATAACTCACAAGTGCATCCTGACGGACATTGGGATCGAACACGAATCCTCTGCGGTTTTTTCTCTTCTCTGCCATGAACCTGTAGTTGTGCTGGTCTGTGACACACTGCAAAGCTCCATTCCTGAGTATGAATATCTTGCTGTCCCCTACAGAGACCCAGTGCAGGTGATTCCCTGTGATCATCACTGCAGCAAGGGTCGTCCCTGCTTTTACATTACGACCGTCGTCGTCCTTGAGATCTGCCACAATCTCGTCGGCGTCTTCTGCTATCATCTCGAGTATCTCGTTTATCTCAGTGATATCATCTATCTCGCACATCCTGCCGGCTACATATTCTATGGCTGTTTTGCTCGCTGTAGCTCCGTCTTCGAGACCGCCCATGCCGTCGCATACGATACCGATAGTGCAGTCTGTCCTTATCTGATCTGTAAAGCATGCGTCCTGCTGGTTTTTCCTTGCGCCTATTATGCTGGAGCGGCCACGCATGACGATATCGCCTACAAGACCTTCCTTGTCGTCTGTCTCCATGCTCACAGTCTTTGCATCTGATATCTCTTTTCTATTGTCTTTTCTTAATTTCAATTTCATTGCTGCAGTCCCATCTCTATAACAAATCTATCATTCACCAGGCTGATCTTCTCCCCCGGGTACAAGGTATATTCACGGTTCTTTTCCATACGGCTGCCCTTGATGAAGGTACCGTTGGTGGAAATGTCCTTTACTTTGAACACGCCTCCGTAGCTGTCGAAAGTCACGATACAGTGCTGTTTGCTTATACTGGTCTGTTCTTCGCCTACAATGATATTGCTGTAATTCCTGTCACGTCCCAGTATTATCTTGGAATCCGGCGGTACGGCCCACTGTCCTGTCTCTACTCCGTATTCCGATATCTTCAGCAGCGGCATGCTCCCAGGAGCAGCTGCTGTTCTGGCGCTGCCTGCTTCTGATACAGACTTCCTGCGCTTGTTATTTTTCTGATATGCTTTCAGTACATCTATGAAAGTCTTCACATCAGGCGTCCTGTCATTGGGTTTAAGCGCCAGCGCTTCTGATACTGCCACAGATATCGCTTTCGTACATTCAGGAACCATATCCGACAGGTATTTATAACTTTTCCCGTTCAGCCTGTCCATGGCCGGAGGTACCTTGACACCTGCCGCCATGTAATAAAACACTGCTGCCAGAGAGTATACGTCTGTCCACGGACCCTGCCCGTTCTTGGTGAACTGCTCCACAGGTGCGAAGCCCGGTTTGAGTATTATGGAATATCCGTCTTCTGCAGTCTGCATATAGTTCTTGGCGTTGCCGAAATCTATAAGCTTGGGTTCCGTGCCGTGTTCCAGCATTATATTTTCCGGTGAGATATCCCTGTGGAAAATATGCAGCTTTCTGTGTATCTCATCCAGCTGCTCCCCCACCTTGATGATCACGCTGACAGCTTCATCAAAAGGGAACCTGCCGCCCCGCTCTGACATGGACTGAACTATGGTCGGTCCTTCGATATACTGCATGACGAAATATGCCGTACCGTTTTCACGAAAATAATCCGTTATCCGAACTACATGTTTCATTCCGTTTATGGATTTCAGTGTCTCTGCTTCGTCCATGAATCTGTTTATGCTGTGTTCGAAGATCAGTGCCTTCCGGCTGTCCAGCGGTCTTATATACCCTGAATCAGGCAGCCTGCATACGATGTTGTTTATAAAAAGCTCCTTTATGGCGCAGTCCATCTGATTGAATATATCGTACGCCTTGTAGGTTATGCCGAATCCTCCTGCTCCGATTATCTCTGTTATGATATAACGGTCCTCGCAGAGCATGGTACCGACCTCAAGGGTAAGATTGCCGGTATTGTTTTTACTCACGTTTGTTTTTACAACTGTCTTATCCATTTACTGCATTCTCCACTGCTCAGCTTCTGATATCGATATCCTCGACTATCATCTTTGTTGCTCCGGCAGTTATGATGCTGCCTCTTGAAATCTTCTGTTTTTCAAAGATGCCTACTCCGTTGAGATATGTACCGCCTGTACTTTCAAGGTCCTGTATGAACAGCTGCCTGTTTTCTATAGTTATGACAAAATGCTGTCTCGACATCTTGGCGTCGTCGAAATAAAGATCACACTGGCTGGCACGCCCAACTATCAGACTGCTTTCCATTTCAATATGCTGTACAGATGCTTCTCCTGCCTTTGATTCTATTCTCAAAGTCAGTTCGGCAGTCTTCTGCGGTTTGCCTTTGATATGATATTTCTTCTGTATGCTGCCGCCGTACACTACTTTGCCATCGACTTTGACCAGACCCCTGTTTTTCTTTATCGTCGTCAGGACTACAAAGGCTATGGCAGCAATGGCGATTATGAGGATGATCCACCAGAGTCTCAGAAACGCTTTTTTTATCACTATTGACGTGGCGTCTTTCACGCCTTTGGTATTGGGCACACTGATACGGCTTTTTTCACCGATGAGCTGCGAATCCTGATATACTTTCACATCATATTTTCCGATCATGTCAGATACATTCTTTATCTCAGCTGTCACCACCAGACTCTTGTCCAGCGACTCTTTCATCGTTTTCAGATCTGCTGAGATAAGTCCGTCATACACTGTGCCGCCGGAATCTATGACAAATTCTCTGAGAGTATCTTTGTCTTTCTTGACTCCGCCTATTGTGAAAGCATGTATACATATCCCTGCCGATGCAAGATCAACGTCTCTCGATGTCTTCTCATCTCCGCCGTCGTTGAATTCACGGGCATCTGTAAACAGCAGGATCTCCTTCCTGTCGGGGTACTGTTCGTCTTTGCTTATCTGTTCCGCTATCTCGCAGACGTGACCAAGTGCATTGTAGATATTGGTGCTGCCGCCCGATGCACTGATACTGTTCATTCGCTCTCTGATATCCGATGTCGTGGGATTCATGCCTTTCTCGTTGCCGGACTTTATCTCGCTGCTGAAAGGCAGCAGGAATACCTTGTCTTTGGAATTGAGCTGATTGCTGGTGAAGGAAAGTATATCCTCCTTTATGCTGCTGAAGCTGGCTGAACGATTGTTGTTCATAGAGCCTGATGCGTCAAGCAGTATGAAATATGTAACGCCTTCGCTGCTTTTACCACTGCTGAATATGCTCACATCCTTCACAGAGTTTTTCAGTTCTGTTTTCCCTGAATATGCCTGTACCTCGATATCCTTT
>CAKQUI010000149.1 GCA_934277495.1 uncultured Clostridia bacterium | reverse complement strand
TATGAAATAAAATTTTTATCTCTTGAATAATCACAAAATGTTGCCATTTTGTTGCCAATCACTAAACAAATTTGCTTACAACCCGCATAAATACTGGTATCTTGTGATTGTGTGGATTATTCAAACTCTATCGTTCCTGGTGGTTTGCCTGTGCAGTCGTACATGACTCTGTTGACGTGTTTTACTTCGTTGACGATCCTTGTGGTCACTTTCTGCAGGACTTCCCATGGGAGCTGTGCTGCTTCGGCTGTCATGAAGTCCGAGGTCATTACAGCTCTGAGGGCTATGGCGTAGTCGTATGTCCTGAAGTCGCCCATTACTCCGACGCTCCTCATGTTGGTGAGGGCTGCGAAGTACTGTCCGATGGTGCCCGGCTGTCCGTATTTAGGGATTATACCAGCTTCCATAGCGTTGGCGATCTCTTCACGGTAGATGGCGTCTGCATCCTGAACGATCTTCACCTTTTCCTCAGTGACATCGCCGATGATCCTGATACCGAGGCCCGGACCCGGGAACGGCTGACGGAACACCAGATAATCAGGGATGCCCAGCTCCAGTCCTGCTCTGCGGACTTCGTCCTTGAAGAGCATACGCAGCGGTTCGACGATCTCCTTGAAATCAACGTGGTCAGGCAGTCCGCCTACATTGTGGTGGGACTTGATCACAGCTGATTTGCCGAGACCTGATTCAATGACGTCAGGATAGATAGTTCCCTGCACCAGGAAATCCACCGCACCGATCTTCTTTGCTTCTTCCTCGAATACACGGATGAACTCCTCACCGATTATCTTTCTCTTCTGTTCAGGCTCTGTAACGCCTGCAAGTTTATCATAAAATCTCTGCTGTGCGTTCACACGGATGAAGTTCAGATCGTACGGACCTTCAGGGCCGAATACCGCTTCTACTTCATCGCCTTCGTTCTTACGCAGGAGGCCGTGATCCACGAACACACATGTCAGCTGTTTGCCTACTGCCTTGGAAAGCAGTACAGCTGCCACCGATGAGTCCACGCCGCCGGAAAGAGCGCAGAGGACTTTGCCGTCTCCTACTTTTTCACGAACAGCTTTTATCGTATCCTCCACGAAAGATCCCATCTGCCAGTCTCCGCTGCATCCGCAGACATCCTTGACGAATGCCTCCAGCATCTTCGTGCCTTCAACGGTATGCATTACTTCAGGATGCGGCTGCAGTGCGTAGATCCTGCGGTCAGGATTTTCCATGGCTGCTACAGGGCATACAGGTGTATGCGCAGTTATCCTGAAGCCTTCAGGTACCTGACTGATATAGTCCGTATGGCTCATCCAGCAGATAGTCGTATCAGCCACTTCTCTGAAAAGACCGCTCTTGTCGTCCACAGTGACTTCTGTCCTGCCGTATTCGCTTACAGGAGCTGTCTCTACCCTGCCGCCCAGCTGGTGTGCGATGAGCTGAGCGCCGTAGCATATGCCCAGTACAGGTATGCCCATATCGTATATCGCTTTATCGTACTGAGGGGAATCGTCTCCGTACACACTGTTCGGACCCCCTGTGAAAATTATGCCCTTAGGGTTCTTTGCCTTTATATCCTCAAGGCTCATGGTGTAAGGGTGCACTTCGCAGTATACGCTGCACTCTCTTACTCTCCTGGCAATCAGCTGGTTGTACTGCCCGCCGAAATCCAGGACTATGATCATCTCATGATTCATATCTACCTCACAAAATATTATCTGTTGCTTTATTTCCTATCTGTTGCTGCTGCCGCTGCCTTCTCTCAGGATAACGTCATGAGCTCCGCCTTCTATTATGCTCGTAGCAGATACCACTGTCAGCTTCGCATCTCTCTGAAGATCCGGTATCGTAGTAACGCCGCAGTTGCACATAGTCGACTTCACCTTCTGCAGCGACTGTCTCACATTGTCGCTGAGCGGACCTGCATACGGTACATAGGAATCCACGCCCTCTTCGAAGGAAAGCTTGCTGTCTCCGCCCAGGTCGTAACGCTGCCAGTTTCTCGCTCTGTTGGAACCCTCGCCCCAGTATTCCTTGACATAGCTGCCGTTTATAGTCAGCTTGGCTGTAGGGGATTCATCGAATCTCGAGAAATATCTTCCCAGCATCAGGAAGTCAGCGCCCATAGCCAGTGCCAGCGTCATATGGTAATCGTAAACGATACCGCCGTCTGAGCAGATAGGGATATATACGCCTGTTCTTTCGTAGTATTCGTCTCTTGCCTTTGCAACTTCGATAACAGCTGAAGCCTGTCCACGGCCGATACCCTTCTGCTCTCTTGTGATACAGATGGATCCGCCGCCGATGCCGATCTTGATGAAGTCTGCACCTGCATCAGCCAGATAGTTGAAACCTTCTCTGTCAACGACATTTCCGGCTCCTATCTTGACGCTGTCACCGTATTTTTCCCTTACGAAATCCAGCGTCAGTTTCTGCCATTCTGAAAAGCCCTCTGATGAGTCGATACAAAGCACATCGGCGCCTGCTTCAACGAGAGCCGGTATCCTCTCTGCGTAATCCCTCGTGTTGACTCCGGCACCTACCATATATCTCTTGTGCTCATCCAGGAGTTCATCCGGGTATTCCTTGTGTGTGTCGTAATCCTTACGGAAAACGAAATATGCCAGTTTCTGATTCTCATCAACTATCGGAAGTGCGTTCAGTTTGTTGTCCCAAAGGATGTCGTTCGCTTCTGAAAGCGTCACTCCTGCCTTTGCATATATCAGCTTGTCGAAAGGAGTCATGAATTCGCTTACCTTCGTATCGGGTGAAAGACGGCTTATACGATAGTCTCTGCTTGTAACGAGACCTACCATTTTGCCTTCAGCTGTGCCATCTTCTGTTACTGCAGTGGTGGAATGACCTGTCCTTGCCTTCAGTGCCAGGAGATCCGCCAGTGTCTGATCCGGTCTGATATTGGCGTCGCTTGTAACGAATCCTGCCTTGTGATCCTTTACACGTCTTACCATTTCTGCCTGACTTTCGATGCTCTGTGAGCCGTATATGAACGATATACCGCCCTCCTTGGCAAGAGCTATCGCCAGTCTGTCGCCTGATACTGCCTGCATTATGGCTGATACCATAGGGATGTTCATCTGTATAGGCGATTCCTCCTCGCCTTTTCTGAATTTCACTACCGGCGTCTTCAGGGATACGTTCTCGACTCTGCACTCAGTCGAAGAATAACCCGGTACTAAAAGATATTCGTTGAATGTTCTCGATGGTTCATCAAAAATGTGTGCCATTTATACCTCCTCTGCTTTTTTTCAGCTGTGTGATTTATTTAAAAAATATTTTTCAAAAAATGATATTATAATATTTTATCTCAAAAACGTCTCTATTACAATTGATTTTACGACATTTGAATATTTTATATTATTCAAACAAAATATCGCAAACTGTGAACGAGTCACAGTTTGCGATACTTTTACCAGCATGCTGCTTTCTGCGGACGTGATCAGTACTTCCTCACACGTACCGCTCCTTTGCCGATGAGTTTGCGGCGCAGGATATCCCATATGCCGTATACGAAATCCTTTATTGCTATCATATCAGTTCCGGTGAAACGCACCGTTATGATCCTGCCGTCCACCAGCCCGGCTGCAGCTTCTATGTCATTGTCACGCTCCAGCACATTCAGTCTCCCGCATATGCCCTCCGGGATATCCGGGGCATACGCATACACCGTGCCGCTGATGAGTTTTCCCTCCAGGAGCCCCAGCCTTGCGGGTTCCATGGTCCCCGGAGTTATGCGGCAGCTGTCATACAGCTTCAGCTCGTCATCTATATATATCCTTGTCTTCGAAGAATATATATCATAATCGAAGATCTCGTTCCTGGAAGTCCTTCCTGCCGTCACGATATCCGATGCGATCAGCACAGAATCACTTTTCAGTCTGAATACACTGTCCTGGAACGAGCTGGACTGTGCGAATGGCACGTTGTATTCCGGCAGGTATTCGAAAGTCGCCCCGCTTCCCACCGAAAATATATTTTCCACCTCCGCATGACCTTCATCCATCCTGTAGAATTTGGTGCTCGACGGCGTCGTTATGAAAACATCCGCACCATCCTCGACAGTCACCTCCGTCAGCAGTCTGTCATGCTGCAGTA
>CAKQUI010000148.1 GCA_934277495.1 uncultured Clostridia bacterium | reverse complement strand
ACGTAAGACCGAGTGCGGCAGTGACATCCATAGCAGAACGTGAAGGCATACAGATAAGGACTTACAGAGTCATTTATGATATCATAGACGATGTGGAAAATGCCATGAAAGGTATGCTGGATCCTGAATTCAAAGAAGTCGTTCTGGGTACACTGGAGATCAGAAACACATTCAAAGTACCTGGTGTCGGTATCGTCGGCGGTGCATATGTCACAAGCGGCAAGGTGGTCCGCAACGAGCAGGTACGTCTTGTCAGAGACGGTATCGTCATCCATGAAGGAAAGATATCATCTCTCAAGAGATTCAAGGATGATGCGAGAGAAGTGGCTCAGGGATATGAATGCGGTATCGGCATCGAAAACTACAATGACATCAAGGAAGGCGATGTCATCGAGTGCTTCACTATGGAAGAAATCAAAAGAGACGAATAGATCCGTCAGTCAGGAGGATTATATATATGGGCAAAGGATACAGACAAGGGCGGCTTGGTGAAGAGATAAAAAAGATCATAAGCGAACTGCTGCTGAGAGAGCTCAAAGATCCGAGACTGTCTGCGATGATAAGTGTCACAGCTGTTGAAGTCACCAGCGACGGCAGCTATGCCACGATATATCTTTCTGTACTGGGTATGGGAAGCCAGGCAGAAGACATGGAAAAACAGCAGCAGGATGTCCTTGACGGCATGAAGCATGCCAAGGGACTGATAAGAAAGGAAATAGGGCGCCAGGTCAAACTGCGCCACGTTCCTGATCTTGTGTTCAAAATAGACAAGTCGATGGAATACGGCAGACATATAGATAAGCTGATAAACGATCTGGATATCAGACATGACGAAGAGGACGATACAGATGAGGAGTAATACTTCGCTGAAAGAGATCGGCAGTATACTGAACGGGGCCTCGTCTGTGGCGATATTCCCGCACATCAATCCTGACGGTGATGCACTGGGTTCAGCGATAGCCCTGTGTCTTCACCTCAGAAGCGAGGGCAAGGAGTCTTTCGTCATACTGGAAGACGAGTTCCCCCGTTATGTGGATTTTCTCGATACAACATGCTGCAGCTGCAGTACAGACTGCATAGGCACACCGGATGTATGTATATGCGTGGACTGCTGTGAAGAAAAACGGTTCCCCGGCAGAGTGCTGCTTTATAACAGCGGCAGGACAAAGATAAGTATAGATCACCATGAGGTGGAGGATCCCTCCGGAGACTATTACTACGTCGACAGCGGGGAAAGTGCTGCAGCACAGATAATATACAGGCTGTTCCGTGAAATGTCCTGGGAGATAGACAGCGATACAGCAAGACATCTTTATACCGGCATAGTCACGGATACAGGATGTTTCCAGTACTCCAACACAGGACCGGAAACACATATGACAGCAGCAGAACTGATGAAGTATGATATCGGTCACAATGATATCATGGTGCGCCTTTTCCAGAACATCAGTTTCAGGCGTGTGCAGCTGCAGGCAAAAGTCATAGAGAATATGGAGATATTTGCCGGTGGAATGGCGGCGGTATCCTATGTCACCGATGAGCTGCTTGAAGGAATGTCTGCGAGGATAGAAGACGCAGAGGGCATGGTGGATGTGCTCAGGAACATAGAAGGCGTTGAGATAGCGGCTTTTCTCAAGGAAAAAGGTGATTCTGTGAGAGTGAGCATGCGTGCAAAGTCATCAGGTGATGTCAACAGTATAGCTGTTTCACTGGGCGGAGGCGGTCACATCAAAGCTGCAGGATGCACTCTGGATATGGACATGTCAGAGGCTCTGGCAGTTGTAAAGCGTGAGATCACCGCAAGCCTTGAAGGACAGATGTGACCTGATGACATTACGATGGGAGAATTATTTAGCAGATGAAAGATGGCATTTTGATTTTGAACAAACCGCAGAACTGGACTTCTCATGACTGCGTTGCTGTTTGCAGGAGAGCTGCTGACAGGAAAAAAACAGGCCATGGCGGTACGCTGGACCCTATGGCTGAGGGGCTGCTGCCGGTATTCATAGGCAAGGCCACAAGGATAATGGAATATCTGGATCTGGATCACAAAACCTATGAGTGCACAGCCAGGCTGGGCATGGTCACAGATACCCAGGATATATGGGGGCAGCAGATACAGACAGGCAGTACAGCAGGTATAACTGCTGCTGACATCGAAGATGCCCTCAGGAGCTTTGCAGGAGATATAGAGCAGATACCTCCCGGATATTCCGCAGTGAAGCTCAATGGAAAGAAGCTTTATGAATATGCCCGTGCGGGAGAGCTTGTCGAAGTAAAGCCCCGCAGGGTGCATATCGATCATATAGATATCAGGAACATAGACCTGGACCGTATGGAGGTATCATTCGAGGTGAAATGCTCCAAAGGTACATATATACGCACCATCTGCAATGACCTTGGTGCGACTCTTGGGTGCGGAGGCGTTCTGACATCCCTTAAACGTACAGCCAGCGGTGTTTTCGATCTGTCGGGGTCGGTATCTCCGGAAGCACTCAAATCCATGAGCAGCGAGGAGATAGACCGGTATATCGTACCTACAGACGTTCCGCTTGTCAATATGGGCAAAATAACCATGAATGCTGACAGGACAGTATATTTCAGCAGAGGCAACAGCATCCGCTGGTATCAGGTGAAAAAGGTCCAGCAGCCACCCTACAGCGGTGACATGAAAAACCATCGTGGCGTACCTTACAGAGATCTGTACCGTGTCTACCAGGAGGAGACAGGAGAGTTTCTCGGAACAGGATATCATGACAGTAAAGAAAAAGTTTTAAAGGCAGATAAAATTTTTGTGGCGAGGCGGTAAAATGAAAGTATTCAATTCTTTGGATGAAATAAAGGATATAGATGAAACTGTTGTGGCACTCGGCAACTTCGATGGAGTGCACAAAGGACATCAGCAGATAATAGAGCGGACTGTGAAAAGCGCTCAGGCGGCAGGCCTCAGAAGTGCAGTATTCACTTTCTCCAACCATACCAGCACATTGCTTGAAAATGTACCGCCTGTAAAGAATATTTTATATGCGGAGGAAAAGGCAAAGATCATCGAAAGCATGGGCGTGGACTATATGTTCAACATACCGTTCACGAAGGAGATACTTATGATGTCTCCTGAAGCGTTCATAGATGAGATCCTGATAAAGAAATTCAGGATAAGGGAAGCATACTGCGGTTTCAATTACAGTTTTGGATACAAGGCGTCGGGGACTCCGGAAGTCCTGATGCATGAAGGCCTTGAAAAAGGTTTCGGTATCCATGTGCAGGAACCCTACAAGATAGACGATGTCGTTGTCAGCAGCACTTATATCAGAGGACTCATAGAAGAAGGCGACATGGAAAAATGCGCCAGGTTCATGGGGCGTCTCTACGAGATAGGCGGCGAGGTTGTCGTAGGCAACAAACTGGGACGTACCATCGGTTTCCCGACTTCGAACATCATGATAGACGAGAGCATGGTGAGCCCTCCCAATGGTGTGTATATCACTTACTGCACTTACAACGGCATAAAGTATCCCAGCGTGACGAACGTGGGAGTGAAGCCAACCATAGGCAAGTATCACAAGAATGTGGAGACTCATATATTCAATTTCGACAAAGAGCTTTACGGCAAGAACATCTACGTGGAGTTCGTCAAGTGCACACGTCCTGAATGCAAATTCGACAGTGTGGAGGAGCTTAGCAGGCAGATAGAACAGGACTGCATCATGGCCAAGGCATATCACAGAGAGAGGGGTATGCTGTAGGCGATCATATGCAGGAGATATAAAGGATAAATTTACCGGTCCGGTGCAGAGATGCTGCATCAGACCGGTCCTTTTTTTGGTCGGGATGACAGGATTTACACATATCACTGCGTGATCTGCCGTCCTGCAAGCCAGGCGCATCCTTTGGACATGCGGCTGCCAGACAGTCCACCGGACTGTCCGTCTAAACGCCGCAGCCTTTTCAGGTTCGAATCCTATTTATGAAGAAAAAACAGACCCTATCGGATCTGTTTTCTGGTCGGGATGACAGGATTTACGCATATCACTGCGTGATCTGCCGTCCTGCAGGATGCCGTGTGCATCCTTTGGACATGCGGCTGCCAGACAGTCCACCGGACTGTCCGTCTAAACGCCGCAGCCTTTTCAGGTTCGAAT
>CAKQUI010000147.1 GCA_934277495.1 uncultured Clostridia bacterium | reverse complement strand
GCGATCTCCCGCACTCGTTTCTGCAGGGACCGGCGGTTGAATTTCAGGTCGGCCATTTTGTAAGGCATGTTCAGGGATTTGTATTTTTCCTCGCCCAGCCGCATGAAACTCAGCAACTGCAGCGTCCGGACGTGTCCGCCCAGATCGTTTATGATGAAATCGGCAGTAGCCTCGATGTTTGCATCGTCGTCGTTGAATCCCGGGATCACAGGGATCCTCAGTATCAGTTCGGTATCTGCCGACGCCAGTTTTCTGAGATTTTCCAGGACCTTTTCGTTGCCAGCCCCGGTCCTGGCCCGGTGGATGTCGCTGTCCATGTGCTTGATATCCGATATGAAAAGGTCAGTGTATGGTTTTACTTTTTCGATCTCGCTCCAGTCCACATGGAAAGTGGATTCGCAGCAGGTGTGTATCTGTTCGTCTTTGCACGCCCTGAAAAGCTCCGATACGAAGTCGCTCTGCAGCAGCGGTTCCCCGCCGGAAACAGTGACGCCGCCGCCGGATCTTTTGTAAAAATCCATGTCTTTGCGAATCTCCTTCATGCACTCCTCGGTGGACATGAGTCTGCCCCACTGCTTGATGGCCTCCGATGGGCACATGTCCGCACACCCCATGCAGTGAGTGCATCTGCTGCGGTCGATGGACACAAGTTTGCCACGGTAGAACTGCAGCGCATCATTCTGGGGACAGACGCCGGCGCATATGCCGCACTTTTTCTGCGAGATGCACTTGGTCTTGTAGACCCCCGGCTGTATGTAAAGTTTCTGGCTTTCAGGGTTGCTGCACCATTCGCATCTCAGCGGGCAGCCTTTGAGGAAAAGCTCCGTGCGCATCCCCGGCCCGTCGTGTATTGTGAAACGCTGTATGTTGAAAATGATCCCTTTCATGGGCCCATCGCTCCTTTCGATTACAAAGATCAGCAGCCAGACTGTGATGTCATATAGTGCGGTCAGAAACCTGCGGATATATGATCGATAGTGATCATACATCTTTTGTAGAACCGGTCGGTTTCAGTATGCTATGCAGCCTGCAATAGTTGCCAGAGCATGATCTCCGCCGGCAAGACACCGGATAAGGTGATATATGACACTGTTTGCATTGTAATTGAAAACATGTGAAATATCATATATACTTTGTCGCTGTCTGTATCATATATAAATCATAGCAGAGATGCCGTGATTTTTCCATCGGCCGGAAAGCCTATTTGCGTAGGATGGGAATGGAGAAGTTCCTTATTATTATATAGGGAATGTTCCTTATGTGAAGCGGATATATCCATGTGTTATGCAGGGGCAGCAAGTTTCGCCGGAAGTGCAGTATACCTGTCATAAACATGTAAGCTGCCATGGGAGCAGAAGCCGGATCTGTGAAAGTATCGAAAAGAGTAGTATTTCCATCAAAAACGACCCATCGAGAGAAGTAGAATGCTGCCTGCAGCGATGAGAGAGTCAGCCTGACCCGTGAAAGTATCGAAAACAGCAGTATTTCAGTCAAAAAACGACCCATCGGGGGAAAGAAAGTGCTGCCTGCAGCGATGAGTGAGTCAGCATGGCTCGTGAAAGTATCGAAAACAGCAGGATTTTCATCAAAAACGACCCATCGGGGGAAAGAAAGTGCTGCCTGCAGCGATGAGAGAGTCAGCCTGACCCGTGAAAGTATCGAAAACAGCAGTATTTCAGTCAAAAACGTCCCATCGGGGGAGAGGGAGCACTGCCTGCATCTGTGAGAGCAGCAGTATGGCTCGTGAAAGTATCGAAAACAGCAGTATGTCAGCCAAAAACGACCCATCGGAGAAAGGAGAGTGACGCCTGCAGCCACAAGAGCAGCTGATGAAAAAAGAGACAGATCAGCGTTCCCTGTAAAGTTTCATCAGCTCGAAGCGGCTGCTGACGTGACATTTTGCATAGATGTTCTCGACATGTTTCTTCACTGTATGGTAGCTTATGAAAAGTTCGTCGGCGATGGCGCGGTATGTCAGGCCGTCCAGAAGCAGTCCGGCGACTTTCTGCTCGGCGTTGGTGAGCTCAGGCAGGCTGCCGGCATCGATGCTATCAATGTCGGCCTGCTCAGTGGAGCCTGCTGCAGCGGCAGATGATACAGCCGTGTCGGCGGATTTTTTACTATCCGGAGACAGGGAGTATTTCCCGGGAGCGGCTTCGGGTGTGTCGCCGCAAAGTCCATGTACGTCGTAACGGTCGCAGTCGAATTCACTTTCCGGCGTGATGGTGATCCAGTGGTATCTGTCCACGATGCCGTGGGAGTAGCACTGATCGTAAGGATGGATGACGAAGACGTGATTTTTGATGGTCTTCATCATGACCGGCATCTCATGGTTTCTGACGCCGGAAGCCGGGCGGTGACCTGCAGTATGACTTTTCTCCGGGCGTACAGATGCAGAACCGGTGTCGCTGCCAGCCAGCAGGAAAGGCACCCAGAGACATGGGAAAGTCCCGTCCAGGGTCTGCAGCACGGCCTCACCCAGGATATCGCATAGATAGCTTTCCGCCGCACTGTTGCAGCTGAGAATGTGCATGAAATCATCGGTCACGAAGTATGCCTTTTCCCCGGAGGCGATGATCTCGTCCTGGATATCCGAGACTATCATGGCCTGCTCACGTTTCTTGAAACCTTTGTAAGCATTGGCGATGGATATGTAAATGTCGCTGAGGCGGTCCATATCCTCCGGCGTGAAGTCGCCCTCGTCAGCCGTTTTGAAAAAAACTATCCTTATATACGCATTGATGCCGAAAGCCATAGTGACACTGTAGCGTGCGCCGAAATTTTCCCCGATGAACTTTGCATACGGGGAAGTCTCGTATTCGTCAGGGGCGATCAGGTCGGTGGCTCTGTAAAGTCTCGGCTCGGTGTTGAAATAGTCCAGCCTGTCCCTGACGGCGTCCCGGTATATCCTGTCACCGATGACGTCCCGGGAGCGCAGTTTCCTGTAAGGGTGGGTGCTGCTGTCTGTCAGGCTGGCGTCGGGGCCGGTCCAGGAAAGGAACCTGCCGGCAGGATCGAAGAACATGATGAGACTGCTGCCCAGCTGGAAATTGCGTTTCAGGGAGTCCAGCAGAACGCTGCCGAAAAACTCCCGGGCAGTGAGCTGTCGCTCCGACATTTCCGAAAAAAACTCCATCTGACATTTAGTGTTGAATATCATCTTTTTTCATGCACCCTTCCTGTAAAATCGCCCCGCAGCCCGCAGCGGATATACAAAATCCAACGCCGCCTGCAGAACTTGTGATATCAGTATTATATACGAAAAACCGGCCGAACGCCATAGGCGGAGAAGCAGAGATAAGACATGGGCCACCGTAACTTGAAAATACCCATTACAGGAAAGGAAATTTTATCAGTTATATCTAACAAAACTCACAGGATAACGAATTTTATCAGTTATAACTGATAAAATCCGATAATACATATAAAATTCAGGTTATAAACGAAAAAACTACCGGAACACAACAGCGGGAAAGGGGAAATTATGGCAGAGAAGCGGTACATCATATCAGAAACCATCGATGATTTCAGGAAGCACCTGATATTAGAAGAAAAGAGCAGAGCGACAGTTGAAAAATACATCCGGGATGTCAAGGTTTTCAAGGAATATATAACGGTGGAAGCTGTACAACGAGGAGAAGCCATGGTTAGCTGCAAAGGTAAAATGCGGGCTGTTTTTATCGTAAAAAAGCTGAAGCGGGATCCATTGTGAAGTAAAACTGTCGCAAGGAACTTACAGATAGGTTGTGATCACGAAAAGGAAATATTTGTTAATAAAATCAAGAAATGATATTGACATTTTATTCCAGCAAATGTATAGTATATGTAAATATTTTACATGTGCATGTTCCAGCTATAACTTTGCAGAATGAGAATATCAGGAGACACGATGGAAAAAATACGAAACAGTTACAGCAATATAAGCCGGAAGCTGAAAAACAGGCGGTTCAAGGTGAAGAGGAACTACAAGGATTCCATATTCCGCAAGCTGTTCAATAACAACGCAGCGATAATCGAGCTTTACAACGCTCTGTCGGGCAGCGATTATCCGCCGGATACGGATGTGAGGATAGTAACGCTTGGGCCGTAGATTGTATCCTCGCTTCGCTTCGGGCAATCCTGACCGGGGACCTTCCAGCGATTCGCTAGTGCTCATCGGGATAGGTCTCCCAATGTCATCTTCGGTGACCGCAAGAACGACCTTGCGTTCATGATAGAAAACAAATTCATAATACTCATAGAGATGCAGTCCACAGTGAACCCCAATATGCCCATGAGGTTCCTTGTGTACATAGCGAGGCAGTTCGAAAAGCTCTTTTTCAGCAGCCAGATATACAGCAGTACTCAGCTGAAG
>CAKQUI010000146.1 GCA_934277495.1 uncultured Clostridia bacterium | reverse complement strand
GAGAGATTTATCATTGGCAAAAATCCAAGAAAGGAAGAAGAAACAATGAACGAGAGTACAAAAACAAAAAAAGCGCTCCGTGGCAGTATCTTTGCATTATTCATATGCATAGCACTGCTCATCGGAACGACATTCGCATGGTTTACTGATACTGCAAGTACAGGAGTGAACAAGATCCAGTCAGGCAAACTGAAAGTCGGTCTTCAGTACAAAGACGGTGAAACATGGAAAGATGCAACAACCACTGCGTTAAAGTTCAAGAAAGCTGCTGGGGCAGAGAATGAAGACATCCTTTGGGAGCCTGGATGTACTTATGAATTGCCGCAGATCAAGGTTGTAAATGAAGGTAATTTAGCACTGAAATATGTTATTAAAGTAACTGGAATTCAGGGTGATGAAAAGCTGAATGAAGTCATTGATTGGACTGTAGATGGTAATGCATTGGATACAGATAAAAAGCTGTTAGCTAATGACGAATCTGACCCAATGACAATTACTGGTCATATGCAGGAGTCTGCAGGTAACGAATATCAGGATCTGTCGATTGATGGAATCACTATTACCGTATATGCAACACAGGCAGCTGAAGAAAGTGATAGTTTTAATAATACTTATGATGAAAATGCCTTTTCCAATATTGAGGACGTTGATGGACTGAAATCATCGCTTGCTTCTGGTGGTATAGTGAAGGTAGGACAAACGATTGAAACTAATAACATCGAAGATACTACAGATGCACGTATTATTATTTCCAAGCCAACTACACTGAACCTTGATGCAAAGATTAAAAGCCCTGATAATATGGGTAATAACAACAAGAACTTCTGCGCACTGATAGTTGATGCAGACACTACGATCAATGCAACTAAAGATGGTGGTATAAACACAGGCACAAACGGCGGATATGCGTTAAATGTTCGTAAGGGTGCTACATTAACGATCAATAGCGGAGATTATTACGGTGGCGGTACAACTGTTCAGGTTCAGGAGGGTACGTTGATTATCAATGGAGGTAAATTTGCCTGTGAGCCTTATGATAATCCGGCTTATGGAAACAAATTTTTAATCAATTGTATCGATGAGGCTTACAAAAATGGAACTGCAAAAATTATAATTAAAGGTGGTACATTTGTAAACTTTGATCCATCAGACAGTGCTTCTGAAAACCCTCATGGCAACTTCGTAGCAGACGGCTACAAAGTAGTTTCCGAAACTCACGGATCCGACATTTGGTACAAAGTAGTTGCTGAATAAAAACTATCAGTAATGATAAACAATCCTTCGTAGTAAAAAATCGTTTATTCCTGACGATTTTCCTCTCACCTGTTGGTGAGCAGTGATATTTGTGTTAAATTAGACTATGGAGATGTATTTCCACCCGCCTTTGCGGCGGGCGGAGATCAAAGGGTACAGCCGATATAGCGCAGACTTGGGTCATGTGCCTTTTGATTTCTGAAGAGGAGTCATACAGGTGTTCCGATATATGTCCACCTGTTACAGCAGTAATATAAATTCAACAGAAGGAGATTCTGATATGACACGGAGCAATGCCACGAAAAAAGCTCTTTTCATAAGTACATGCACCTTGCTGTTCAGCGTGCTGATGATGGCAGGCAGCACCTTTGCATGGTTCACAGACAGTGTCAGCACCGGCAGCAACAGGATCACCACCGGCGATTTTGAAGTAGAGCTTCTCCATACCGGAGGTAAAGTCACCAAAGCTGAGGCTGTAAAGCAGACGACGCTTTTATTCACCGACGAGAATGGAAAAGCAGTCAGCTGGGAACCCGGTGCAGCCGCATATGAGAACTTTACAGTGGAAAACAAAGGAAATCTGGCGCTGGACTACAGACTGGCGCTGGATCTGAACAACGCCAATACCGTCGCAGGGACAAGCAAGTCACTGAAGGATGTGCTGAAGGTCAAGGTGGTAAAAGGCGGAGTTACCGCAAAAGATATAGAAGAGGATAGTCTTAAAGATGCGAAAGATTTCAAAGCTGTTACAGACGGCAGGATAAGCATTCCGGGAAGTGCCGGTGATGAAAGCCAGCAGACACTTTCGGAAAAAGAATCAGGCAGCACATACGGGGTCATACTCTACTGGCAGCCTGATCCTGAAAAAGACTATGAATACAACCTTGCCAACTATCCTGACAAGGATAAAAACGGAGATCCCGTTGACAAGACCAGCGACGGCAGCAGTCAGCTCACCATAGATATCGGTGTCAGTCTTGGAGCGACCCAGGCGATGGATGAGTCGGACAGCAGAGCCCGCAGTTATGACAAGAAAGCAGTATATCCGGCAGGCGACGCTGCAGAGCTCAAAGCAGCAGTCAGCGAAGCTTCCGATGGGGACACTATCGAGCTTTCCGGAAACATTTCACTGGATGATATGTTGACTATAGATAAAGATATCACCATGAAAGGTGTGGGAGGTGCAGTGATCTCAGGAGCAGCCCTGAATATCGGTACGCCAAATGATGTGACGTTGAAAAATATAACATTCAAGTCGCCGAGGACGTCGGATAACAGAGGCGTTAGTCTCAAGGCGTCAGATTATTCCGGAAAACTTGTTCTGAAAGGATGCAGTTTCCAGGCGCCGCAGTGGTCATCCATAGAGATAGATGCAAAATCAAAAGCATCAGTCAGCATCACAGGCTGTGACTTTGCAGTACCGGAGGCGTCCGGCTCGGCAGGACATAAATGTGATAAGGCATCTGACAAGGGCAGCAGTCTTGCATCAGGATCACACAGAGTCATGGCTATCAAAGGCGCTGAAGGCATGAAGCTTGTAATGACCGGCTGCAGCTTTACAGGACTTGGCAGCTGCGATGATTCTGCAGCAGTCATCATCAGCGGTGTAGCAGAAGATGATATGACGCTGGAAAAGAACACAGCTGACGGTACTGGCAGGATCAGCACAGGAACAAGCAGCAAACTGAACGGATTTTCGAAAGAATAACGAGAGGACGTGTGGCCATTGAAAATACGACAGAACAATTTCATAAAACGCAGGACTCCGGCTGACGATTCGATTCTGAAAATGCTTTGCCCATCTGTTCTTGGTATCATTGTTTGCGTGATATGCCTTGCAGGTATGTCATGGGCGTGGTTTACAGCAGGCGTTCAGTCGCAGTCCACGATAAAAGCAGCAAGCTACACGCTGGGGGAAACTGTCAGCGTGAAGGCAGACGGCAGCTCGGAAAGCACGTCAAAGGATGTGCTGGAAAAATCCGCAGACGGTACCTATGAGCTGTCTGCAGATAAAGAGTATGTAGTGACGCTGAAACCCGAAGCAGCGCCACGAAACGGCGGATACTGTATCGTGAAGATAAAATACAAGGATAACGAAAGCGAGAAGACAGTGAAGTACAGCACTGCAGCACTGACGTCAAACCAGCAGTTCAGCTTTACCATAAGCAACGGTGACAAAGCAGCCTCCTGTCAGCTTATAGCAGCATGGGGCACCTCAGAAGAGGATCCCGGCACTTCAGTTCAAAGCGGACGCAGCAGTTATATCAGCAGCGGCGATGTCATAGAGATAAATGGCGGAGCACCTGACATATCAGATAAAACCAGTGATGACAAAGGCACAGCAGCCCAGTCATCATCGAAGTCTGCAGGCAAGTCATCTTCCGGCAAAAAAGTCCAGAGCAGTACAGACAGCCAGAAGACAAAAGACAGCAGTACGGACTCCAAAACTCCTGCAAACAGCGACAGCAGCACGGATAAAGACACCAGCAGCGACAGCACAGGAACAGCAGAACCGGATCAGACCGACACAGAGTAGTAATCGATATATAAATGATCTGCAACGATCCCCGCATCACAGCATATGCGGGGATTTTTATAACATAGGAAATATTGTTTTCGATATTTCCGGAATATCAACCAAAATTTTACATGATAATACGTGGCGAAGCCACTTTTGTTCTTCCGGTATTCAAGTATAGTGGACAAACGTACTTTTGCAGCATGGAAACGACACCTGCAAAACCAGACCCTCTGAAAATACAGATCTCATGCAGCATAGTGGAGCTGTTCAGGGATTGTAAGGCACAAGACTTTATAACGATTCCAGCAACCGATCCTCTTTTGGATGAAATAAGAAAGAAACTGGCAGAAGATCTAATCCGATTTCAAGAGGTGATCTGCGATCCGGTATGCGGCACGTCGGGATTCCTTGTTGCTTCCGGAGAATACCTCAAAGAAAAGAAAATGTAAAGGAATATATCGAGTTTGAATTTATAAAACAAACGAAAAAGCAAACGTAAATAAATGCGTTTATTTTTTCGTTTGTTTTGATATAATAAAGATATTAAAACTGTAATGGAGGTTTGGCAGATGAAAGAGAACCGTTCATTTGAAGTGAAAGAAAGAATAACGAATACATTTTTAAAGACAGTCAGTGCATATGCCAATTTTGGTGACGGGATCATCCGGTTTGGCATTACTGATGATG
>CAKQUI010000145.1 GCA_934277495.1 uncultured Clostridia bacterium | reverse complement strand
ATACATGGACGACTGTAAAATAGACAGCAGCAGGTTCGTGACGGTAAAAAATTCCGGGACAGCAGTATACGGCGTCATCGACAAAAATGAACATACCTTTTCGGAGTAATAGCACGACGTCGGGAGCTGCAGCTCAGAAGATGTGCAACAAGTGGGATCTTGAAAGCGGAGGTATGAAATATGAAACGTGGAATGAAAGTATATTTTGCAGGTATCGTGATAGTGCTTGTACTTGCTTCGGTGATCATATACTGTTCTCGGCAAACCGATATCGTGGAGCATGGGGCGTATACGATCATGCTTTTTGAGGCGGCCAGGAATATTGCAGCAGGTATAATCTTTGCACTGCCTTTTATGCAGTTTGTTTCTATAAAAGCAGGCTTTCGGGACAGGGTGCTGATAACGATACCCCTTGTGGTCTTATCCTTCGGACGCATCATATATTTTCTGATGGCGACGGTCTCAGATGCAGCAGCGACATGCAGCACAGCGGAGCTTGCCAGCAGCACTGCGATATATTTCCAGTTTGCTGCAGGAGCATGGATCATGTTCAACATATATGAGGCATTCAGAAAGCGTTGAACTGAGCGTTGGAACTGGATGATTTTGAAGAAACTGTGCAATCAAAAGTTATCAAGCTACTTGTGGGTAGTCGATAACTGCAATTTCCTGCATTAAGTTTTTAGCCATACTAACAATATTTTCGAGTCGTTCAGCAACTTCGTCGGTGTAATATTTTTCTCCACACTGATCGCATTCAAGGCATGGGACATTTTTGACTACAATGATGCAGTTTTTATAATTCACGACGTGTGTTGTTGTACTGTTTACGACAGTACTGTTTTTGCAATACATACACATATTTGTCACCTCTTTCTTCGAGTTTTTAAATCATCTTCAAATTTATTTGTATCCGGGTAATATACTGTTATGATATATATACTGATATTATCACACCCTGCAATAATATGCAAAATTTGCCCATTCAAGTTATGTCCCAAAATCAGACAGCTGGGATTTGGGAAATCATCCGGATAGTCCTCTATTATTTCGCCATTTGCGATACAGTTTTTCACGTCAGCACGGCTGATATCCCTTTCCTGCATTCGCTGTAAACAATGTTGCGTCCATAGAATTTTAGATTCAGAACACAGTTTTTGATAAACTTCTAAATTCATTTTACACTCCCTGGCATTGCTGTGGTTTTACACTATTATACACCAATCTGGAAATGGATAACATATTGATATTATGTGCAAATATAAAATATTCAACAAAAAATCTTTATTTATTTGCACATAATTTTTGATTTTGATGTAACATTTTGCGGTTTATGGTGTATTATCTATAAAGGAGTATAATTTCGTGCAAGGAGGGTGCTGCGGAGATGCTGCAGAGGCAGAGAGACATAAGGAAAATAATGATTTTTGCAGTTCTGGTTATCGTAACGTACATCATGGTGGTTGCGCCGGTTTTTGGCGCCAGTGCCGGCGGCCAGGGCATGTCTGGTCTCATCGCAGCGACGGGAAGCTGCGGTCAGGACGGATATATCAGACAGGCTGATATCGACAGGTTCGACGGCAATATGAATGATATCCCTGTACTCGGAGACGCCATAAAGCTCAGCAGATCTCTGGAGAATCCCATCAGGATACCTCTTTATGAAAAGGACGGATCTACAGTCATCGGGTCATTCACGCTGATATAGACGACCTGTCGCTGCAGCACCGTGGACACAGCAATCAGAAACAAACAATAACGGAGCAGTTTTATATGAAGATCGTATTTACAGGAGACAGCTTTACCAGAGGATTCGGGGTCCGCAGAGGGGAAAGCTGGTTTTCGATCCTTGAAAAAAATACAAAGAAGACCCTTGTGAACAGGGGGATAAACGGAGACACGACTTCGGGCATGCTGGCTCGCTTTTTATATGATATAGAGCTGGAGAAGCCTGACTATATTTTCATAGAGGGCGGTATCAACGATTTCATTGCAGGAAGCAGCTGTGATATCCCTCAGAACAATTACATGGCTATGGTGCATCAGGCGTATCATCACGGAGTGATACCTGTGATGGTGACTGTTCCGGCTGTATGCCCGGCAAAGATCAGCGGGGGATGGCTTGGTATGGCTGATTACGACGAAGTCTGCCGCAGATACGAAGTCCTCAGGGAGTTCCTGCTCAGGATGAGGGATTCCTTCGGCGTGAAATGCCTCGACCTTTACAGGGATTTCGGCGAGATGATAAAACATGAAAAGGACACGGAGTGGTATGCGGACGGCATACATCTCAGCAGCGAAGGCCACATATATATAGCTTCAAAATTACTTGAATATACAGGAACGCTTGGGCCTAATCTTTTCAGAAGATAACTGCGGGAGCTTTTGCAGGACGAATGGACATATGTCCGTGGACAGCTCATATGATAAAACAAAGCGCATCAGGATAAAATGATTAAGAAGTATTTTATCCATGATGCGCTTTTGCTTTGTCTGTTTTAAAGTTTCCTGAAAATATCAGGTTATTTCATGACAGCTCCTTTGGCTGATGAGTCTACATTCCTCATGTATCTTGCCAGCCAGCCTGATGTCACGTTAGGAGGAGGTGCGACGTAGTCTTTGCGTCTTGTGTCGAATTCCTCGTCGGATACCCTGGCGTTTATCTTTGCGGCAGGGATATCTATATCTATGATGTCGCCTTCTCTGAGAAGACCGATGTTGCCGCCGGAAGCAGCTTCAGGGCATACATGTCCGATGGAAGCGCCTCTGCTGGCTCCGCTGAAACGACCGTCTGTTATCAGAGCTACTGTCTTGTCAAGCTTCATGCCTGCCAGTGCGCTTGTAGGGTTCAGCATTTCTCTCATGCCGGGACCGCCCTTAGGGCCTTCATATCTGATGACAACAACGTCGCCGTCCACGATCTTGCCGTCGTATATAGCTGCGATAGCATCTTCCTCGCAGTCGAAGACTCTGGCAGGACCGCTGTGTGAAAGCATCTCAGGAGCTACGGCACTTCTCTTTACAACGCAGCCGTCCTGAGCGATATTGCCCCACATGATAGCGATGCCGCCTGTTTCACTGTAAGGTTTGTCTATAGGTCTGATTATGTCGTAATTCTTTACGTGAGCGCCTTTGATGTTCTCTCCTACAGTTTTTCCTGTAGCTGTGATGAGGCTTTCATCGATAAGGCCTTTTTTAGTCAGCTCGCTGAACACAGCCGGAAGTCCGCCTGCGTTGTTCAGGTCGTGCATATGTGTACCACCTGCCGGAGCCAGGTGACACAGGTTAGGGACTTTAGCGCTGAACTGGTTGAATATGTCCAGGTTGAGTTCCACGCCTGCCTCATTGGCTATAGCCAGCAGATGCAGCACGCTGTTTGAAGAACAGCCCAGTGCCATATCGCAGGCGAGAGCGTTTCTGAGTGATTTTTCATTTATTATATCGCGTGCTTTGATATCTTTTTCAACGAGGTTCATGATAGCCATTCCTGCGTGCTTGGCAAGTCTGATCCTGCCGCTGTCAACTGCAGGGATGGTGCCGTTGCCCGGAAGAGCTATACCCACTGCTTCTGAAAGGCAGTTCATGCTGTTTGCGGTATACATGCCGGAACATGAACCGCAGCCGGGACATACGTTTTCTTCGAATTCACGGAGCTCGTCATCGTCGATGATATCGGCCTTTCTGGCGCCGACTGCCTCGAACATCTTGGAAAGGCTGGTCTCTTCGCCGTGTACCAGTCCTGACATCATAGGACCGCCTGAGCATACTACTGCAGGAAGGTTTATCCTGACAGCTGCCATGATCATACCGGGAACTATCTTGTCGCAGTTAGGTACCAGCACGAGACCGTCGAATGCGTGCGCCATTGCCATAGTCTCGACGCTGTCTGCGATGAGCTCTCTGCTGGCAAGACTGTATTTCATGCCGATGTGTCCCATAGCGATACCGTCGCATACGCCGATGGCAGGTACTTCGATAGGCGTACCTCCCGCCATCCTGACGCCTGCCTTTACAGCTTCAGCGACTTTGTCCAGGTGCATATGGCCCGGAACGATCTCGCTCTTTGCTGAGACCACTCCGATAAGAGGACGTTCAAGCTCCTCCTTGGTATATCCCATAGCATAGAAAAGGCTCCGCATAGGTGCTCTTTCAACGCCTTTGGTTACTTTATCACTTCTCATATGTCGTAATTTCCTTTCGGGTGAATGAAAAAAGCCTGTTCGTGTGTCCGGCTGCAGCGGTACAGAGCGGCATGCGCTCCGCAGACACCGGCCTGCAGTATACCTGCAGGGAGTGCTGGGACCAGCTACCGTAACTGTATATCCGTACTACATTGTCAGCCGATCATCGAAGCAGACTTTTTCCTGTATTATTCGTTAATGCTGTTTGCTGTCTTTGAAATAAAGACTATTTCTTCAGCCAGCTCATCATCTTTCTGAGTTCAGCACCTACTTTGCAGAGCAGATGTGAAGCTTCCAGTTTTCTTGTAGCAAGGA
>CAKQUI010000144.1 GCA_934277495.1 uncultured Clostridia bacterium | reverse complement strand
ATGCTGGACCCTCCGTCAGAGACAGGGCTCACTGAAATGCTGAGACGGATAGGAACCATAATCGGTGATGGCAAGCATATGGGGCTATTCAGGATTTTCAGTGTATTTTTAAAAGCACTACTGGCACTTCACAGTTTTGAAAAAACAGAAAGGCAGCTTCTGAAAAAAGCCGGATATCTCAAAACGCCACAGGAAGCTGTGAGACTTATGGCAAGTCTTGAGCAGGGGGTCGGTGACGCAGACAGCCTTGATGGGTGCAGGAAAGCGATACGTAAAACCAGAAAGTCATCAGGACTCTTAAAAAAATCAGGAGACGCCGACCCTGTCAGGGTGATGGTGACTGGCGAGATATATACATCGGTGGAGAGCAGCGCCAATATGAATATAGAAAAGCACCTGGCGGCTCAGGGATGCAGTGTGATAAGATGCATAGATATAACATGGTGGATGAAGCAGACGTTATGTCATATGGCAGACTCGCTCATTACTGTAAGGCTCTTTCGCAGACTGAAGAGGAAATTATGCGGTACAGCAGGTATTCCCTGCTGCATAGGAGGATATGGACGGGAAACGGCAGCAATGATAGTCAGTTCTGCAGAACGGGCAGATGGAGTGATAAAAATGATGCCTTCGGGGTGTATGCCTGAGATCGTTGCAAAAGCATATTGCGAGAACCGGGAAGATCAGGATTCTGTACCGGTACTGAATCTCATTTTTGATGAGATGTATGGCGATGCAGGTTATGAAACGAGGATCGAAGCATTCACGGATATGCTGGAGAGGAGAAAGAATGTACTGGCTGGGAATAGACATAGGATCCATAAGCACAGATCTTGTTGTGACAGATAGCAACTTCAAAGTAGTAAAAAAACTCTATCTGAAAACGAAAGGGCGCCCTCTTGATGCAGTCAGAAAAGGTCTGGGCATACTGGGCGGATACTTTGAAGATGGGGACATAGGCGGTGTCGGCGTTACAGGCAGCGGCAGGATGCTGGGAGGAACCCTCGCAGGTGCTGATGTCATCAAAAATGAAATAACAGCTCATGCAAGAGCGGTATCACTGACAGATCCGGACATACGGACCGTCATAGAGATCGGAGGTCAGGATTCAAAGCTCATAATTATGAAAAACGGGTTCGTTGAAGACTTTGCGATGAACACAGTATGTGCGGCTGGAACAGGATCGTTCCTTGACCGGCAGGCAGCACGTATGGGTATATCAGTTGAAGAACTGGGCAGGATAGCAGCAGAAACTGATAAATACGTCAACATCGCAGGAAGATGTGCAGTATTTGCGGAGTCGGATATGATACACAAGCAGCAGAAAGGCGCAGGGGAAGCAGAGCTGATGGCAGGCATGTGCAGGGCACTGGCTCTGTCATTCCTGTCAAATGTTGCAAAAGGAAAGAAAATAGAGCCGAAGATATGTTTTCAGGGCGGGGTGGCGTCGAACCTCGGTATGAAAAAAGCTTTTGAGGATATCCTGGGATATGAAGTATTCGTTCCGGAGGAACATGGAGTCATGGGAGCGCTTGGAGTCGCAGTGCTGGCGTGTGAAAAGTCTGCAGGAAAAACGAATTTCAGAGGGTTCGACATCGCAGACAGGACTCTTATGCTTGAAGAAAAGAGCTGTGGGTTATGTGAAAACAACTGCAGTGTGATAAAGATCACGGAAGAAAACAGCATACTTGGATATGCCGGAGATATATGCGGCAGATATACAGGAGCCGCATCAGGAACGCTGTGAATAAAAAAAGTGTGCAAGACGAATCTTTGCACACATAGTTATAAAATACCCGGTGCCATGGGATATTGTACTGGCACCGGGTGATTTTTACACTGTTTTTATCTTGTATGCTATGCAGCTGTTCTGCTTATTACAGGTATACGTGATATGATTTTGTTCCATACAAGCGGTATGAGCACGAGGTGTATAGGAAGCATCACAGCACATTTGAAAATACGTGTAGGAAGCAATGCTATGAATCCGTTGCCCATTAGTATGGAAAGCCATATTGTATCCAGAATGAGATTGCAGCCGAGAATGATTATCAGACTTGCAGGCAGGACACGTTTCCATGTGATTTCCTTGTTGTGAAGGAAAATACCGAAGACAAGTCCCGTCAGGAATGCTGTCAGTGTGAAGCCTGGAAAGTATGCACCTGTAGGGAATATGAGCATTCCCAGAAGGTCACCGATAGCATAACCTGCAGCAGCCCATACAGGTCCGAACATTATGCCCATCATCGCAACAGGAAGAAATCCGAAACCGATCCTGAGTATAGGTGTGTTTATAGAGCAGAATCTGGTAAGTATAACTTCGAGTGCAATAAGGAACGCCATTATAACAAGGCGTGAAGTTGCAGATCTTTTGTCCATTAAAAAAACTCCTTTCTCTTTATATTCGTAGATTAACTACACTAAAGAGATAGAAGTCTGTTCCAGGTCTTCGTGTAGTAGCGGACGCGATATTGCACCGCGGTAAAACCTTCGTTCATAAGCAACATCCCATCTTATGACACTTTACGCACAATACCTACTCTACGTGACTTCAATTCTAACATATGGTTTTATGTTTGTACAGCTGTATTTAGAAAATATTTTCAGGTGTGGGAAGTTCGTTTTCGTGCAGGAAAGCAAGACTGTACTTCAGGTAAGCCAGTTCTCCTGCAGAATTGGAGGCGTCTTTGAATTTGATATAATAATATACTTTGGATATTATACGATCAGTTTCATTGACAGCTGCAGTATCTATGAAAAATGCGGAGACTTCCCTGAATCTGTCCCAGTTTTTTGAAATATAGTCGAACTCCGACATAGCTGTTTTCCAGTCCTCTTTTTCTATAGCAGGTATTATACGACTGTCTATCCTTGTTTTATAATCATCTACTGTGTTCAAAGAAAATTTATCATATATACCCCATGGTACCAGAAGGATTATGAGACAGGCGATGGATATTATCAGATCTTTCATTTTGAACCCTCCTTCGATGTAATACTTTCTTTGTACTGGATACCGGACGAGGGCGTGATTTCACAAGCAGCAGTGTTGTTATCCCTGGACATGTACACATGGAGGGCTGCTTTTTCATCGCAGAAAGCCAGAAAAACTGAACTGATGCCGCCTGATACGCCGGTCTCTGAAAGAGTATATTCAAGACTTTTCTCGCTCCAGCCGGAACTTTCCATGTTGCTGCGGTAGAGCACTCCGTCAGAAATGAGGACAGAAGGCATGGTCTCTCTCTTTTTTATGACAGATATATCTTCAGATGTGACAGGTTTTTTGCCTGCTTTCTGGATTATAGACAGATCACCGTTAGCTTCCATAACTGCATACTCCACATCTGAAATAGATGGTGCACTGCCGATACGAAGCTGTTCCATGAGATCGTTTATACTTATCCTCAGCTTCTTCATTTCACTGAGGTTTATTTCACCTTTATCGATCAGTACGCTGGGTCTGCCTCCGAAAAAATTTTTCATCTTATCGCTTTTTATGGAAAGGAAAGAGATAAGGACCTGCAGCAGGAGCAGTGTGAATATTGCCGTGACGCCTGTTATCATGGAAACATCCGGTGACTCGATCGGGATCGAAGCCAGCTCTGCTATCATGAATATCACGATGAGCTGGAACGGGGACATCTTGGAAAGTTCACCTTTGCCCATTATACGGAGTACGAACAGAACGATAAAATAAAGAAGTATCGTTCGGATAAGAACATTTGCCAATTTAAACACCTCTCAGAATATATTTTGCAGGATAACTGCTTTTTCTATTGTGGTATTTTGTACATTTTGTACAGATTATATACAGCAGGCATTCACAATAACGGCGACAATACGACCAGGCTCTTTTACAAAAATGAACCTTTTTCGTAAATACCGGATGTACTATCTGTATTTACGTTGTCCTGTGCTTGGAGCTGATCTATGTGGGGTGTCAAGGCACACAGGGACTTTCGGGATTCAGCCGAAGTGAAATACATCGTTTCAGTATGCAATATAATTTATTTTTTCTCTTCACGGCAGGATGTAAAACCTGCAAAACCAGTGCCGCAGATGTATTTTGTGATATTAAAACTCTGTACTTTGCAGGCTGTATGATGTACAATCATATAATATCGAAAGTCAGACACATATGGCGATAGAAAGAATTATGTAATCCTGGCACTGACACAAGGAGGAATCAAAGTGAAAGAGAATATAGAACTTGTATATGCAGACGGATTCACACTCAATGTCGATCCTGAGGGCGGGATGGCTACTATAATACTGACACAGAGCAGGCCCGCATACGATACAGAGACCGGTGATCTTGGACCGGAAACACAGCATGTCGTTGGCAGTTTTGTTGTTCCGCATGCACTGCTCGAGGGACTCCAGGACATGCTCCGTGAAGCACTAAATGCAAATGGAAGGATTTCTGTTAATTAATTTCAAAATAAGCATTGACACACCGGTGTAAATCTGATAATATAGACAAGCTGTCGCAGGAGAGCCAACGAAAACAGAGACAAAAG
>CAKQUI010000143.1 GCA_934277495.1 uncultured Clostridia bacterium | reverse complement strand
GCTATAAGATACGGCTGCAGAGGCGCTGCACTGCCGGCAGTTTCGGCATGCGCATCAGGCACCAACGCTCTCGGCGAAGCATACAGAGTCATAAAGCATGGATATGCAGATGTTGTCATCTCAGGCGGTACTGAGGCAGCTATCACAAAGAGCAGCGTGGCAGGATTCATAAATATGCAGGCCCTCAATCATGAGCCGGATCCTCTGAAGGCAAGTCTGCCGTTCAATATCAACAGAGGCGGATTCGTTATCGGAGAAGGTGCAGGAGCACTTGTTCTTGAGGAGTATGAACATGCTGTGAACAGAGGAGCAAAGATCCTTGCTGAGTTCAAGGGATACGGTTCCACATGCGACGCACATCACATGACGGCACCGGATCCTGAGGCAAAAGGCGCTTCGGAAGCCGTGAGAGCAGCATATCTTGAATGCGGCAGTCCTGATGCATCAGAAATATATGTCAATGCACACGGTACAGGAACTCCGCTCAACGACAAGTCAGAAACTCTGGCACTGAAGAAAGTGTTCGGAGATGATGCATACAAGCTTACTATAAGCTCAACAAAGTCTATGACAGGCCATATGCTGGGAGGTACAGGCGCAGTTGAAGCGGTTGCATCGATACTGGCACTTGACAAAGGCGTCATACCTCCGACAGTTGGTCTTGATGCACCGGATCCTGACTGCGATCTGGACTATGTTCCGCTCAAGGCAAGAGAAGCTCAGCTGAAATACGCTATGTCCACATCACTGGGATTTGGCGGACATAATGCATGCATCGCTTTCGAGAAAGGAGAATTCTGATGAACAAGGAAGAATTGATGACAATACTTCCTCACAGAGACAATATGCTCCTTGTTGAAGAAGCATATGTCGAAGACGGACGCTCCCACGGCAGATATGAAATAAAGGGCACAGAGTGGTTCCTTAAAGGTCATTTCCCGGGAAAACCGGTTGTGCCTGGAGTCATTCTTTGTGAGATGATGGCCCAGTCGACATGCGTCCTGCTTCAGGACCGGATGGAAGACGGCATGACTCCTTTTTTCACAGGCATCAAAGACGTAAGATTCAAGACACCGGTGCTTCCGGGAGACGTGTTCGAATCAGAGTGTGAGATAATAAAGGAAAAACCGCCTTTCTACTTTGCCAAGGGTAAAGGATTCGTTGACGGTAAACTGTGCGTTAAAGCAGAGTTTTCATTTGCACTGATAAAAGAGGAAGAGCAGAATGACTAAGAGACTTGTGATTACGGGAATGGGAGCTGTCACTCCCATCGGTATCGGTACAGATGTTTACTGGAGCAATCTGCTTGCAGGCAAAACAGGTATCGATTATATACAGAGTCTGGACATAGAGGATCTTCCTGTGAAAATTGCAGGCGAGGTCCGTGATTTCGAGCCAAAGGATTATATGCCGAGAAAAAAGGCGAATGAAATGGACAGATTCATGCAGATGACATTTGCAGCTGCATCGGAGGCTATAGAGCACAGCGGCCTTGAAATAGAGCCGTACAGGACAGGTATAACCATAGGAACTGCTCTGAACGGCATAGGCACTATAACAGAAACTGAGCGTACATATAACGCTGCAAAGATAAAGAAAGTCGGACCGAGGTTCCTGGCAAAATCGCTGGGCAATATATGTGCTTCACATATAGCTATAGCTCACGATATAAAGGGACCGAGCATGACGCTCAATACAGCATGTGCATCAGGCGGAGATTCAATAGCACTGTCAGCGATGCTCCTGCGTTCCGGCATGGCAGACGTCATGGTGGCAGCAGGAGGTGAAGCCGGTGTCAATACGATACTGATACAGTCGCTGGCATCAGCGATGGCTCTTTCAACAGCAAACGAAGACCCTCAGAAGGCATGCAGACCTTTCGATTCAGGCAGGACAGGCTTTGTCATCGGAGAGGGAGCAGGTGCCCTTGTAATAGAGACTGAGGAGCACGCTCTGGCCCGTGGTGCGAAGATATATGCTGTCCTCGAAGGCTGGGGAAACAATACCGATGCATATCATCCGGTAACACCAAAGCCTGACGGCGAGGGAGAGATCCTTTGCATGAAGCAGGCTCTTGATATCGCAGGCATCGGACCGGAGGCAGTGGGATATATCAATGCTCACGGTACGGCTACACACAAGGGAGATGTAGTCGAAAACAATGCAATAAAAAGCGTTTTCGGAGCGGATTCCTCAGTAAGGATAAATTCTACAAAAGCCTCCACAGGGCATATGATGGGAGCTGGCGGCATAACGGAAGTCATAACCTGCATAAAGGTCATGGAAACTGGCATCATACCGGCTACGCTGAATCTTGAAGACAAAGATCCTGAATGCGATATGAACTATGTTTCATCAACGGAGAAAGGTCTTGTCATAGAACATGCCATGTCCAATGCTTTCGGATTCGGTGGACAGAATTCAAGCATCATCGTAGGAAAATACAAAGGCTGATAAAGTCTGACCCTGAAATATTACAATGGTTTCGAGCTGATGCGGACAGAAGCAATAGAAAGGGAGTTAGATGGAAAATTTCGAAAAAAATTTCAATAATATAATTATTGAAGTGTACCATAATTTATTGCTTATGGAGGAAACCAAAAAGAAATACAGCAAAACTACTTTTTCTTTCAGAGATCGAAATGCCATAACATATCTGAGCCGATTCGAAGAAGGAAAAAACATAAGTGATATTGCCGGTTATCTCAGGATAAGCAGGCCTTCCGCAACCGTGCTGATCAAAAAACTCGACAAGTACGGTCTTGTAAGGAAGCATGCAGAACCGGGAAATGAGAGGAACACGATAGTTTCCCTCACTAAAAAAGGCAGACTTTTCGCTGCCTTTCAGAAAAGATATCGCAGGCGTCTGACAAAAGCGGTGTGCGACGGACTGAGCAGTGAAGAACAGGAAGCTCTTTACAAGGGGATGTGTTCCATGAACAGGTTCTTCAATGACACCATAGATGAAATGGAGTCTGTTCACCATAAGAAAAGATGATCTGGTCTATGCGTCAGCAGAAATATCCTGCTGCGGCGAAGACGATCTTTAATATCAGACATAATATGATGCCTGCAGAAACAGGCATGATGAATGCGAGGGCAGTCCATTTGAGACTGCCCGTTTCTTTTTTTATAGTGAGACATGTAGTCCCGCACGGGAAATGAAACAGGCAGAGGACTATGACGGAAAGTGCAGTCTGCCAGGTCCAGCCGTTGTTTGCAAGTATATCGCCAAGCTGTGAAATACTGGCGTAATCTGTCAGTGTACCGTTTGACAGGTAGCACATCAGTATTACAGGGATGACAGTTTCGTTAGCTGGAAATCCCAGTATGAACGCAGCAACTATCACTCCGTCGACGCCTATGGATTTCCCGAATGGCTCAAGAAAACCTGTGAACCGGTCAAGAAGCGATATATCTCCATTATGTATATTTGCGAGCAGCCATATGACGGCACCGGCAGGAGCCGCTACAACAAGAGCTCGACCCAGTACGAATACTGTTCTGTCGAATACAGAGCGTATGATGACATCTGATATCTTAGGCTTGCGGTACGGAGGAAGTTCAAGGACAAAAGAAGATGGGACGCCTTTCAGAAATGTGACAGAAAGCAGTTTCGACGCCATAAGTGTAAAAGCTATACCGAGCATGATGAAAAGTACCAGCAGTGCTCCGGCGACGGCAGAACTGAACCTGCCTGCACCAGCAGTAAAAAATATCAGTATCAGGACTGTCAGTGCAGGGAAACGTCCATTGCAGGGTACAAAAGAGTTCGTGATTATAGCGATAAGACGTTCTCTTGGTGATTCTATGATACGGCATCCTGTCACGCCGCAGGCATTGCATCCGAATCCCATACACATGGTAAGAGCCTGTTTGCCATGGGCGCCGCATCTTCTGAAAACACTGTCAAGATTGAAGGCGACTCTCGGCAGATATCCGAAATCTTCAAGCAGCGTGAACAACGGAAAGAATATAGCCATAGGCGGAAGCATTACTGAAACGACCCATGACACGGATTTGTATATTCCGTCCATGAGAAACGAAATAAAAGGCTCAGGAAGGGATGCTGCAGACAGAAGTGCCGACAGGATATTTCCCCCTTCTTCAAAAATCACGGCTATTGCTGAAGAAATATGATTTGCTCCGGACATCGTAAGCCAGAAAACGGCAAGAAGAAGCATCAGCATAGCAGGTATGCCGAAAGCACGTGATGTCAGCAGCCGGTCAAGCCTTCTGTCGAAACTGTGAGGTTCGGCAGATGATTTCTTTGTGCATTTCCTGTATATTTCCGATGCTTCCGGCAGTGCAGGATCGTCTTTACCGGATATTTTGTCAGGTCGTGGCACGGAGATTTCTTTATATACTGACTGCCATAAAGTACAGATCAGATCGTCGAGTCCCTGCTTTTCTCTGGCAGCCGCAGGAACGACAGGGATCCCAAGGATCTCTTCAAGAAGTCGGACGTCTGTATGTATCCCTTTTTTTGAGGCTTCATCCATCAGGTTCAGGCAAAGCACGGCGTTGCGAGTGACAGACAGGATCTCCCGTATCAGTATGAGATTACGCTCAAGGCACGTAGCGTCGGCAACAAGAAGGATCATATCAGCCTTGCCGGACCGGATATACTC
>CAKQUI010000142.1 GCA_934277495.1 uncultured Clostridia bacterium | reverse complement strand
TCAGGTGTTATTTGCCTGAAAGCTGCTGTTCAGCCATTTCGACTAACTTCTTAGTCATATAGCCGCCTACATAACCGTTTTCTCTTGCGGTCATGTTTCCCTTGTCAGCCTGTTCGTAGTTAGCGAGTCCCAGCTCGTTGGCTACTTCAGTCTTCAGGTTCTTTAATGCAGGTTTTGCACTTGTGTTCATTTTATCCTGTAATGACATGTCTCTCACCTCCTGTACTAATAATTTAACCAGTGTGCAGGTATCTATAACAAGCAATAATTTCATATGAAACGCATTTTTACCAGTTGGTACTGGATATATCATTTCAATGATGATAAAATTAAATGATACTTGTCCTTTCAGGACATCGACAGGAGGTAAACGATATGCGTGTTATCGCAGGTGATTATAAAGGGAGACGTCTTACGCCTCCGGCAGATAATTCAGTGCGTCCTACAACAGATAAAGTCAAGGAGGCGCTGTTCAGTATAATGACAGACAGGATATGGGGCAGCAGAGTCCTGGATCTTTTTTCAGGAACAGGCAATCTGGGAATAGAGGCATTGAGCAGAGGCGCAGATCTCTGTGTCTTTGCAGATAATTCCAGGGAAAGTCTCAGGCTGATAAGATCCAATATAGAACACTGTAAAATAGAAAGCGGAGCAAGAGTGGTGCCGGGAGACTACAAGAAAGTCCTGGCCGGTCTTGGCGAAAAATTCGATATAATACTGCTTGATCCGCCTTACGGCAAGGGATATCTCGAAGAATGTTTCAAACTGATACGTGAATATGATGTTCTTGCCGAAGATGGAGTGATAATCGCAGAACACCGCAGAGAAGAAGTTCTGCCTGAAGAGTTTGAAGGATTCACTAAAATAAAAGAACGCAAATACGGTATAATCATGCTTTCAATCTATTGTTGAACGTGTAAAAAAAGCATGCTATAATGAAACGATATCAATAGAAGGAACCAACTGGAATGAAGACAAAAGCATTATACACAGGCTCGTTCGATCCACTTACGAACGGTCACTACAACATCATAGAACGGGCATCAAAGCTTTACGATGAACTTACGATAGGGATAATCGTGAATCCTTCCAAAAAATCAATGTTCACACTTGACGAACGTGAAAAAATGATCAGGGAGACGCTTGACGGACTTGACAATGTCAGAGTGGAGAATTTTTCGGGACTGCTTGCCGACTATGTTAATGAGAACGGTTTCAATGTCGTGGTCAGAGGACTGAGAGCTGCTGCAGATTTCGAGTACGAGATACAGATGGCACAGATGAACGACAGGCTTTTCAACGAGAAAGTCGAAACAGTTTTTCTGATGACGGCGCCGGAGTATTCGTTTATAAGTTCAAGCATGATGAAGGAAGTCCATTCTCTCGGCGGAAGTATACAGGGGCTTGTTCCGGACAGGATACTGGAATATATGAATAATAAGATCATAAAATAGGAGGAAGTTATGAGAGTTTTAGAACTACTTGAAGAAATAGAAGAAATAGTTGATACAGCGGCAGGATTCCCGCTTACAGGCAAGATCATGGTAGACTCTCAGGAATTATTGGAGATAGTCAGGGAGATAAGGGCGGAGCTGCCGGATGAGATACAGCAGGCACAGTGGATCAAAAACGAGAGAGAACGTATCATTGCTGAAGCCAAGACACAGTACGAGGCAGTGATAGATGATGCACAGAAACAGGCAGATACTCTGGTGGAGAACAACGACATCACAGTAAAAGCCAAATTCAGAGCAGAAGAGCTGATGAAGGTCACTGAGGATACGGCTAAGCAGCTCAAGATAGGTACATACGATTATCTCGACAGCATACTCAGCAACTTCCAGGGAAAGATGGAACATCTCAGCTCTATATATTTCGGTGAAATGTTCACAAGCATCGAAAAGGCTTTCGATGACATCAACTCAGCACTTGCTGCAAACAGGGACGAGCTCAGAGATATGTCATACAGAGCGCAGGTGGATGGAGAGGAAATGCCTGCACCGTCGCCGCTCAGTGAAGAAGAACATGAATAACAGACAGTAAATGTAATATATCCATGGTAAAGCGAATAGACTCTACCATGGATATTTTTGATTTCAGACAAAGACTAAAAATAGAAAAAATAATGATCGCAGGTACTGCTGCACTGTCATGCTGCATACTTATGGTCGCTTTTCCTGAAATGGCGCTGACCTCAGCGAGAAAAGGCATATCCCTGTGGCTTGGCAATGTGCTTCCTGCACTGCTGCCGTTTTTCATATGCGCCAATTTTCTTCAGAATCTCGGCATAATGAAATATTTCAGTTCCGGGCTGTTCCCGTTTTCCATGAGCGTGCTGTCGGGATATCCGATGGGGGCGAAGATCGTTGGAGATATGAAGCGTGCCGGCGATATAGATATCAGCGAAGCCAGGCGACTCATGTCTTTCTGTAGCACATCGGGACCTGCGTTCATGGTGGGAGCTGTCGGTGCAGGTATGCTGGGATCAGGTCTTGCCGGAGGTATAATAGCTGTTTCGCACTATGCCGGAGCTGTCGTAAACGGCATGGTCTATTCAAAAAAATACGGTTCAGGCAGAAAAGCTGACAGCAGCAGAGAATGTATAGAAAAGTCGGGGATACAGGAATCTCTCACAGAGTCGATACTTTCATCGTTCAAGGCTCTGGGCATAATACTGGCTTATATCGTGATGTTCATGTTCGTGACAGATATGCTGCATATGAGCGGTATGCTGTCTTTCATAGATTCACAGTGCATCAGAGCTCTTGTGAAAGGCTTTTTTGAGATGACTGTAGGATGCGGCGCTGTTGCAGAATGCCGGATGGTTTCAGACGTGGTCAGATGTGTCCTCTGCACGGCAATAATGTCCTGGGGAGGTCTGTCTGTAATGGGGCAGACAATGAGTATGCTCAGCGGTACAGGTATACATGCAGGATTCCTGTTCAAAAGCAAACTTACTCATTGTATTTTTTCAACTGTAATATCTTTGATTCTTTCATATGTTATGTTATGATTGAGCCATGAGGATAACAGGAATACCAGCGGAATACAATCCGTTCCACAACGGACACAGATATCATATACAGAAAGCACGGGAGCTGACAGACGCCGACGGCATAGCTGCAGTCATGAGCGGCAGTTTTACCCAGAGAGGGGAGGCTGCCATTATGGATAAGTGGATCAGAGCAAAGCTGGCTGCGATTAACGGGGCAGATCTTGTTCTCGAGCTGCCTTTACTTTATGCATGCGCACCGGCGCCGGTCTTTGCAGAAGGCAGTGTCGATATACTTGTAAGATCAGGTGCGACGCATATATGTTTCGGCAGTGAAAGCGGAGACATAGATCTTCTGAGAAACACTGCGGCGGAAATGACCGCAAAGGAAGATGAGATAAAGAAGATACGTGATGAGATAATGGGCGAAGGTTTTTCTTTTGCAAAAGCAAATCAGCTGGCATCTGAACAGATAATAGGCAGAAAAGCTGTGGAGGTGATGCTTTCGCCGAACAATATACTTGCGCTGGAATATCTGAAAAGGATAATGTACTGGGAAACCCTTGGCAGGCATATAGAACCGGTGACTGTCAGACGAAACGGTTCCGGATATTTTGATGCAAATGAGGCTGGCGGGTTTGCAGGCGCTACGGTCATCAGGGACATGCTGGCGTCAGGCAGAGATATCTCATCGTATGTACCGCAGGATGTAAGTGTCGCTGCTGCTGACAGCAGCAGACCGTCAGATGAGCTTATGTTCCAGCTTGTGAGAGCTGAGATAATACGCAAGACGCCGAAGCAGCTGTCGCAGATATACTGTGTGGGTGAAGGACTGGAGCATAAGCTCAAAAAAGAAGCTGTGACTGCCGGGAATCTCAGAGAGCTGATATCATCGGTGGTTTCAAAGCGATATACCGAGGCGGCAGTAAGGCGGATACTTGTGTATATCCTACTTGGTACAGGACGGGATACTGTATATGCAGGCAAATACGCCCGGGTGCTCGCTGCAGGGGCGCAGGGCAGGAAAATGATACGCTGGATAAAAAAATCCGAAGCTGCAGACATACCGGTCATAACCAATGTGAACAAGGAAGCCCACTGTTTTCCGGAGATACAGAAAGCGCTGGAAACTGATATTCTTGCTGCAGATATGTACAATATACTGTCAGGCAGAGATCTTTACCGATTTTCAGACAGAGTCGTCTGCGGTCATTTCATATAAAGTATCATAAAACCCTTGAAAACAGTAGTTGTAAAGGGTATAATATTATAGTTGTTCAAGATTAATTTTACACGGAGGAAAATATATAATGAAAGTTTTAGTAATCAACTGCGGAAGCTCTTCACTTAAATATCAGGTACTTGATATGACAAATGAAGTACTTATGTGCAAAGGTCTCGTAGAGAGGATCGGCATGGACGGTTCGGTCATCACTCATGAGAAGATCGGCATGGACAAGTTCAAGCTGGTAACACCTATGGCAGACCACAAGGATGCTATCGGACATGTTCTTGATGCTATCCAGGATGAAGATCACGGCGTTGTTAAAGATATGAGCGAGATCGGTGCTGTAGGCCATCGTGTGGTACACGCCGGTGAAAAGTACGCTCACTCGGTGCTCATCGACGAAACAGTTATCAAGACTCTCGAAGAGTGCGTAGATCTGGCACCGCTCCACAATCCGCCTAAC
>CAKQUI010000141.1 GCA_934277495.1 uncultured Clostridia bacterium | reverse complement strand
TCAGGAAGCAGGGATGGTGAATCTGTGTCACTGCCTGTATTATGCGGAGCTGCCCCTTAAAGGCAATTATGACCCGGACAAATTCAAGATGTATTTCTGTGATACAGGCCTGTTCGTAGCACTTCTCGATGATGAGGCACAGGACGATCTTCGAGCCAATAAAAATCTGGGAGTGTACAAAGGCGCATTATATGAAAGCATAGTTGCGGAAGCTCTGGTCAAGTCAGGATATGGTCTTTACTATTACAAAAAGGACGATTCTACTCTGGAACAGGATTTTTTCGTGAGGACTGCAGATGAGCTTGTTCCCATCGAGGTAAAGGCCAGGAACGGCAGAGCAAAGTCACTTAAACGTCTTGTGGAAAGCGAACGCTATCAGGACATATCCTATGGCATCAAACTCTGCGCCGGTAACATAGGCGTAAGCGAGGGTATTTACACATTCCCGTACTACTGCACATTCCTGTTGAAACGGTACTTGAAGGGAAAATAGAGACCGGATTAAAAACTGTCCTGAAATATTATTTATTAAAGTAGAAAACAACAGATTATTTTAAATACACGGAGTACAAAATGAACTACATAGTTTTAGACCTTGAATGGAATATGCCGGAGAACAGTCACAGGCGTGTCAGGTCGCCGATAACGCTGAATGGAGAGATAATCCAGATCGGTGCTGTCAAGCTGGACGATGGGCTGGTGGAGATCGGTGAGTTCAATGTTAAGGTAAGGCCGGTGTTTTACCGGAAGATGAACAAAAGGATAGAGGAACTTACATCGATAACCGGTGCTGAGCTGGAGCATGGGGAAAGTTTTGAAGATGCAGCAGGCAGGTTTCGTGAGTGGTGCGGTGATGACAGCATAATGCTCACATGGGGGCCGTCGGACAAGAAGATCCTCATAGAGAACCTCATAATGCACGATATGCCATATGACTGGATACCGGAATATTTTGATGCACAGTTCATGTTCGATCTGCAGGAAACCATGGAAGACAGGGATTTTTCCCTGGACTACGCCTTTTACTATTTTGGTCTGAAAGGCAGCAAGGCTCACGATGCACTGAACGACGCCAGGGATACAGCTGCAGTTATCAGAAAGCTGGATCTGGAGGATTTTATCCGTGAGGAACGTGAATACAGGAAAGAGCTGGCGGATAAAAATTCGTCTGGTGAATAATAGAATGGATCGCACAGAACAGTCATTTCTCAGGTCTTTTCATGCCTTATACGTATTTTTCTCTTGACCTGAATATAGCTTCAGGTGGTATCATATATGATATGAGGAAATGACAAAAGGAGTGATTTTGGTATGGAATACAGGAAACTGCCGTGCAGCGGTGAGCTGGTAAGTGTTATAGGTATGGGTACTTCTGTGGTGGGCGAGGATTCGGAGGACAATGTCACAGAGACCATCAGCTATGCTCTTGACAAGGGCATCAACTTTTTCGACATGGCCGGAGGACATTCCTGCATTTTTCATGGCATGGGCAGGGCGCTTGAGGGGCGCAGGAAGGATGCGATGCTGCAGGTGCATTTCGGCGCCAACTATACGTCGGGGGAATACGGATGGGATATCAGCCTTGATGGCGTGAAAAGATCCGTGGACTGGCAGCTTGAGAATCTGAAGACTGACTATATAGATTTTGGATTCATCCATTGCCTTGATGAAGTTGCAGATCTTCAGACTTACGAGAAAAACGGCGTTATCAGGTATCTGCTGTCGCTGAAAGACCAGGGCGTGGTGAAACATATAGGGCTTTCCACTCATGCGCCGGAGATCGCAAACAGAGTGATGGATATGGGGATCATAGAGATGCTGATGTTTTCCATAAATCCTATGTACGACTATGGACAGGGCGACTATTCCATAGGCACCGGCTCTGAAAGATACGAGCTTTACAGAAGATGCGAGAAAGAAGGAGTTGGCATATCGGTCATGAAGCCTTTTAATGCCGGGATACTTCTTGACGAGGCTCAGTCTCCGTTCCACCATGCACTGACGCCGGCTCAGTGTCTGCAGTATGCGCTCGACAGGCCTGCTGTGCTGACGGTGGTGCAGGGAGCTAAGGATATAAAGCAGCTGGAGCAGAATCTGAGTTTTCTCGATGCTTCCGAGGAGGAGCGTGACTATTCGGTGATCGCATCACTGACTCCTGATGAGACCATAGGCAGATGTGTCTACTGCAAACACTGTCATCCATGTCCTGCAGGGCTCGATATAGGGCTGATCAACAAATATTATGATCTGGCCGTGATGGGCGATGAGCTGGCGAAGGAGCATTACCTGACGCTGGAAAAGAAAGCATCGGATTGTATAAAGTGCGGTCACTGTACAAAGCGATGTCCTTTCCATGTGGAGCAGCAGGACCGCATGGGCGAGATAAAAGAATATTTCGGAGTGTGATGAGACTGAAGCTCTGTCCGAAGAGATGTAAGTCGATTCGAAAGACAGAACAGAGCGGTTCTTATTGGCCTGATCCGGGGACATGTCTCCAAGTGAAGCCGTAGACGAAGGAGTAGGCTGCAGCGAGTGTTGAAGCTCCGTTGATTTCTCTGCGGAAAAGTTCATAGATCATGAAAAGAGCGGGGCTGTGTGAAGAGCTCCGCTCTCTGTATTCTGATGTTATTGCTGCAGATAAAGCCGCTGATCGCTGTAAGTCCATACATAAGGTGCAGCTTATTTGTTTAAGTCTGTGCGGCGAAACAGCATTTTCATTCAGCGTTGCTTTCTTTGTACAGCTTCTCGAAGAATGCGTAAACTTCCGGGTTTGTTTTCTTCAGGGCCACCGGTCGGAGATCCTGGTTGGTGAACCCGTGTCTGCTGTGGCCGGTGACGTGGAGTTCGCCGGTGTCGGAATTCCTTACTTCGTATTCAAGTTCCATTGATGCGGGCGCCAGCTTCACGATCCTGCATTTTATGGATATCATTTCGTCATATACTGCAGGAGTCCTGAATTTTGCGTTGACGCTGAGCACAGGGATCTGCATTTGTTCTTTTTCCATGTCGGAGTATGCGAAACCGTAGTGTCTCAGGTATTCTGTACGGGCAGTTTCGAAGAATCTGATGTAGTTGGCGTGATGGACCACCTGCATCTTGTCCGTATCGAAATACTGGACTCTCATCTTATATTCAAAATCATTCATGTTACCACCATCCTGTCTTTACTTAGATATTACTAATATATACCATATCACAGCGTGTTTCAAAGCAATTATAATTCAGCGGAGACGATTTTTCTGAAGATAGGGTAAATTTATGATGCCATTGAAAAATCCTATAGCAGGTGGCATAATATATCCGGATGGAGCTGGAATGCAGCAGGTTTCATCATTATCTGCAGGAAAGGAGTGTCTGCAGTCATGCAGGATAACAGAGTTACAGGAAGTTCGGATAAACATGATATGACAAAGATACAAATGTCGGAAACGATACTGATAGGAACGCTTCTGGCGCTGGCGGGGGGATTTCTCGATGCGTATACATATATCTGCAGAGGTGGCGTGTTCGCCAATGCTCAGACAGGCAACATAGTCCTGTTCAGCATACATCTGACGCAGATGGAGTGGGCTCGTGCAGCAGCATCGGCCATACCGGTGATTGCTTTTGCTGTAGGCATAATCGTGACTGAGACTGTGCGGCGCAGGCAGAAGCTCATAGGGTTCCTCCACTGGAGACAGGGTATGCTGATCCTTGAGATAGTAATACTTGCGGCGGCGGTGTTCATACCGCAGGGGCCGCTGGATTCACTGGTCAATGTTATGATTTCTTTCATATGTTCGCTGCAGGTCCACAGTTTCAGGCGTGTGCACGGGCACGGCATCGCTTCGACTATGTGTACAGGTAATCTGCGCAGCGGGACAGAGGCGCTGTATCATTATATGGAGACCAGAGATCCGTATTTCAGGCACAAGTACCGCTGCTACTACGGTATAATCCTGGCGTTCATCATCGGGGCTATTGGAGGTACAGCAGCATCGAACATCTTCCCGGAGTATGCACTGGTATGTCCCATAGTCGTATATATCATTGCATTTTTCGTCATGATAAAGGAAGACGGCGGTATCGTGGAGAACTACGGTAGATAATATAATTATGTAAACTTAAAATCGCAGACGCAGAGAAGATTTGCATCTGTGGTTTTTTTATGCCTTGACGGCTAACGAACATTAGCTTATAATATTCAAGGTAATGATCATTAGCCAAAGCCGAAGGGGGATGAAATGAAAATATGAAAAAAGATGAAACTACGAAGCAGCGTATACTGTCTGAGGCGCTGAAACTGTTTGCTGCAAAGGGGTATGAAGCTGTATCCGTGGCACAGATAGCGGGTGCCGTGGGGATAAAGGCACCGTCTCTGTACAAACACTATGAAAGCAAGCGTGATATTTTCCACAGCATCGTGGCGGAGGTGGAGCGGCTGGAGTCTTTGCGTTCGGCTGATCTGAAGCTGCCGGAGGGCAGTCTGGAGAAAGTAGCTGCGGGATTCTGTGCTGTTTCCATGGAGGAGCTTAAAAAATACTGCCGGGATATGCTGCTGCACTGGATGGAGGAGCCTTTCATGTGTGATTTCAGAAGGATGCTGGTTCTGGAACAGTATCACGATGACGAGATGGGAAAGCTCTACGACAGGTATTTCGTGACAGGGCCTGTGGAATATATTTCGGGGTTATTTGCAGCGATTGCAGGACCGGAATGCGACGTAAGGCAGCTAGCAGTGGAGTTCTGCGGGCCGCTTTTCCTCATGTACAGCATGTATGACAGGGGCGTTAGCAGGGACAGGATCATCGC
>CAKQUI010000140.1 GCA_934277495.1 uncultured Clostridia bacterium | reverse complement strand
AAAGTAAAGGAGTGGATATTATGAGTTTTGGAATCAAGCCATTAGGAACAAGAGTTGTGATCAAGAGGATCGAAGCTGAAGAAAAGACAGCAAGCGGTATCGTACTTCCGGGTTCAGCACAGGAAAAACCTCAGATGGCTGAAGTCCTGGCAGTAGGTCCGGGAACTGAAGATGAAAAAATGGAACTGAAAGTGGGAGACAAGGTAATATTCTCACAGTATGCAGGAACTGACGTTAAATACGGCGGCGAAGAAGTATCTATCATGAACCAGAGAGACATTCTGGCGATAGTTGAATAATAAAGAGGAGGTATTTTGATATGGCAAAGGAATTACATTACGGAGAAGATGCCAGAAGAAAACTTCAGGCAGGTGTTGATAAATTAGCAAACACAGTAAAAATAACATTAGGACCTAAAGGCAGGAACGTACTGCTGGACAAGAAGTTCGGAGCACCGCTCATCACTAACGACGGCGTTACCATCGCCAAGGAGATCGAGCTTGAGGATGCAGTGGAGAACATGGGTGCACAGCTGGTAAAAGAAGTTGCTACAAAGACAAACGATGTTGCCGGAGACGGTACTACAACAGCAACTCTGCTGGCTCAGATCATCATCAAAGAAGGCTTCAAGAATGTTGCAGCAGGAGCTAATCCTATGGTGATCAAAAGAGGTATCCAGGGTGCTGTAGATACTGCTGTAGGCGAGATCAGAAGACTTGCACAGGTAGTGGACAGCAAGGAAAGCATCGCTCAGGTAGCTTCAGTATCAGCAGCTGACGAAGAGATCGGCGGTCTCATCGCAGAAGCTATGGAAAAGGTCGGCAAAGACGGAGTCATCACTGTTGAAGAATCAAAGACTATGGGCACTACACTGGACGTAGTCGAAGGTATGCAGTTCGACAGAGGATACTTCTCACCATACATGGTAACTGACACAGAGAAGATGGAAGCTGTACTGGAAAACCCATATATCCTGATCACTGACAAGAAGATCTCAAATATCCAGGAGATACTCCCTGTACTGGAACAGGTAGTGCAGCAGGGCAGAAAACTCATGATAATCTGTGACGATCTCGAAGGCGAAGCACTGGCAACTATCATCGTCAACAAGCTCAAGGGCACATTCGACTGCGTAGCTGTCAAGGCTCCTGGATTCGGCGACAGAAGAAAGGCTATGCTGGAAGACATCGCTGTCCTGACAGGCGGTACAGTTATTTCAGAAGAACTGGGATATGAACTGAAAGAAACTACTGCAGATATGCTGGGAAGCGCTGCAACAGTCAAAGTTGACAAAGAAAATACAGTTATCGTAAAGGGCGCAGGCAACCCGGACGAGATCGCAGCAAGAGTCGCTCAGATAAAGATTCAGATCGAAAACACTACTTCTGATTTCGACAGAGAAAAGACTCAGGAAAGACTTGCCAAGCTGGCAGGCGGCGTAGCTGTTATCAAGGTAGGTGCAGCAACAGAGACAGAACTCAAAGAAAGAAAACTCAGGATCGAAGATGCTCTCAATGCTACAAAGGCAGCTGTTGAAGAAGGTATCGTAGCAGGCGGCGGCGTAGCTCTTGCCAATGCTATACCTGCAGTAGCAAAATATGTAGAAGGCCTCGAAGGCGATGCTAAGACAGGCGGCAGGATAATCGTAAGAGCTCTTGAAGAACCTGTAAGACAGATCGCTGAGAATGCCGGATACGAAGGCAGCGTAGTCATCGCTCAGGTCAAGGACAGACCGGAAGGCACAGGTTTCAATGCAGCAACAGAAGAGTATGTTGACATGATCGGAGCAGGTATCGTTGACCCTGCAAAGGTTACAAGATCAGCACTCCAGAATGCATCATCAGCATCAGCAATGCTCCTGACTACAGAAGCAGGCGTGACAGATGCACCGTCAGACGAACCTGCAATGCCGCCGATGGGCGGAGGCATGGGAGGCGGAATGCCTGGCATGATGTAATCACCGTCTGACGCAGTAAATACTGTAATGCAGTGAGATGATATAAAGAATACAAAAGCTGTCATATCAGTGGGAATATCCACAGGTATGGCAGCTTTTTTTATGAAATATGCATTTTATGGTTGACAAAAGCTGTATGTGCTGTTATCATATGATTAGTCTTAACTAACTAAGCGATTAAGATAACCAATCAGTGCGAGATAAACATAAGACAGACTGTTCTCCAGTCGAAGTGGTATTTCGTTAAACGACACAACAATCAAAAGAAACAGCATGGACGCTCACCATGCTGTTTTTTTCGTATATACAGAAACGGTGCTGTATGGAGACCAGCAGTGACATCAGTAGTAATAGCACTTACCGCAGACATCAGGCGACGGTATGTATTTATTGATAGTTTTGCAGTGCTGCTGACATTTGAACCTGTCAATGCCGTCTTCTGATACAGCGCCGCATGGACATGCTTTGATACATTCAGCAGAAGGACATTTGCCGTAGGAGTCTTCTACTATAGTATCTGCGATCTTTTCCGCTTCGGCTGTCGGCAGTCCCTCAGGTTTTTCGTCGAAATAAAGACCATCGGTTATCATTCCGGAAAATCTTCCGGCAAAGCCTTCTGATGTGACGAGGGAACCTGCAGTAGAGAATTTGCCCATTCCGGCTATGTAGGCTGCGGTTTTGTGGGACCATGTCTCCCTGGCTTTCTTCTCATCCCAGTCCAGTTGTGTGTTCAGATATGAGACCAGTCTGCCTCTCCATTCCAGCGTTTCCCTTATCGTGCGGTTGAGGCGCATGGTCAGGACAGAACCTTTCCCATAGGCTTCGGTCCATTCCGCAGAAGGCGCACTGCCTTCCCTGTTGCTTTCGATGACGCTGTCGCTGTACGGCACGAAATATGTGATTATGGTGTTACCAGGTCTGTAGACCTTGCTTGGATGATCGCAGAGCCCCATCCTGTAAAGCGTATCGAATATAGGGTCCTTTGCATAGTGGTACGTTATGACAGGATCTTTGAACATTCCCACACATGAATTTTCCTGTTCGAATTCCCTGAGAGCAGCGTTCATATTTTCCTGTATTTTGGCACGCACACGTTTTGTTTCTTCTGAGTTGTATATCATTTTATGACCTCCGGTTAATAACGTTTTATATTTACTTTCCGACTGAATAATAATAACATATATAATAACACAATGATCAGAATATTGCAGTTGCAAATGCAACGGATATAGTTTTTTCAGCTGAAGAAACGTTACTGTAAGTGACGGACGACTGTGTAATTCAGAACTTACATATGGCTGAAAACGAGTGATTGCAGGCTATTCAGCACACAGGTGCGTTGAGTGTAACATTTGGATGACACTTGTCGGTTTTGGTCGAAAATCAGGAATGGCTGAATTCCAGTGTTTTCAGAATTTTAGATGAATGGCACGGTTGTTGCTATAATAGTAAGCGTACTTGTTATTTTTATGATTTGTGGAAGGAGTTTGTTAATGGATAGTACCTATGGCATCATCAGTCTGCTGCCGGTCCTGGTTACCATCGTTACAGCGATCATAACCAAGAGAGCGGTAGAGCCACTGATCTGCGGAGCTCTGGTAGGATATATCATACTGGACAAGCAGCATTTCGTAGTGGCGTATCTTGATTCACTTTACGGAGAACTCGGTGAATCAGCGTATTTCGTAGTTATTTTCGGTCTCTTCGGGATCTTTATCCACCTGCTGGAGAAAGCCAATGCCACGTCTGGTTTCACGAGACTCGGCCTGAAGGTAGCCAACACCAAGAAGAAAGCCGGTATCATGGCCCTGATAATGGGAGTGATATTCTTCCTGGACAACTACTTCAGTGTTCTCGCTGCAGGTGTTTCGAACCGTAAGATCGCTGACCAGAACAAAATGTCGAGAGAAATGTACGCTTTCTCCATCAATGCTGTAGCCTGTGCGACATGTGTATTGGTACCTATGTCCCTCTGGGGCGTATTCATGAGCGGTCAGATCGAGACCACACTGGGCCTTGGAACAGGCGCAGGTCTGGGTGAACTGATAAAATCAGTTCCGTTCATGTTCTTCGCATGGGTATCGCTGATCTTCGTACTGCTCTATCAGCTGAGGATAATAAAGCCTTTCGGAGCTATGAAAAAGGCAGAGCTCCGCGCAGAGCAGGAAGGACTCATCCTGCCGCCGGATCTGGCAGAGCAGAATGAAGCTGAAGAAGAAAACAAGAAAGAGACCAGCGCGTGGAACTTCATAATACCGATGGTGGGTGTCATCGCAGTTGCGCTTTATACACAGGAGCTCATGTACGGACTTATCCTGGGTATCGTTCTCTGCTTCGTGCTTTACATACCGCAGAAGCTTCTGGGATTCACGGAAGCCTTCGACTCCATATGCAGAGGATTCGAGGAGATGTTCGTCTGCACAGCTATCGTTATCAGTGCATTCGTTCTGCAGAACGCCAATGATGAACTTGGCATGGCGCCTTATGTAGTAAACAGCGTTGTCGGCGTTATCAGTGCCCACACACTGCCTGTGATAGCATTCGTTATACTCATGGTGCTTGGATTCGTTACAGGTAGTTTCTGGGGAATGGCTGCAGTATGCTTCCCTATCATGCTGCCGCTGGCTCAGCAGCTGGACGCCAACATGTATCTGACTATCGGCGCAGTAATAGCCGGAGCTGCAGCAGGAAGCACGACATGCTTCTACGGAGACTCGGTGACCCTGTCCTGCACGCTCTCGAAGATACGGAACAACGACTTCCTGAAGACCGGCGTTCCGATGGCTCTGCCGGCGATAATAGTCAGCATGGTGATTTATCTTATTGCAGGCTTCGTGCTTTAGATGTTATTCTGTTCATGGGGGGACGGCTGAGGGCTGTTCCCCATCGACATCAAAAAAGAAAAAACTGCAGAAGGCAGTATCAGCGAATGGCAGCCTGAGAACGGCAAGAGGATCATAGATCAGGCAAGAGACAGCGCCGAGAAGGAGATCATCATCAATGTGCTGGAGCAC
>CAKQUI010000139.1 GCA_934277495.1 uncultured Clostridia bacterium | reverse complement strand
CAAACATTATGCAAAAGACTGCTCCGCAAAGAGAAGCAGTCTTATATCATCAATAATAAAAACCAGTCGAAGGATCGGAATACTCCCTGACTCTCGCATCATATGCCTCCATGGCAGCATCTTCGAACACAAGCTCACCTCTGTCTGCACCGCATTTTTCCAGCAGGTACTTTGCAAAGGGCGGATTGAGCACAAGAAGCGGCCCTATGACATATGTCGCCATAAAGTTGTTTACACGTATACCTTCTTCCTTCATATCAGGATCCAGTCCAGGTCCCCTCTGAGTCATGAACAGAGGTGCAGGAGTCTCATCAGGCTCAAGGTATGAATGAGTGAACTGGCTTTTGAAGCCAACTATCTTCATACTGTCCTCTCCGTCTGCGAAATCACCGATGTAAAGAGAATTGAAGCGGTTCCTCATATCTCTCACCGCATATGTCCTGAACAGCCCAAGGCACTCCACTACCGTGCCTTCCTTGTCCTCTATCCTCTTTCCGAACACTTCAAGAGCATTGCCTGTAACAAGGAAAAAAGCACCTGAACCGATCAGCTCCATGAGTCTTTTTTTGTACGGCATCAGTTTCTCTATGACGAGCAGCTGGGAATTCTCCGACATCGTACCCATATATATCAGATCCGGCGTTTCAGTTGCAAACAGAGGCTCATCTGTCAGTGAAGTCTCGATTATCTCAGCATCAGGATATGACCGTTCAAGGAATCTCACATTCCAGAGTTCTCCGTACAGGTTGCATATCTCAGGAAAAAGCACTTCTATCTTCATCAGCATGGACCTCCTTCCTTCACACTCTGCATCCTCTCCTCGGTGCGGTCCGCCACCTCCCGGCCCAGACCTATGGAGTCAGTACCGTAAAGGATATATACATTATCGTTTTCAGGCAGCAGCAGTTTCTCCGGGGTGTCTGTCTCTTTCTCGGTATACGAGATCTTCTCCTCCGGCACTCCTGCCAGCAGCAGCCTGAACCTGTAATCTCTTACCCTCGGTCCGCACACCACTACATTGATTATATCATCACTGCTCAGATATTCGAAGTCACAGTCATAAAGCCAGCAGATATTTTCCGACCAGTGCACAGCGTCGCCCTGGCAGCTGTTCATTATTATTATCTCTTTCCTGCCCGGAGTATGAGCTATATACTCGAACACTCTCGAACCTGCAAAGGCGTTCTTGTCCTTTGCCAGCATGAGATGTATGACTCTGCTGCCAACCTGGCGTGAATCATAACGGCTGCCTACGATATCCATACTGCCGAGGAAATGCTGTATTTTTTCTCTCGTATAACCAAGCTGTCTGAACAGAGCAACCACAGCAACGACATTGTATATATTGAACACGCTGTCGTTGAGCAGGCTGTAAACAGCCGAGCCGTCTTTTTCTCTGACTTCTATGGTCATGTTCTCAAGATCGACATTGCATCCGGCATAGTCGTACTCCGGCGCCTTGAAACCGCACGCCGGACAGTATGCTCTGCCTATGTGGCTGTATCTGACATACTCATATTTCAGTTTGTGATGGCATTTCGGGCATATCTGGAAATCCTGTATCAGGTTCTCACAGTGATCCAGGTCTGTATCCATCTTCTCGATACCGAAATAAACACGTTCATTTGACGGCGCTACGCCGCAGCATATCAGGTCGTCCGCATTCATTATCAGTTTTGTCTTCTCAGGAATATATTTTGTCAGTATACCGGAAATATATTCAGGATGCCCGTTCCTCATTATGGAATCTCTGGACAGATTCGTCACCACCATATGGTCAGGAACGAGATACGGGAATATCCTGAGAGCCGACCGCTCGTCGATCTCGAATACTCCGAGTTTCTTTTTGCATCTTCCTGTGATCCCGGAATTCTGTATCAGACTCGTTGCGATGCCTGTGTTTATATTCGAGCCCATCCTGTTGTTGGCAGGCTCGATGCCCTCCATTTTAAGAGCATCCAGTATGAGATTGCATACTGTCGTCTTGCCGTTTGTGCCTGTTACAGCTATTATCTTTTCAGGTTTGCCTATATATTTTATGAACTGCGGGCATATCCTCAGCGCCACAACGCCGGGAAAGTTCGTCCCGTTGTGTCTTGTTATCTTCAGCGCCGCTATCGAGAGCTTTGCCGCTGCAAGCGCTATCCAAAACCTTAACTTCTCCATCTGGAATGATCCTTTCAGTGATTGTCCTGCAAAATATTTCTGCCTGATATTAAAACGATATCAGGCAGAACAGATCTTAATATTCGAATTCAGGTATATATTTTTTTATTGTAGGCATTATACCTATGCCTCCGGGAGTCTGCCCCGGCAGCTGCCAGAAATCATGAGCACAGTAATTGTTGCCTTCGATTATGGCAGGTCCGTCCGGCGTGATGGCGATATCCCATCCGATGTATCTCATCTGAGGCACTACGAGAGCCGCCTTCTTCGCACACTCCACTACTTCCTTTACCATAGGCACCTTCATGCCTACGAGCTGTACATGGCTGTACGGATGCTCCGTATAATGCTGGTCCTCTGTAGTATCTCCGGAATGTGCCGGATACAGGAATTCTCCTGTTTCAAGATCCACAGGACCATGAAGTCCGTAGTTATCGACAACTCGTCCGTTTTTACCCATTTTGAACACACCGTATATCACATGAGGTTCGCCTTTGGCGTCTACTATCGTTATGACTCTCATGGTATTCGCTGAGAACGGATATATCTTGTCTATGTCAGGATGGTTCTCGATGACATCCTCGATAGTCGCAAATCCTTTTTCTTTTATATAGTTATAAAAAGCTTCGCCGTTTTCGAAATTCTTTGTTTCGAGTTTTTCGCAGCCTCTTCCGCATGTGAGGTCTTTCATCTTGGCAAAGACTTTCCTTCTTGTCTCATAGAAATGGAGGACGTCTTCCTTTGAGGCCACCTCAAGATCCAGACATTCTCTCTTGATGAAGTCCTTGAACTTCTCATTGAATTCGTTCTTGTTGTCAAAATAGTGGGCGTAGTCGTGATCGTTCATGAACATTATGAATTTCTTGCTCCTGAACCTCGTCATGTATGTGTCTCTCTGTTCCGGCGTCAGGTTCCAGAATTCAAAGATGACATAATCATTATAGCCTGCATTGTATTTTTTCATACAGTTGAGTATATCGAAGAAAAGATACACTCGGTTCTTTCCTGAACGCTTGTGGGCTTCGTCCACTACAGAAAAGAACTTGCCGAGGCTTGCCCCCTTCATTACTCTCTTATAGTATTGAAATTTGCTTTCCATTCTTTACCTCCCATTTTAAATCAGCCCGTATATTATAACACGTTTTTATCTCACATGAAATAATGATATTGATATAAATCATCAAAAACATGATATATTTACTATCCGGAAAATAAATATGCACGTGTCATTGTATCACGGCACGTGCATATCCATGTATGTGTATCATTACTTTGAAGGGTCTGTTTTAAAATCAGATAGAATTTGCCTTGTCTACAGCCTTCTTCACAGAAGTCATTACAGCCTTTGCGAATCCTTCATCGATCAGCGATTTGTATCCTTCGATAGTGACTCCTCCCGGTGAACACATCTCGCTTACTCTCTCCTTAGGAGCATCACCTGTATCATCCAGTACCATAGCTACGCCAAGAAGGTTCTTTATAACGATCTGAGTGGAATCCTTCCTGCTGAATCCGCTGTAAACGCCTGCATCGATAAGAGCATCAGCCATCTGGTAGATCCACATAGGACCTGAGCAGCTGTATGCAGTGAACTCGTTGAACATATTCTCTGCAAGATACATAGTCTGTCCCAGAGCCGAAAGGACTTTGTCTGCAAATTCTTTTTCTTCTTCTGTAACATTGCTGTTCAGGCATACTGCGCTGTGTCCGTTGCCTGACTGCCCCAGCGTGTTAGGCATTACTCTGATGATCTTTCTGTCCGCTCCGAGATATCCTTCGAGAGTCTCGATCTTCACGCCTGCTGCGATGGACATGATCACAGCATCCTTGCGTACATTGTCCTTCAGCCCTGCAGCAACCACCGGAACGATCTTAGGCAGCACTGCGATGACTGCCATGTCAGCTGTCTTCATAGCTTCTGCTGCGTCTGTCAGCGCCTGTACACCGTAAGTCTCCTTAAGATAATCGCAGCGTGCAGGATTGAGTTCGCTGACTGTTATATCTTCACTTTTGACTACATCTTTCTTTATGAGGCTCTTTATTATACCTTCTGCCATATTGCCTCCGCCGCAGAATAAGATTTTCTTGCTCATATTCTATCCTCCTGTATTTTTGTATGATTACTGTTATTTATCTCCTTCAGCCATTTTCTTTATAGTTTCCACCATCGTATCGACGTCATTGTCTACATTTATGCCCATCTTTGCAAGTCTGTCCGAGCAGTCTATCGGCACATCGCTGCCGTCAAGAGGCTCATTGAGTCTGCCGCCCATTATGATATGAGTATCGCCCAGTCCTGCCTTGTCGAGACTTTCTATAAGGTCTCTGGCATATCCGTACGCCATACCGTTGTAGGTACTCATGCAGAGTATGTTGCTGCCTGTCTCCACCAGCGTATCAGCCACTTCCGGTATGGAAACTGTAGTACCAAGGTCAAACACTGTAGCACCGGCCTTGCTGATCACATTGCGGACTACCTCTTTACCGAACTCATGCACGTCTGTTGAACCGACTACGACTTTTATACCGTCAAGAGGCCCCTTATCACTGACGTCTATCTTAGAAAGAGCTTCATCCCTGATATGATTTATGGTCTGTACTATACTTGTCGGTCTGATAGGCACTCTGCCTCTCATGGATTCTTTATCCTTGAGCCCGGATCCGAAATTTGTCTCCAGCTGTTCAGGACCTATGGCCTTGAGCACAGCAGCGATCTCTCCGGCATGCTCTGTGTCCACACCGAGATCATCCAGCGCATTCATGACACGTTCGAAGAACATGTTTGCACCTGTAACGAGAAGTTCTGCATCATCGTTTATCTTTTCCCAGTCCATATATCTCGCATAGTACGGAGC
>CAKQUI010000138.1 GCA_934277495.1 uncultured Clostridia bacterium | reverse complement strand
GCTGAAGACAGCGTATAGAAAGCTGATGTTCTGTAAAACGCATACTTTCCATCTTTTTCTTCGACTCTGGCTGTAAAGCAGTCCAGAAACTCCCTGTCGCCAGCAACGGTAGAAACATAGCAAAGGAAGTATTCATCCCCGCCGTCTTTGTAACTTGAAATCGTGCCTGTCTCATCGGAAGAGCCGGAGGCCTGTTCATCTCCAAGGTTCAGCTCTTTCCACTCTTTCAGCACATCGCTGCCCCCTTTTTCCATCGCCTGCTTCCCTGAGGAATATATAAATTCCGACGCCTCCTTATCTGCTCTGTCGATGTGCACCGACACGATGACCGCAGCCGCCACTGCAAGAATAAAAATCACGACTGCTATACAAATTTTTCTTCCACGTTTCATATTTCATGCCTCCACTGTTATCCCGTTTATGTTTCGTTTCATTATATATACCCCTCGCACTATCGTCCTTGTATCCGATGCTCAGGCATGTTCTCTGCATCGCTTTACTGCAGCTGCTGCAAGAACAGTCAAAATGGCGATAACAAAGATCAAAGCAAACATCATGACGATTCTCGTAACGTTGCCTTTCCACTTATCTATGGATAAAACTGTTATATCTGTTTTGCTGATTTTCACTATATATGCATGCCATCCGTTTGCCAGCACTATGTTATCATCGCCGTCCAGTACTTCATTGCTCTCCAGCTTATATGATCCACCTGCAGGAAGTCTGTCATACTGCACGTATTCATTTTTTTCATTCTCCTGAAACAAAACGACCCTTGAGTTGTTTATGTCCACGGATTTTATTACATGTATATCGCTGCTTCCCAGCGTTTTCTTTATATCACTTTCAGAAGCTGCCCCACTGTAACCAGTGGCGATCAGAACCACTGCAAACAATGCTGAGAGCACCAGATACGATATCAACACTACTTTTAATATTTTTTTCATATCATGTCCTTTTGTCAGATAAACTATATAACCTCGCATACCCAAAGTACTGATTTATGCAGACAGCCAGCAGATGCAGATGTCGCACTGCATCTGCCAGCACTTTACTTCCAATGCAGGTATTCTCCTGCAGGTTGGTATCATTTCTGTGGTATATACACTTCTGACTTATAACGCAACAAACAGATCACTACTTCTTTCCAAGAAAATGCTTTACGAGGCATATCACTGTGATCGCCATTGCAACCATTAACAGCAATGGTAAAAATGCAACGAACATATTCTCACCTCCTGTTCTATATCTAATCTGCAAAATTTTCTATCAAACCTTGGTTTTGGACCATGTATATTTAACTTTCATCTTTTTATTTTTAGTGTCATTTTTAACATACTTAATATTTAGCTTCTCATATATTGTTACATATGTGTTCAAAGCACCACCACCTGCACTTGCAGTATATTTAAAAGATATCCTAGCTCTGATTCCAGTAGTCTCGCCTGCCTTTTTTGCATCCGGGAACACACTGTATCCTGACTTAGTCATATCACCTGTCACAGATGCCATTGAATCCAGCCAACTTATGGCCTTTCTTTCATGAATCCCATTTTTGCTTATTGTGTAATGATTTTCTGTACATATCGTAGCATATCCTGGTCCTATATTCCGAGTATATTTAGCAGTATAGTACCGCTTACCATACTTTTTCCATAAAGTATCTCCATTTGTAGCTGCATAACATTCATCAATAAAAAGGCTCTTCACCGTTTTCCCTGTATTTTCTAAAAGCGAAGTTTCTTCTCTGTCACTTAAAACTAATTCTACAGATGATAGAGAATCGATTTCAGTTCTGTAAACAAGCGTACTGCAATCATTGTCAGAATCATATAATACCTCATCAGGTTCTGCCTCTTCGAAGTACTCAGCAGCTGCTTTATCAATATTTTCTATATAGTCTGCCATAACTTCTGGTGCAGTTTCTTCAATGATCCATTCACCATCACTTTTGGAAATACCTTCTTCGCCAAACTCTTCAATTGTTTCATCAAGTTCCTTTAAAGAAGTTATATCGTAACTTTCTAATCCATCTGATGCGAAACAAATTGCTGTATTAGTAACAATAAATGCCACGCATACCATTACAATCAATAATTTTCTTTTCATTATAAAATTCCTTTCTCTAAAACAACTAAACTCCAAACTTTCAATACTTCACTGCTGTGCTGTACTTCGTGGTCTTTTCTGCGCTTGAGCCTGCGTATGCTTTGAACACGGCTTTTGTGCGGTATTTACAGCCTTTTGCCACATTTTTTGTTTTCTTCAGTGTGTATGAAGAGGCTGCTTTGGAGCCTGTCCAGTCTGCCACTGACGTCCATTTGCCGCTGCTGTATTTCTGCAGATACAAATGTATGCTTATCTTTGTCGTATGGCCTGCCGTTCCTACCATTTTGCCAGTTGCCGAAGCTGTCCCGTTGTCTGATATGCTTATCGACGCACTCGCCTTACGGTAATTTGCTGCCATCAGACTGAATCCCGGTTCATCAGCTTCTGCCGCTGATACAGGCAGCAGCATACATATAAACATAATGCATGCTGTTGTGATCGCTACCATAGATCTTTTCAGCATTTTCTCACCACCTTTCCCTTGAATATACAGAAGTCGCTTTATGCTCTTCTATATACCAAAACCCTGGGAAAGGTCATTTTGTGACAAACTTTTTTGAAAAAGTTTTATTTTAGTTATTTCAGACTTTCTGCCATCTCCTCAAGAATATCCATACTGCAGTTTCCTCCTATGTCATACAGATAGATCCCGTCGCTCCATACCATAAAACAGCCATATTCATCATAAGAGCTGTATCCCTTGTACCCATTGACTGTTATTTCCTTGAATCCGGGATCGTCGTTATCTATACTCAGCCCCATGGTCTCAACATTCCCCTGCTGCGAATAGATGATTTTTTTGCTGCCTTTGCGGTATTCGATCGTATAATCTGTGTCATCCTTCTCCTCGCTGACGATCCCATACCCTGCCGGTGTTTCCGGTTTTCTGAGGCCTTTGTCTTCCAGTGTGTGGTCGGGGTCGTCTATATCGAAGTAAACATCCAGGGTGCCGTTCCTGTCGTTCTGTTTCTCGTTCCAGTTTATCACTGCCTGTGTCACTGCATATGCGCAGCCTGCCAGCGCCATCAGTGCTGCTGTTATCAGCAGGGCTGCGGCTGCACGTCTCATGCGGAAGCGGTCTATGCTGACATATTTTCGATCAGACGCAGCGAAGGCTTTTTTCATGCCCTTGTGGAAAGTAACGGAAAACTCGTAGCTGCAGTTTTCTTCATCCCAGTCGTCCGCCCAGGAATATTTCGCAGCAAGGGCTTCCTGTACTGTATTTTCGATCATATCATCGTATCTGCTGCCCGTTTCCATAAAGGTTCACCTCCCCATCCAGTCTTCCAGTTTACTGCGTGCCCGCTGCACGTGTTTTCTCGCTGCCGCTTCCGATATTCCCAGAAGGCCTGCGATCTCCCTGTATTTATACCCATATACCGTATGAAGGAACAGCGAGCTCTGCTGCACCTGCGGCATATCCAGTATGTATTCCACTGCTTCCCGGGACTCTGCAGCAGCAGCAGTCACATCCTCCCCACCGCCTTTGCCTGCGCAGGGCTTTCCAGCGATATCCGGATCGCTGCCTGCAGTATGCTTTGCTTCTTTCCTGCGAAGGGCCAGCGCCGCATTCTCCGTTACTATCAACACGAATCTTTTCGCTGCAGGATTGTCCGGGTCTCCGACTTTGCTGAAATTCTTCGCTATACGCAGGAAAGCTTCCTGCACCGCTTCTTCTGCCAGCCGGTCATCCTCCAGTATCCGCTTTGCAGCATAGTGCATCAGTTTACTGTATTTTTCATATAGTTTTCTGAATCCATTCTTTTCCTGTGGTGTGTCTATAAGTGCCAGATATGTTATAAGCATCGAAATTCCCCTTTTTCATGATACCTTATATATCTGTATTTTAACCTATACACAGTGTCATTACAAGGCAGCTTCACCACGATAAAGCACACTCCGGCAAGGCCTGGCAGATGCTTTTTATGCACTATCTATATACAAAAACCCTGCAGGGTGCATTTTTGTGACATATTTTTTGAAAAAAAATTATAAATTTTTCGTATTGCTTTATATCCGGGGCTGCAATATAATGAAAGAATACAAACGTGCTGATATTTTCGGGAGTTTATACAAGACAGGAGTTTGGAATGAAACGCAGGAAAACCGCTGCACTACTTATCGCAGCCATATTCATATTAACAGCACTGCCGCTCCAGGCGTACGCCGGAAGCAGTACATCCCGCAGCATCAAAAAGCAAAGCGACGGCACATATTACGAAACGGTAGTAACAGGCACCCGAACGGTCACATCTGCCCTCAAGGCGCCTAAACAGATAAATCGCAAGAAAAACAACGGTACAGTCACTGGCACAAAATCAGTCTATCACAAGTCGAAACAGGGCCGGGTGTTATGGTATGTCAAAGTCACCGGTACGTTTTCATACGGCGGCGGCACCTCGAAATGCATGAAAGCCTCTGCGAAGGCCGTTTCCAAAACAAAAAAATGGAGGATCCTCAACAAATCTTCCGAAAAACATGATAACAAGGCTATAGCCAGAGCCTCTGCAAAGTACATCCGGGGCAATGCGCCAAGATCAAAGGCGAAGTCCGGCATCAGGACTATGGTGGTAACGCTGAGCTGCAGTCCGTCAGGCAACTGCTACTAGCCGGATACATAACACAAAAACAAAGGAACAGATACACTGACAACTCTGTCAGCAGACCTGTTCCTTTTTATTTGTCATTTTTCCAGGATCCGGCGTAAGCGATACTCAATACACTGCAGGACCATCTGTCATATATATGAAACCTGTTATCCTACTGCGGTTTCACCTGCTTCGCATCGGTCCTCCTGCCTACCACGAAAAACCTGCCGTTCTCCGTATGGTATGCACAGGTGGAAAGCGTCACGAGCTGATCTCCGAACGCTGCAGTCTCGCCTGTGTCATAGGCGGATATCCTTTTCACGCCTTCTATATATTCATTGAAGCTGTCTTCCGTCGTCATCCCTGCGTACTGGTAGTAT
>CAKQUI010000137.1 GCA_934277495.1 uncultured Clostridia bacterium | reverse complement strand
AGCACGGGAAAAGTAACTTTTATTTCCGTGGACAGCAGGAGCATCATGCACAATCCGCTGTACAGGGCTTTCAAAGCAAAGAGCTTTACTGATAATGACATAACTCTGCATTTTTACATACTCGACATCCTCAGGGAGCATGGAGTACTGTCTGTATCGGAGATAACGGAACGGATCTGCAGCGACTATCTGAGCCATTTCGACGATGTGCAGCTGCCGGATGAATCTACGGTACGCAAGAAACTAAAGGAATACGTTGGTGCGGGGATACTGCAGAGCAGGAAAAGCGGCCGCAGAGTGGTTTATTCTCTGAGGGAGGATCATGCGGAGCTTGCATCGTGGCAGGATGCGCTGGATTTTTTCACGGAAACAGCACCCACTGGAGTCATAGGTTCATTTATCCTGGACAAATGCGAACATACATCGGACATATTTTCCTTCAAGCATCATTACATACTCCATGTCCTGGAAAGCGACATAACATGCTCGCTGCTTGAAGCCATAAGCGACAGATGTGAAGTCACGCTGGATATTTCCAGCAGACGGAGTCGCAGAGTCCTGAAGCACCGCATACTGCCTGCCAGGATATTCATGAGCACTCAGGACGGCAGAGGATACGTTCTTGCAAAGGATATCAAGGACGGCAGATTCAATATGTACCGCCTCGATAACATAAAGAAAGTGGCTTTTTCCGGGAAGACAGATGAAGATATGGAAAGTTTCGAAGAGCAGGCAGAAGATTTCATGAAGTATCTGTGGAACACATCCAGCGGCGATGGAGAGACTGTGAACACAGAGCATCTGGAAATGATCCTTAAGCTGGGGCCGGAGAATGATCATATCCTTGGGAGGCTCAGGCGTGAAGGCAGACATGGGGAGATAACAGACCTTGGAGGCGGACGGCTGAGATACAGCATAGACGTCTACGATGCTGCAGAGATGAAGCCGTGGATAAGGACCTTCACAGGGCGGATCGAAAGTCTTTCATGCAGCAATGAAGCTGTCACAGAGAGCCTGTACAGCGATCTTGAGGCTATGTATGAAATGTACGGAGGTGAAGAAGATGCTGTTCAGTGAGATCTATGGCACATATTTCAATACGGTGGCAGGGATACTGAAGGAAGCTGTGAAGGGGACGCTGACGCAGCGGCGCATGTACGAGATCATCGATGAAAAAGGCTTCGGAGAAAGCATGATACGGATACCGGAGGCTCTGACGAGCCGTGAATGGCCCCTTGTTTCGGAAGACTTGACTACACCACTGAAACATGAGCCGGCCATGCCTCTTACGGAGCTGCAGCGCAGATGGATGAAAGCATTGCTGGAAGATCCAAGGATAAAACTGTTCGATGTCAGCACGGCAGGTCTTGAGGATGTGGAGCCTCTGTTCAGGCCTGAAACAGTGGTGTATTTCGACCAGTATTCAGATGGGGACCCGTATGAGGATGAAGGATATATAAAAAATTTCAGGACAGTACTCAAAGCGCTGAAAGAAAGTCGTGAGATCGAGATATCGTTCACATCAAGAAAAGGTCTTGAGCATCACTGGATATGCCGTCCTGCACAGCTGGAATACTCTCTCAAGGACGACAAATTCCGGCTCAGGCTGTACGGCGGTGAGGACAGGAAGATGATAAATCTGGCAAGGATAAGCAGCTGCAGTCTGGGAAAGGGCTTCGACCCAGGCAGAGAGGAAAGAAATTCTGCTGCTGCTGAAACAGATCATGTGATCCTGGAACTCAAAGACGAACGCAACGCCCTCGAGCGTTTCATGCTGCATTTTTCACATCTGAAAAAGGAAACCAGGAAATGTGACGACGGCAGGTTCATCGTGAAACTGTATTACGACAAGGAAGACCGCACTGAAATGCTGATACGGATACTGTCCTTCGGCCCTGTGGTGAAAGTGACAGAACCAGAAAACTTCATTGACATGATACGGGAACGGCTGGAGATGCAGAAACAGTGTTCGCAACTTTTTTGACGGGATAGATATGGTATACAGTGTTATCATAAAATCACGGTAAAGGTGCAGACAGCAAAGCGGACCTTGTAGCGTAATGGTATCGCATCCGGCAGGGGAGGCCGGAATGGGATGCGGGTTCGAATCCCGCCCTGGGTAAAAATGCACCTTGCAATATTAAAGGCACATACAGCAAACAGGAGATATAAGCGACAAACACATCAGAACCAAAAAAGCTTTTTATGTGCCTTGTTCCCTTTAAAAATATCAGCAGCAGTGGAAGGAGGACAGGAATGTTTGATTTTATAAAACTTCTCAGAAAAGAAACGAATATGGCCCGCACTGAAAACGGTGCAGCATCTTACAGGACGACAAATTCGGCATGCCTGGATCTTTTTTCACGGGCAGGGGCCATGAGGAACGCCTGCGAGACCGATATAACGGAGCTTTTCATGCGTGCATACGCCGAAGACCCTGATACTGCAATGAAGATAATGTTCTATATCAGGGATATCCGTGGAGGTATCGGAGAGCGCAGGGTGTTCCGGGCCATGGCAGCCTGGCTGGCACATTTTGATCCGGGAGCCATCGTCAGGAATATGGAATACATACCCGAATTCGGGAGGTTCGACGACCTTGTGGAACTTGCTGTTTCAGGCTGTCCGGAACCGTCAGCTGCAGCGTTTGAAGTCATAAAGCAGCAGCTTGAGAAAGACGTAGCAGGGATGCAGCGGGGCGAAGGCATCTCTCTTCTTGCAAAATGGCTGCCGTCCATAAATGCATCCAGCAGCGATACCAGAAAAAAAGCAGCAGTCATCAGTGCAAACCTCGGCATGGACTATGCTGCATACAGGAAGACCATCAGCAGGCTCCGTACATACCTCAGGATCGTGGAAAACGATCTCCGGGAAGGAAACTACACTTTCGAATATCAGGATCTGCCTTCAAAGGCAATGTTCCGGTACAGGAAGGCTTTTCTCAGGAACGACGGATTCAGATACCGTACTTATCTGCACAAGGTGGAGTCTGGGGAGGCAAAGATGAACACTGATACGCTTATGCCGTACGATATAGTAGCTTCTGTATTGAAAAACAAGTTCGGGCCGTATTATGTCAGTGAGAACGAGCGCATGGCGATGGATATCGCATGGAACAGGCTTGATGATTTCGCAGCTGACGACAATGCGCTGGTCATAATAGACGGATCGGCATCTATGTATGCATATGGGACGCCATTGCCTGCATCCATCGCTATTTCACTGGGTATATATTTTGCAGAGCACAGTAAAGGTGCTTTCGCAGGGCACTTCATGACATTTTCTGAAAACCCTCAGATCGTTAAGGTGCAGGGCAGGGATATATTTGAAAAAACCTTTTACTGCAAAAGCTGGAATGAGGTGGGCAGCACAGATATACAGAAGGTGTTCGAAGTGATACTCAAAACAGCTGTGAAAAACAGAATGAGACAGGAGGATCTGCCGTCGACACTTTACATAATCTCAGACATGGAGTTCGACTGCTGTACGAAAGGAGCAGACATAACGAACTTCGAATATGCCAGGGACCTTTATGCAAAATGCGGATACAGGCTCCCGCATGTGATATTCTGGAATGTCCAGAGCAGGACGAAGCAGATGCCTGTGACGATGAACGAACAGGGCGTGATACTGGTTTCCGGATGCACGCCGAGGATATTCTCGATGATAGCGTCGGGAGCTGCAGATCCGTATGAATTCATGATGAAGACTGTCAGCAGCCAGCGATATGCATGTATCACGGCGTGATCATATCATCTGCATATCAAAGATACAGGAAAAACTCCGCAGTATGAAGCTAACCATGCTGCGGATTTTTTTGTTGTTACGGCAGTTTCACGTCTTTACCATGTTGTATGTTTTACGGCATATATGCCAGTTCTACAGGCATATATACAGAACATATGCCATCCATCCTAACAAGACAGACAGCAAGGGAACGCTTGAAGACAAAGTAAAGACATATACATACGGTTTCAACATCCACAAGGTGGACAAGAACGATGATACAAAAGATATGGCAGGAGCTGCAAGCCGAAGGGCAAACTGAAATATCCGGGCAAAACAGAAGATATCATTGTCCACAAAGTCTGGAAAGACAGCAGCGACAGCAAAGGCAGACGCCCGGAAAGCATAACCGTAGGTCTTTACTGCGACAGCAGCCTCAAAGAAAAGAAAGTGCTGGATGCAGCCGGCAACTGGACGTACCAGTGGGACGGCCTGGACAGCAGCTGCAAGTGGGAAATAAAAGAACTGGATGTACCGGAAGGATATATAGCGGAAGTCACATCAGAAGATGACACCTTCACTGTAACGAACACCTGGAACCCGGAAAAATACAGGAAAACCAGGACCGGCGACACCGCCGATATCACCAGGTACGCAGTCATAGCCGCAGCATGCCTGATCGCAGCAATACTCCTTCTGACAGCAAGACGCAAAAAGAAACAATAGACAATAAAATAAAGATCGAAAAACGATCTGACGGGACCCCGGGAATAATCAAAAAATTTTTTTCAAAAAAAGAAAAAAGTTTGTCACAAAAAGACCTTTCCCGGGGTTTAGTTATATATAGAGAGATTTAAATCCCTTTTACACATACTCATAGAAAGGTGGTGAATGGAATGCTTAGATAACAAACTGGAATGAATTCTTTTTATGGGAAAGAATAAATGGATTTCAATGAATCGCATTGTTACATGTAAAGAAGGAGAGTGATAAAATATTTTGAACTTTTTAGCATTAATTGTGATCAGTGTATTTAGGAAAGGAGAAAAAATAAATTTAGATTTATACCGAATTTAAATTTTAATATGTTAGTATGAGATATAAGAAATTTATAATATGTATTTGCGTGGTAATATTGGTCAATATGATTTGTTTAGGGTTTGATCACTTGGAAACATTTGCAGCATCAAGTATCGATACTAAGCAGAGAACTTCAGCAAGTTCTTATAAAATGACTACACTGAAGAACACGAATCCTCAAAAGATTATTAGAGATAAAGCGAAGTCTTCAAAGACAAAAAAACTGCAACATAGTCAAGAGAGTAGACACATTTTTTAAATATAATTTCCAGGAAAGACAGAATTACTCCTGCCTTTCCAT
>CAKQUI010000136.1 GCA_934277495.1 uncultured Clostridia bacterium | reverse complement strand
GAACAGATCAAAAACAGGGAATACTGCCGCAGCCTTGAAGAGTACAGCGGCAGCATCCTGCTGGTAGGCGTATCCTACGACCGTCAGACGAAGGAACATAGATGCGTCATAGAGAAAGCCGTGAAGCCGCAGTGACACAATCTGTCCTCGTGCGGCGGTGTGTATGCGGCCGGGATCAGCGGATCTCTGCTTTCAGGTCGTAGTGTACGATGCTGTCCCGGACTCGGCGCAGGCTCTTTACAATCATACGCTGTCATGGTAGAATCAAGGTACTGAGAAAAATATCGTACTGCCACCGGGCAGTTGATGCATCGGCATCCATTTGTGTATCGTTAGGTCTTTGAAGATACGCAGAGGGGTGCTTTTTTTGGAGACCTGTCCCGATATGAGAAGCGGATCGTGGAAGGTCCTGGGCGGATTTTCCCCAGCTTCAGCTGGAGTGGAAAATGCGACAGCAGAGAGCAAAGCGAGTCGGAGCACCGCAGGTGAGCCGTTTGACAGAAAGGACAGCGTAGCCGGAGGCGGAGGAGTGAGCGTCAGAGAACATTGCGAGAGTTCCCCGGCTTCAGCCGGTATGGAACTCACCGCTTCGTTCTGCCTTGAGAACTGTTTTGCGGCTCTTAGGGCAGAAAGTTTTTACTTGTAAGAAAGGATAATACAAAATGAACAGAAACTGGATCTGTGTTTATCTTGCGGGCATCACGGAGATCCTGTGGGCTATAGGACTGAAATATTCAGATTCCTGGTGGGAATGGGTCATTACTTTTGCGCTGATAATCATGGCCTTCGTGCTGACGATAAAGGCCTCGGAGGTGCTGCCGGTGGCCACGGTCTACGTGGTCTTCACGGGGATCGGAGCAGTCGGGACCAATCTGGTGGATATCTTTGTTTTCAGGGAGCCTGTCAGCGCCATGAAGGTCGTGTTCATCGTGCTGCTTATCGCTGGGATAATCGGACTGAAGCTGGTGACGGACAAGCCAGAAGATAGCGGGGAGTCTGACAGGGATCTGGTGTCTGAAAACCCGACCGGAGGATTTGCCGGTCCGGATGGATACGGTGCAGATCATGCGGAGAACAGTGCAATAATGCCTGCTGCCGCAGGTCAGGCGAATGACAGTGAAAAGGCTGGGGAGGTGAGATAGATGGCGTGGATATTTCTTGTACTGGCCGGATGCTGTGAGGTGATAGGCGTCATCGGTATGAACAAAGTCACCGAAAGGAAATGTTTCAGTTCCTTTGCGGTGCTCGTGATCGGTTTTGCACTGAGCTTTGGACTTCTCAGTCTGGCGCTGAGGACGCTGCCTCTAGGTATGTCATACGCGATATGGACCGGCATAGGATCGGTGGGAGCGACACTGGTGGGGATGATATTCTACGGCGACTCACGCAGTATGAAGCGCATACTGCTGATAGCTCTTGTCATAGTTTCCATAGTCGGACTTAAGCTGATGTCGTAACGATCTGCGGGATGCTGTGTTTTCCATATGACCATGGAAAGGTATCAGCCCCTGGCACTGGTGCAGATCAGTTTTTCATGACAGGAGATAAAGACTGCATCTGTGTGGACTGTTGCGTGTCCAGGACATAGAGTACCTTGGATAGCTGGATGGTCTGGAATGTCTTTCACCGGTCTTTGCACTTTCCGTGGAGGATTCCGGTATCCCTGGCACTCCTGTATCTGCCGCAGCACTGTGGTATGCACAGGGGTGCCTTTGCATATATGTCCGAAAATGGCGAGACATAAGACCGGAGAAGTGTTATCATGCAGTTGATGACAGACAGGAGAGTATTTATGGATCAGGAAAGCAAAGAAGCATTGTTCAGAGCATTCAAGGCGCATGATACGAGATTTGACGGCAAAGTTTACATGGGCGTGACGACTACCGGGATATACTGCAGACCGGTGTGCGCCGCCAGGATGCCGAAGTTCGGTAACTGCGAGTTTTTTGGCAGTGCTACCGAAGCGGAGCAGGCGGGGTTCAGACCATGCAAGACATGCAGGCCGGAACTGGCTCCTGACGCCAACGATCAGGACCATGACAAGATAGCAGGCAGAGTCGCCGCTTATATAGAAGAAAGCTGCAGTACAGGTGTATCAATGGAGGACGTTGCAGCAAAATTCGGTTTTTCCCTGCGGCAGCTGCGCAGGATATTCAAAGAGGAATTCAATGTGACGATGATCGAGTACCAGCAGACATGCAGGCTCCTGCTGGCAAAGAAGCTGCTGACGGAAACGGATCTTTCCGTGACTGAGATCTCGGCGGCTTCGGGATTCGGCAGCGTCAGGAGACTTAATGACACTTTCCGTGAAAAGTACAGGATGGCTCCCGGCGAGCTGAGAAAGCGCAGGTTGAGGGGCAACCGGGACTGCGGAGGTGCCATACGTGTAGGTATCGGGTACAGACCGCCTTACAGATGGGAGGAACTTCTTGGGTTTTTCGGGCTGAGAGCAGTTGACGGCATCGAGTGTGTGGACGACTGCAGTTACTCCAGGGTCATATGCAAAGAAGACAGAAAAGGTAATTCTCTTGCGGGGTGGATCCGGGTGACAAATGATGAAAAACGCTCGCGGCTTAACGTGGAGGTCAGCGACAGCCTTGTACCTGTAGTGTCGGGGATCATCGCTGACGTTAAGCGCATGTTCGATACAGGGTGCGATCCGGCAGAAATCAGCGGCAAGCTGACGGAGTTTCAAAAATACTGCGAGGGCGGATTCAGAGAGGGCACCCGTCTTCCAGGAGCATCCGACAGTTTCGAGATATGCGTCAGAGCAGTGCTGGGGCAGCAGATAACCGTCAAAGCCGCACGGACACTGGCAGAGCGACTTGTAAAGAGTTTCGGCAGACCAGTGGATACCGGAAAGGAGTGCCTGAGCTACGCCTTTCCATCTGCACAGGATATATGTGGTCTGGAAGGAAGGATAGAAGATCATCTGGGACCGCTGGGAATAACCTCGTCCAGGGCGGTGGCAATAAGAAGCATAGCAGAGATGTTCACGGAAGGCAGGATAAACTGGGAGAAAGACCGGCCGGAGGAGATCATGGAGACTCTGATGGAGATACGGGGGATAGGCCCATGGACAGCAAAGTATATCGTCATGAGGGCCATGAGCTTTCCAGATGTATTCCTTGAAACCGACGCCGGAGTGAAGGAAGGCATGCCGGATCTGACCCTGGCAGAAATGAAAAAGATCTCGGAAAAATGGAGACCGTGGCGCAGCTATGCGGTCATAGGGATCTGGAACAGTCTGTCATGAAATCGTGTATTTTTGAAAACAGTGAATCGAAAGGATCGTGATGAAATGTACAGGATAGTTGAAACTCAGGATTATTACCCGGTATCCGTGATGTGCCATGAGTGCGGTCTGGAGGTGGAGCCATCGGAAACAGCACCGGAATATGTACAGAAAATGTGGAAATGTGAGGATACTGACACAGGAGAAATGGTGGCAGCAGCAGTAACAGGTTACAGGGATGGATGTCATGTGCTGGAACAGCTGGTCGTCAGTGCAGATCACAGGAGCAAACATCTGGGAGAAAACCTGATGAAGACAGTGGAACATGAACTTCGCTGCCAGGGTGTGGACAAACTCTGGGGATGCGCCAAAGTCCCGGACTACTATACGAGGCTGGGCTGGAAACTCTTTGACGGTAAGGAAAAGCCGGCGATATCGAACTGCCAGACCTGCAGACAGTTCGGAAGTATATGCTTTCCGGAGATAATCGTGAAAGAACTGCAGCAGTGATTTCATGGGACATGCAGATAATGGGATCCATGCAGGGCTCTTTACAGCAGTACCGTGATATGTTAAACTCATGGCATAAGTGGTTTTGCCACAGATAAACTATGTAATAAAGAATATGTACTGCCACCGGGTAGTTGATGCATCAGCATCCATTTGTGTATCATTAGGTCTTTGAAGATACGCAGAAGGATGCTTGTTTTTTGCGGATTTTCCCCGGCTTCAGCCGGCATGGAAAATGCGACAGCAGGGAGCGAAGCGAGTCGGAGAGACGAAGGAACGTTGCGGATTTTCCCCGGCTTCAGCCGGCATGGAAAATGCGACAGCAGGGAGCGAAGCGAGTCGGAGAGACGAAGGAACGTTGCAACACTCACTGCATTCGTTCCTCCGCCTGCGGCTACGCTGTCCGTTCTGCCTTGCGGATCGCCTGAAGCTCTCCGGGCAGAAAGGCGTTTTTCCCCGGCTTCAGCCGGCATGGAACTCACCGCTCTTTGTCAAGCGGCTGGCGGAGAGAACAGCAAGAATGCACATCAATTGCCAGGATAATGAAAGGAGGACGCTATGTTCAGAGAGATGCGCAGGAAAAATCAGCAGCTTACAGCAGAGGAAGCTGTGAAGGTACTTGAGAAGGGCACGTCGGGAGTGCTTTCCCTGATGGGCGATGACGGCTACACTTATGGTGTGCCATTGAGCTATGTCTATGATGGTGGAAAGATATATTTCCACAGTGCCGGAGAGGGCCACAAGATCGACGCCATAAAAAAACATGACAAGGTTTCGTTCTGCGTGATAGACGAGGATACCATCGTACCGGAGAAATTCACCAGCTTTTTCAGAAGTGCCATAGCCTTCGGCAGAGTAAGGCTCATGGAAAGGGCGGAAGTCAGGAGAGTGCTTGATATGCTGTCGGTAAAGTATTCGCCAAATGAAGGCGAAGCACGCATGGCCGAGGTGGAAAGCTGCGTGGAGACTGTCTGCATGATAGAATTCAACATCGAACATCTCACAGGCAAAGAAGCGATAGAATACGCCCGTGAGAGGAAACGTGACTGAGAACAGGGCATAGACTTTTAACCGCTGAACGATCGAGGTTATAGTGGATTTGCTGTAAATTTATAAAGGAAAGATTGCATTCTGAAAGCCATAAGTATATGTAAGGGACTCTCTCAAAACGAAGGAGTCCCTGATGTGTTTAAAAGCATATTTTATTATGTAAGAAATATAGTTTTCGATATTTCCGGAATATCAACAAATGTTTCATATGATAATATGTTGCGAAGCTACTTTTGTTCTATTAATCATTGTTATTGATATGTGTAAATGTCAATACCCATATGTACAAAAAGTGGAATATTTTAATGTACAATAATGGGACTACTCATCTGTTGCGT
>CAKQUI010000135.1 GCA_934277495.1 uncultured Clostridia bacterium | reverse complement strand
ATAATCCTGGACGAAGCTACAGCCAATGTGGATCCTGAGAATGAAAAAGAGCTGACTGAAGCTGTTGAGGCTCTGACAGCCGATAAAACAGTCATAATGATAGCCCACCGTCTCAAGACAGTGCGCCACGCAGACCAGATCGTAGTTATAGACAAAGGCAGGATCGTGCAGCAGGGCAGACATGAAGAACTCATGCAGCAGGATGGCATATACAGGAGATTCATAGGATCAAGAGAAAAAGCCGTAGGCTGGAAGCTGTAGTATCATTCATATAATAATGAAAGAAATCAAAGACCGTCGTAAAAAGGCGGTCTTTTAAATATTCCGGAATATCAACAAAAGTTTCATATGATCATACATGGTGAAGCTGCTTCTGTTTTATGGAAAAATATTGCAAATAGAACAGATGTTTGATATAATGGCTCATATATCAGAGAATATGGGAGGAATGTTATATGAAACTGATACATTTGTCTGACCTGCATATAGGCAAGCGGGTCAACGGCTTTTCGATGATAGACGATCAGAAATATATACTCAGGGAGATTATCAGGATCATTGCCGATGAGAAACCGGACTGTATAGCTATAGCAGGCGATGTCTATGACAAGCCTGTGCCTTCGGCTGAAGCTGTGGAGGTCTTCGATGACTTTCTCGTAAGGCTGGCAGCCCTGGACATACCTGTGTTCATAATAAGCGGCAATCATGATTCTCCGGAGAGACTGTCCTTTGGAAACAGGCTGATGGACAGTGCAGGCATTTATCTGTCGCCTGTATATAACGGAGATGTGAAGCAGGTGAGCATAGCGGATGAGTACGGCCAGGTGGATGTGTTCATGCTGCCTTTCATAAAGCCGGTGCATGTACGCAATGCTTTTCATGATGAAGCGGAGAGCATTGTGTCGTATACAGATGCAGTCAGGACTGCTGTAGATCATATGCCTGTCGATAAAGAAAGGCGCAGTATACTCATAACCCATCAGTTCGTCACAGGAGCGCAGCAAAGTGAATCCGAAGAACTGTCGGTGGGAGGGTCCGACAATGTGGACGCATCGGTGTTCGATGGTTTCGATTATGTGGCGCTGGGTCATATACACGGACCGCAGGACATGGTGCATGGGCGCATAAGATACTGTGGCAGTCCTCTAAAATATTCGTTTTCCGAAGCAGGACATCACAAATCGGTTACGGTGGCAGAGATAGGTCCCGGCGGTGATGTCAGTACACGCATGATACCACTGGTGCCTTTCCGTGATATGAAGGAGATAAAAGGTACATACGATGAACTGACTGCACGCAGTTTTTATGACGGTGCAGCATGGAAAAACAACTATATACATATAACCCTTACAGATGAAGAGGATGTGCCCGAAGCTGTGGCGAGGCTGCGGGTGATATATCCGTATCTTATGAAGCTGGATTATGACAACCGGCGGACAAGAAGCGGTACGACCGTAACTGATACAGCATGCAGTGAGAAAAGTTCACCACTGGATATATTCGGTGATTTTTACGAGATGCAGAACGATATGCCTATGTCCGATGAACAGAAGAACTTCGTCAGCGGACTGATCGAAGAAATATGGGAGGGACAGGAATGAGACCGGTGAAACTTACGATGTCCGCATTCGGACCTTATGCAGGCAGGACAGAGATAGATTTTACGAAACTTGGAAACGGCGGCATCTATCTCATAACAGGAGATACAGGCGCAGGCAAGACGACGGTGTTCGACGCCATAACCTTTGCGCTGTACGGACAGGCCAGCGGCAGCAGCCGTGACGCCGGTATGTTCAGATCGAAGTATGCGCAGGCTTCTACTCCCACTGAGGTGGAGCTGACTTTTACATACGGCGGCAGAGAGTATACAGTAAAACGCAATCCCGAATATATGAGACCGAAGACCAGGGGCGAAGGATATACCAGCGAGAAAGCTGATGCAGAGCTTCATTTTGATGACGGCAGAGTCATCACGAAGATGAAGGAAGTGAACCGTGCCATCGTGGAGATCATGGGCATAGACAGGGATCAGTTCACACAGATCGCAATGATAGCGCAGGGGGATTTCCTGAAGCTGCTGCTGGCGTCTACAGAGGAACGACGGGAAATATTCAGGAAAATCTTCCATACGGGGCTGTACAGGACTCTTCAGGAAAGACTGAAGGATGAAGTATCAAGTCTTAGAAAGACTTATGAAATATCATCAGAAGGTATAAAACAGTGTATCCAGGATATAAATTGCAGCGACGACGATCCGCTTTATCCTCAGTCCGTCAAGGCAAGGGACGGGCAGATGCCTCCGGAGGAAATCATGCAGCTCCTTGACAGACTTATCTGCACTGATGAAAGTGCAGAAGCAAAATATGATAAAGCACGGTCTGCAGCGGAGGATGAGCTGACAGAGATAGAAAAGCAGCTGGCGAAAGCCGGGGAGCAGGCAAAAACAGAAGCATCCCTCAGAGAGTCCTCGAAAGCTCTTGATGACGCAGGGCCGGAGCATGAAAGGCTGAAAAGAATATACAAAGAAGCAGAACAGGGACTTGCACAGGCAGAGGAGCTTAACCGCAAAATAGCAGCTGCCCAGACATTGCTGCCGGATTATAAGGAGCTGGCTGCTAAGCGAAAGGAACAGAAATCAGCTGTCGTCAGCGTAGCTGAAAAAAATGAGCTGCTGGAAAAGCTGCAGGCAAGATCAGAAAACCTTGCCGGAAACCTCAGTGAAATGGAGGAGGAAAGCAAGAGCCTTTCCGGATGCGGTGAAGAAAAAGTCAGGATAGAAACTGCCATAGAAGAAGTAAAGCGAGAAAACAAATCCCTGAAAGAACTTGCGGAAGATATCAGAAACCTGGAACAGGCAAGGACCGAACTCAGCACAGCACAGAAGGAATACATGGCCAGGGAAAAGTCGGCATCAGAGGCCAGGAATACATATGAAAGAAACAGCAAAGCGTATCTCGACGAGCAGGCTGGCGTGCTGGCCGCTACACTTCAGGGGGGACAGCCATGCCCGGTATGCGGGTCCTGCGAACATCCCCATCCTGCAGAGAAATCCCCGCAGGCACCTACCAAAGCTGCACTGGACAGAATGAAAAAGGCAGCAGATGATGCCGATGCAGAAATGAGAAGTGCCAGTGAAAAAGCAAGCAAACTCAAAGGGAACGTAGAGACAAAGGAGAACGCAGCTATTGAGGCTGCCTCGAAACTTTTCCCGGGAACAAGTCTTGGAGAGCTGGATAAGCAGCTTGCAGAAAGCGGGAAATCTTTGAGCGAAAAAATGAAAAAGCTCAGAGAAGATCAGACGGAAAACAAGAACAGACTGGCTCGGAAGGAGGAGCTGGAGCTCAAAATACCTCAGTTCAGAGAAGGCAAGGATAAACTTGACAAAAATGTTTCTGATATCAGAGAAAAACTCAAGTCTGAAGAAGCAAAGCTCCAGGCACTGGATTCACGTATAGCACAGCTTGCAGATAAACTGGAGTATGATGACGAGGCTGCAGCACAGAAAGTCATAGACGATATGATAAACAGATGTGGTGAACTGACAGAAAGGGAGAAAGCAGTAAAGAAAGATCTGGAAGCACATGAGAATAAGGCAGCAGGTCTCAGAGCAGAGATATCCCGTATGAAGGAACTGCTGAAAGACAGGCAGGAGATAGATAAAGACAAAGCTGCGCAGAGGATGCGGGAACTTACTGAGCAGAAAAAAGATGCTGACAAACGTCTGAAGGATATAAATATCAGAGCTTCAGCCAATCGCAGAGTATACGAAACTCTGAAGAAGCAGAATGAAAGCATGGCTGATACTGATAAAAAACTGAGATGGATGAAAGCTCTTTCAGACACAGCAGGAGGCAATCTGTCAGGCAGAGAGAAAGTCATGCTTGAAACATATGTCCAGACTGCATACTTCGACAGGATAATATCCCGTGCCAATGTCCGTTTCATGGTGATGTCAGGAGGACAGTATGAGCTCAAACGTAGCAGTATGGCTGACAACAACAGGAGTCAGAGCGGATTGTCGCTGGATGTGGTGGATCACTACAACGGTACAGAGAGAAGCGTGAAGACACTGTCAGGCGGCGAATCATTCAAGGCATCACTTTCCCTGGCACTGGGACTTTCGGATGAGATACAGGCATCGGCGGGAGGCATCAGGCTGGATACCATGTTCATAGATGAAGGCTTTGGCTCGCTGGATGAAGAATCACTGCAGCAGGCCATGAGAGCACTGTCAGGGCTGGCAGAAGGTGACAGACTCGTGGGCATCATATCCCATGTGCCGGAACTCAAAGAGAAGATAGACAGGCAGATTCGTGTCACCAAAGACCGGAGCGGCGGCAGCAGAGTTGAGCTAATATGATAAGCAGACTATCCTGCATGACTGTGTAAAAAAATGCACAGTCAAAAGAATGTGCATTTTTTGGCGCATATTATCAAAAAACAACGTGCCATATTTTACACATATACAGAATGTATGATGATAAATACGTGCCAGCCACAATATATAAGAAAAGCAGAGGGGATCACCTTCTGCTTTTTTAAAAAAATATTTTTCATACGGATTATCTTTTAATGATTGACTTTGCAGGATTTTCAACGATTCAGGGTTTTTTAACACAGCAGACATGGCTTAACTGGATAAAAAATATCGAAATAAATTACAAATGTTGCCGATGCATGGCACGGGTCTTGCTTTAATAATAGGCAGATAAAACAAGATAATGATCAGCTGGAGTAAATACAGCTGATGTGGTAATGACAATACCATGAAAGGAGATTTTAATTATGCTTTCAGAAAGAATAGCAAGACTCAGCGACAGAGTCCGCAACACTCAGCCAACACTCGATCTTGACAGAGCAAGGCTCATCACAGAATTCTACAGCCAGCCTTCGATGGACAACTTCATCCTCAGAAGAGCCAAGGCATTCAAGCATTATCTGGAGAACATGGAGATCTTCATCGACGATGATGAACAGATGGCAGGTCACCAGGGAAGCCGTATCCAGTCAGTTATCCTTCATCCGGATACTACTAAATGGCTCTATGATGACTTTGACACTCTCGACAAGAGACCTTCAGACAATCTGGCGTTCCGTTCAGAGGAAGACAGAGCTGAACTGAAAGAGATCGTAACTACATGGAGAGGTCATACT
>CAKQUI010000134.1 GCA_934277495.1 uncultured Clostridia bacterium | reverse complement strand
TAGCAGCGGGTGCATCGACACCTGAATGCACTATTAAGGAGGTTATTGCCAGCATGAGTGATATGACACTTGAAAACAATGAATTGAACATGAGCGATCTTATGGACGAGATCGAGAAGTCCCTGAGATTGCCGAGAAGTGGCGAAATCGTCACAGGAAAAGTACATCAGGTTACTGACCAGGAAGTTATCGTTAATTTAGGATGTAAGAAAGACGGTATCCTGCCTGCTTCAGAGGTGACTCTGGAGGAAGGTCAGACATTACAGGACGCTTTCAAAGTCGACGATGAAGTACAGGCTAAAGTCATCAAGACAGACGACGGAGAAGGTGGAATCCTGCTTTCAAAGAAAAAGCTGGAAATCAGTGCTAACTGGGATGAAATAGTTAAGGCACTTGAAGATAAATCAGTTCTTGAAGTCAAAGTTACCAGAACAGTGAACGGTGGCGTTATAGCTGATTACAAAGAAGTATCAGGCTTCATTCCGCTTTCACAGCTTTCAGACCACTATGTGGAGAATGCAGATGAATTCATCGGCAAGACTCTTGAAGTAAGAGTATCAAGAGTTGACCAGAAGAGAAACAGAGCAGTATTCTCACACAGACTCTTCCTCAACGAAGAAAAGGATAAGCTGGTAGCTGAGATCTGGGAAAACCTGAACGTAGATGATGTTGTAGAAGGTACAGTAATGAGATTCACAGACTACGGTGCATTCGTAGACATCGGCGGAATCGACGGACTCCTTCACATTTCAGAGATTTCATGGGGCAAGTTAAAGCACCCGCAGGAAGTTCTCAGCATCGGACAGAAAGTAAACGTAAAGGTTCTTTCGATGAACGAAGAAAAAGGAAAGATCTCACTGGGTCTGAAGCAGAACCAGCCTGAGCCTTGGAGCGTTATCGACGAGAATTACCAGGTTGGACAGGTTATCGAAGGCAAAGTAGTCCAGATCAAGGAATACGGTGCATTCGTTGAACTGGAACCGGGTCTCGATGGTCTCGTACATATTTCAGAAGTTGCCCACAAGAGAGTCGGCAACATCAATGATGAACTGGAAGTAGGTCAGATCGTCAATGCCAAGATTCTGGAGATCGACAAAGACAGAAAGAGGATCAGCCTCAGCATCAGAGAAACTATAGATCCGCCGGCAGCAGATGAAGCACCGGTAGAAGAAACTGAAGAAGCATAAGCTTTCTTTCAGGATCACCAGAATAATATCATGCCGTACAGATAATGTATTTCTGTACGGCTGTTTTTTTGAAATACGAGCATGGCAGGACACTACGAAAATATCGTGTGATACTGTTCATTCCCGTATGCTGAAAGGTCGGTGCATATAATGAAAAAAATACTTGTGAGTCAGTGCCTTTACGGAGGAGATCCTGTCCGTTACGATGGAAAATCCAAAGCGGAGAATGATCCCAGGTTCATACAATGGAAATCAAAAGGCTTGCTGGTGCCGGTGTGTCCGGAAGTATATGGCGGACTGCCTGTGCCCCGCACTGATGCACAGCGGCAGGAAGAGCGTATCGTTACGAGAGACGGCAGGGATGTCACAGCCGAGTATCTGGCAGGTGCACGAGAGGCAGTCAGACTGGCGGCAGCAGAGGATGTATGCTGCGCTATCTTCAAGGAAAAAAGTCCTTCATGCGGCAGCCATAAGATATATGACGGGACTTTCAGCGGCAGGCTCATAGAAGGGAAAGGGCTTGCTGTCCAGCTTCTCGAAGAGGCAGGAGTCAGAGTATTTTCCGAAAAAGAAATTGACGATGCAGAAAAATTCATAAAGGAGTGATACGATACGGTGAAAAGAAAAAACAGGAACATAATACTTACAGGAATGCCAGCCTGTGGTAAAAGCGTTACAGGCGTCGTGCTGGCTAAATCGCTGAATATGCAGTTCATAGATACAGACCTGCTGATACAGCAGCGTGCAGGTAAAAGCCTGCAGCAGATATTAAATGAAGACGGTATGGCAGCATTCAAACAGATCGAGGAAGATGTACTATGCAGTCTAAAAGTCAGCGGCACTGTGATAGCAACAGGAGGCAGTGCAGTATACTATGATAAAGCAATGGATCATCTCAAAGAAAACGGCACCGTAGTATATCTTGAAGCCTCTCTCGATACAGTTAAAAAACGGCTCAAGAATATAAAGACAAGGGGAGTCGCCATGAAGAAAGGTCAGACTCTTGAAGATCTGTACGGAGCAAGAGTCCCGCTTTATAAAAAATATGCCGATGTGACTGTGCACACCGGCGATGCTCCTATGGAAAGAACGGTAGAAAATATAATCAACGCATTATCACATATCGGATGATGAGATAAGCTCTTTTGCAGACTGTATCGTCGTATCGGTGATATTCGTACCACCCAGGAGCCGGGCTATCTCATCCACCTTGCCCTCGTCAGTCAGAGGTGTCACGGTGGTGAATGTCATCTTTTCATCGGATTTTTTCTGTATCCGGTAGTTATGCTCTCCGAAAGCTGCGATCTGCGGCAGATGCGTAATGCATATTATCTGGTGATTTTTTGATATCTCCCGGAGCTTACGACCTACGATGCTTGCGGCGATACCGCTTATGCCGCTGTCGATCTCATCGAATATCATCGTAGGTATCTCGTCGTAGTCACCGATTATCTTTTTGAAAGCGAGCATGATCCTTGACATCTCGCCGCCTGAAGCGATCTTGCTCAGCGGTTTCAGTGTTTCTCCTTTGTTTGTCGTTATGAGGAATTCGACGATATCGGTACCTGCTGCAGAAAAACTTTCGGCAGTCGTGAAAGATATATGGAAATTGGCGTCATTGAAATTCAGCTGTTTCAGTTCTGCTGTTATCTTTGTTTCAAGCTCTGCAGCCGACTCTTTCCTGGCTTCGGAAAGTCTGCTGCATGCATCGATCAGGGCTTTGCGGCATTCAGCCAGCTCATGTTCGAGCTTTTCTTTTATATCGCTGGAATTTTCTATGCGGGACAGTTTTTCATCGAGTTCATCCCTGTATTCGATAAGCTCGGCTATGGATTTGCCGTGTTTGTTTTTGAGCTTGTTCAGGACCTCGATCCTTGCTATGGCTGTGTCTAGTTCTTCAGGTGAAAATACAGTCCTGTCCCTGCAGTCTCTGATGGAGTGGCATGCATCCTCGAATTCATAGTAGAGTTCGGACATCCTGCAGCTGAGCTCCGAAAGTTCCTGAGAAAATTCACCGGTTTCAGAAAGAAGGTCGGATACTTTTTTCAGTGCTGTCTGTACGGAATATTCGTCATCGCATGATATCATGTATGCATTTGACAGATTCTCATATATCTTTTCGCTGTTCTGGAGCAGTGCGATCTCTTCTTCAAGTTCGTCGTCCTCGCCTGTACGCAGCTGAGCATCATCGAGTTCACGGAATTCATACTCCATGAAATCCTTTTCGCGTCGGTCCTTGTTCGCCTGTGTGATAAGAGCTTTCAGTTCGCCTCTAAGCGCCGCATAGTTATCGTAAAGTGCAGCGACTTTTTCTTTAGCGGGCTCAATCAGGTCTTTTTTGTAAAGATCCACAAGCCTTATATGGTATTCAGGATTCAGCAGTGACTGATGATCGTACTGTCCGTGGATATCAGCGATCTTCTTGCACAGCATATTGAGATGACCGAGGGTGACTATCTCGTCGTTGACTTTGCAGAGGTTGCGGCCTGCTGCCGAGATCTCTCGTGTTATGATGTATTCGGAGCCTTTGTAGTCGGCGATCATCTGTATCGTGGCCTTGTCACAGCCTGAGCGGACGAAAGCGGTATCGGCCCTGCTGCCAAGAGCAAGACTGACAGCTTCGATCATTATGGATTTTCCGGCGCCTGTTTCGCCGGTTATGATATTGAGACCGTCATGAAAATCTATATCTGTCTTTTCTATTATTGCAAAATTTCTTATGCTGATATGTCTTATCATTGCTACCTCTCTGTATGTTTGCGAGCAGAAGGGATCAACTGTTCTTCATAAGCAGTCTGTTGAGTTCATCCACGACTTCCGGTGAATTTTCGGAAGAGTCAGTGACAAACATTATGGTATTGTCTCCCGCAACAGAACCGATGATATGCGGCAGACTCATCATATCAAGAGCTTCCGCAGCAGCGCTGGCGCATCCTGAAAGGCATTTGACCAGTACTATATTCTCAGAGTACACTACTGACTTTACTGTTTCACGGTATATATTCGAAAGTCTGTTGGAAACTGTAGGTTCGTTGTTTGCGGCTGCTGCATATTTATACTTTCCTGTAGAGGAGAGTATCTTTATCAGCTGCAGCTCCTTGATATCTCTGGAAATCGTCGCCTGTGTCACTTCGTATCCGTATTCACGGAGCAATGAGGCGAGTTTGTCCTGTGTTTCTATTTCATACTTCTCAATGAGCTCAAGTATTTTGTTCTGTCTTGAAATTCTCATATGTTGTCCTCCATGTATATTTATACCGTTTATTATAATATAATGCACGAATATAGTCAATTAATGAGTGGATTTATGTATAAAATTTCATTTACAGAACATTTGTTTGCAAAATCACTGCTGCTGTGGTACAATTATCCTGCATATTTAAGGACAGGCAATAATTTACAAATGGAGAAAAAATGAAGATTTTAGGGATAGATCCGGGTTATGCCATATTGGGCTACGGAGTAATAGAAAAAATCGGGAACAGATTCAGAGTCTGCAGCTACGGTTCCATAACGACAGAGGCGTCCATGGCGATGGAGGACAGGCTCGAACATCTGTATGAATCTCTGAGAGAGATAATAGATGAAGAACGGCCGGAAGTTGCAGCTATCGAGCAGCTTTTTTTCAATACCAATGCCAAGACAGCGATAATGGTGGGTCAGGCCAGAGGCGTGGCAGTGCTGGCCTGTAAGAAAGGCGGGCTTGAGATCGAAGAGTATACGCCGCTGCAGATCAAGCAGGCGCTGGTGGGATACGGCAGAGCCGACAAAAAACAGGTGCAGTGGATGGTGAAGACTATGCTCAACCTCAGTGAAGTGCCGAAACCAGACGATACGGCAGATGCACTGGCAGCAGCCATATGCCACGGTCATTCTGCAGATACGAGAAAAAGACTGAAGGAGCTTAAAATAAAATGATAGGATTTCTGAGAGGTGTGTTGTTCGAAAAGGGCAGCGGATATATAATAATAGATGTAGGCGGCGT
>CAKQUI010000133.1 GCA_934277495.1 uncultured Clostridia bacterium | reverse complement strand
GCGCTGCGCCACGGCGGATATGAGAACAACTGCCATGTGGATATAAAATGGATCGAAGCCGAAGATGTGACAGATGAGACTGCGAGAGAACTTCTCGGCGATGTTTCCGGTATACTGGTGCCGGGAGGATTCGGAGACAGAGGTATAGAAGGCAAGATAAACGCAGCGAGGTTCGCAAGGGAAAACAAGGTGCCATACTTTGGCATATGCCTGGGTATGCAGATCGCAGTGATGGAATTCGCACGCAACGTGCTGGGGATCAGCGATGCCAACTCCGGAGAGTTCGATGAAGACTGCAGGAACAAGGTCATCGACTTCATGCCTGACCAGTACGGAGATATACCTAAGGGCGGAACGATGAGACTCGGGGCATACCCATGCAGGATAACAGAAGGGACCATCATGGAAAGAGCTTACGGCACGCTCGATATCTCGGAAAGACACAGACACAGATACGAATTCAACAACGACTACCGTGAGAGATTCACAGAAGGCGGCATGGTGATAGCAGGTACGTCGCCTGACGGAAGGCTTGTCGAGGCTGTGGAACTGCCGGATCATCCGCATTTCGTGGGAGTCCAGTATCATCCGGAATTCAAGAGCAGACCTAACACGGCGCATCCTCTCTTCAGAGAGTTCATAAAGGCTGCCTGTGAAACAGGCGGAAACAGATAATACGTGACGGATACAGGAGGTCATACAGGAGATGTACATAAGGAACGCGACCATCGCAGTGATTTTCAGAGTCATATTCATAATAGTATGCGGAGCAGGGCTTGTTGTAAAGCTTATGGATTCGGGTATGGGTCCAGATGTGCTGCTGGGGGATTTCGCCCTTGCGGCCAATGCGCTGGCGCTGATATATTTCGCATATCTGGTCATAGCAAGACCCGGATATGAACGCGGTACGCTGAGAGGTGCGGTAACGATATATATGATACTGACTTTCATAGTGTACTACTATATCGAGTTCGGCACCGGAGGAATATCGGAGGGAGGTCTTTCACTGGCGGGGTATCTGCTGTGGTTCATCTCTCCTGTGATGGCTTTTATAGACTACCTGCTGTTCTGCCCGAAGGGATGGTTCACGTCATACTGTCCGGTGATATGGGCTGTGATCCCGGTGCTGTTCAATGTTGCTGTTTATATAGTAAACCTTACAGGCACAGGGATAAAACGTATAGCATATTTTGATATCATGGGTATGAACCATTTGTTGACACTTCTCGTATTTCTGGGGATAAGTTATCTGCTGTTCCTGGCTGACAGTCTGATGACCGGCAGGAGGCGGTGACCGAAGTATCTGGAATATTGAAACAAAATATATGATGACATTTTCTGCTTGTCAGAGTACTCTGCGACATAGGTACTCTGCAGGCAGTTTTTTTTGAACAGAGCTATTGCAAAATACCCCCAAGGGGTATATAATACAAATCGTAAAATACCCCCAAGGGGTATACTGGAAACATATATGGACACAATATCATTCATAAACAGGAGGTATATGATGGATAATAAAGATATGAAAGACGGCTGCTGCTGTCAGTGCAGTCACCGTACAAAAGAACGGTCGGAGCGTGAGTACAAAGACCTGGTGAACCGTCTGAGTCGCATAGAAGGTCAGGTCAGAGGTATAAGAAAGATGATCGACAGCGATGCATACTGTACAGACATACTGGTGCAGGTGTCTGCTGTCAATGCAGCTCTGAACAGTTTCAGCAAGGTGCTGCTTTCCAATCACATACATACATGTGTGGCGGACGATATCCGCAGCGGCAGGGATGAAGCGGTGGATGAACTTGTGGATCTGCTGAAGAAACTAATGAAATAGAAGATCAGACTTAAAGGAGATTTTGCATTATGGAACAGTTTACAGTTACAGGGATGAGCTGTGCCGCATGCAGCGCCAGAGTGGAAAAGGCAGTGAACAAGGTGCCAGGCGTGACATCATGTTCGGTCAGCCTGCTGACGAATTCCATGGGCGTTGAAGGCAGTGCATCGGCTCAGGATATCATATCGGCAGTTGAAGCAGCAGGATACGGTGCCAGGAAAAAAGGCTCAGGCGGATCGCAGGCCGGCACATCATCGCCCGGTGAAGAAATGCTGCAGGATCACGAAACGCCTAAACTTAAAAAGAGACTCTGGACATCGGTAGGCTTTCTGGTGGTGCTGATGTATCTTTCCATGGGACATATGATGTGGGGATGGCCGGTACCTGATGTACTTGCAGACAACCATGTAGCCATGGGGCTGATACAGCTGCTGCTTACAGGCATCATTATGGTGATAAACCAGAAGTTTTTCATAAGTGGTTTTTCAAGCCTGCTGCACAGAGCACCGAACATGGATACGCTTGTAGCACTGGGAGCAGGAGCGTCCTTCGTTTACAGTCTTTGCATACTGTTCGCTATGACAGATGCTCAGGTCAGAGGCGATACGGCAGGCGTCATGAGATACATGCACGATTTCTATTTCGAATCAGCAGCCATGATACTGACGCTGATAACCGTAGGGAAGATGCTGGAAGCTCACTCCAAGGGAAAGACGACAGATGCGCTGAAAGGACTCATGAAGCTGGCGCCTGATACAGCGGTGGTGATACAGGACGGTGAAGAGGTCACAGTTCCTGTGGAGCAGGTGAAAAAAGGCGATATCTTTGTCGTGCGTCCGGGAGAGAACATACCTGTGGACGGCATCGTGATTTCGGGAAACTGTGCAGTCAATGAAGCGGCTCTGACAGGAGAAAGCATACCGGTCGATAAAGCGGAAGGCGACAGAGTATCTGCTGCAACGGTGAACCAGTCGGGATTCATCCGCTGCGAGGCCCTCAGAGTAGGTGAAGACACGACGCTATCACAGATAATACAGATGGTCAGCGATGCGGCCGCAACCAAAGCCCCTATCGCAAAGATCGCTGACAAAGTATCGGGGATATTCGTGCCGGCAGTCATAACCATAGCCGTCATAAGTTTCATAGTATGGATGCTCACAGGACAGTCCTTCGGATTTTCACTTTCCAGAGCTATCTCTGTACTTGTCATAAGCTGTCCGTGTGCGCTGGGGCTGGCAACTCCGGTAGCCATCATGGTAGGAAACGGCATGGGTGCAAAGCACGGGACAATGTTCAAAACAGCGGTATCCCTTGAAGAGACAGGAAAGATGCAGATAATAGCTATGGACAAGACAGGTACCATCACAAAGGGCGAGCCTGTTGTGACCGACATAGTTCCTGCAGATGATATAACAGAAAATGAACTTCTTGAAATGGCATACAGTCTGGAAAAGATGAGCGAACATCCGCTGGCACAGGCTGTCATAAAAGAAGCTGAAAGCAGAGGGATATCATGCAGCGAGGTCACTGATTTCAAAGCACTTCCGGGAAACGGCCTTACAGGAATATGCAGCGGAGCCGTGATAAAAGGCGGAAATACTGCACTGATAAGCGGAGCTTCAGGTATGGATGACGGCGTGAAAAAACAGGCAGAAGCCCTGGCCGGGGACGGCAAGACACCGCTGTTCTTCAGCAGAGACGACCAGTTTATCGGTATGATAGCAGTGGCTGATGTGATAAAGGATGAGAGCCCGCAGGCGATAAAAGAACTGCAGGATATGGGTATAAAAGTCGTGATGCTCACAGGTGACAACCAGAAGACAGCTGCAGCTATAGGCAGACAGGCAGGGGTTGACGAAGTCATCGCAGGCGTACTTCCTGACGGCAAGGAAAATGTCATAAAACGTCTGAAAGAAAAGGGCAGGACAGCTATGGTAGGCGACGGTATAAACGATGCGCCGGCGCTGACAAGAGCCGATATCGGTATCGCCATAGGTGCAGGTACAGATATAGCGATAGATGCAGCAGACGTGGTGCTGATGAAGAGCAGACTGACAGACGTACCGGCTGCCATAAGGCTGAGCCGTGCTACACTCAGGAACATATATCAGAATCTTTTCTGGGCGTTCATATACAATGTGATAGGCATACCTCTCGCAGCAGGCATATGGATACCTGTATTTGGTCTGCAGCTCAATCCTATGTTCGGAGCCGCTGCAATGAGCCTTTCAAGTTTCTGCGTGGTTACCAACGCATTGAGACTGAATCTGCTGGATATGAAAAACACCGGCAGAGATAAAAAGCTGAAGGACCAGGTGGAACTGGCCACCCTGGTAGAAGAGATAAATCATGAAAAGGAGAAAGAAACTATGGAAAAGACAATGGAGATCAAAGGCATGATGTGCGGACACTGCGAAGCTACAGTAAAGAAAGCACTGGAAAGCATCCCGCAGGTGACAGAAGCCATCGTAAGCCATGAAAACGGCACAGCAGTAGTGAAACTCAGCGAAGATATCAGCAGCGACGTGCTTAAAGAAACTGTTGAAGCCAAGGATTACGAAGTGACAGCAGTAAAATAAAAGACATAAATATCTGAACTGCAGACAACCAGCTGTACAGGGATCCCCCGGCAGCTGGTTGTTTTTATGGTATAAAAATTTTTTGTTTCAGTAAATACAGATAAACATAATACGATTTTATCGAATCATGTTATACTGGAGAATACAGGTAGTAAATCTTAAAATAAAAGAATTTGAAGGGTTTCAGGGCATGAAATCATGTATATTTTCGATTCTTCAGAAGACGAGCACATGGGTAACTGATTACCGTATTTTATATGGTAATCAGTTATTTTTTTGCATTTTTATGACGTTTTTTGTTGACAGATGCGTGAAAAAGGTGTATTATCCTTGTACCAGTTAGTTAGATGTAACTAACTGGACTGAAATGGAGAAAATAGAAAATGAGCGTTATATTCAGAAGAAAACTGCCTATCCCCAAGGAGATAAAAGAGCAGTATCCGTTAAAAGAAAAATATCACAAGTGCAAGGCCGAAAGAGAGCGGCAGATGAAAGATATTCTTTCAGGCAAAGATGATCGTCTGCTGATGATAATCGGTCCGTGTTCGGCTGATCGGGAAGATGCAGTCGTTGATTATGTTTCCCGGCTTTCGAAGCTGCAGGACAAAGTAAAAGACAGACTGCTGCTGATACCGAGAGTCTACACCAACAAGCCCAGGACGCTGGGCACAGGTTACAAGGGAATGCTGCACCGACCGAACGTGCTGGGCGAGGACGACATGCTGGAAGGCCTGATCCGGGTGAGACAGATGCACATAAGAGTGATAGAGGA
>CAKQUI010000132.1 GCA_934277495.1 uncultured Clostridia bacterium | reverse complement strand
ACCCTGAGCTCAAGGCAAAGGGTAAGAATCCGTTCATCCTTGATTCCAAGGAGCCTACAGCAAGCTTCAGAGACTTCATTATGGCTCAGGTAAGATACTCGTCACTGGCTAAGGAGTTCCCTGAGATCGCAGAGAAGCTCTTCGCCATGACAGAAGAAGATGCAATGGACAAATACAGAACATATAAAGAACTGGCAGACAGAGACACTGCATTGTTATAATCGTATTATGACGATGTAAACTCTTCTTTGATAGTTTTAACCGAAGACCCGGCACAGGGATAGGAACCGTGCCGGGTCTTCGGTTTTTTGCATCATAGAGTGTATAAGCAGGCAGCAGGCTGTTTAACATAAATTTAACACAGCAATGCTTTTTGTGTTAACAATGAAGCTGTATCATAAAAGTGTAAAGAACAATGGAGAAGAAAAGAAAGAGATTCATTCGAAGGAGGTAATGGATATATGGAAGAACTGAGAAATAAAAAAGGTTTTATATGCGATATGGACGGTGTCATCTATCACGGTAATCGTCTGCTGCCGGGAGTAAAGGAATTCGTGGAATGGCTGTATTCAGAGGACAAGGATTTCCTGTTCCTGACGAATTCCTCGGAAAGATCACCGAAGGAGCTGCAGCAGAAGCTGGCAAGGATGGGGCTCGATATCAAGGAGGATCATTTCTATACCAGTGCTCTTGCCACTGCAAGATTCATAAGCAGCCAGGCGCCGGGCAGCAGTGCATACGTTATAGGCGGTCCGGGACTGATAACAGCCCTCTATGATGAAGGCATATCTATAAACGATGTGGATCCGGATTTCGTTATCGTAGGTGAAGGTAATACATACACCTATGAGAATATCCTTAAAGCAGTCAGGTTCGTGAACCACGGAGCAAGACTGATAGGCACGAACAGCGACGTTACAGGACCGTCGGAGGAGGGTATCATACCGGCCTGCAGAGCTATGGTATCACCGATAGAGATGGCTACCGGAAAGTCAGCATACTTCGTAGGCAAGCCTAATCCGCTGATGATGAGGACAGGCCTTAGGATACTTGGAGTCCATTCCGATGAAGCCGCTATAATAGGAGACAGGATGGACACCGATATAGTAGCAGGCATAGAATCAGGTCTCGACACGGTGCTGGTACTGTCAGGAGTGACAGATCGTGAGGAAATAAAGAAATTCCCTTATCGTCCGAGACTGGTGCTTGGTGGAGTAGGTGAGATACCGGTGCTGAAAAGCAGCACTTCTGCATCACCGGCCGGGGATACAGAACAGTGCACAGACTATGAATGAAGAAAATATCAAAGCTGTCCGCTGTATGATGACAGCAGCGGGCTTTGCTTTGTTTCAGATAAATAAATGACCGTGACTCATAAAGTTATGAGCAACGGTCAATTTTTTTGTATGAAATATATCGCATCTGATGTTTTGTAAAACTCATATCTGAAGATATACATCAGACTGGTCCTGCTGCCTATGATATGCCTCTATCCTGTGATGATACATATAGGCAGTGCTATCAGGAACGTGCAGGCGATAGGTATCACAAGGCATGTCACGAAATTGTACTTGTATGACAGCTTGTGTGTGGTATTGCAGACTGCGAATACGGAAACTATGGAGCCGTTCCATGGCAGTGAGTCAAGACCGCCGCAGCCATCGGCACAGAGTCTGTGTATGTATTCCAGATTGTATCCATGTGCCGCATAGTTCATGAAGGTATCTTTCAGTGTTTCGTACATCAGCGATATACCGCCTGAAGCCGATCCCAGTATACCTGCGAATATATTTGAGCCTACAGCAGCCACGATATACGGGTTGGCGTCTGAAGTTTCCAGCAGGTGTGTAGCGAACTCGAAGAACGGAGTACCTTTGACAACAGAACCGAATCCTACGATGATAGCTGTATTTATGATTATTATAACTGATGATCTGGCAGCCGAGTTGAACATTTCCAGCATTTCGGTCTTAGGCAGGTATCTGTAGAACAGGATAAGCGCCAGCAATACGCCTATAAGCAGGCATACAACTATATCAAGGTCAGTGACATTGAAGGTGATGAGCACGACTGCTATAGGGATTATGGAAATGAACCCGTTAGGTGATTTATCATCGTCTTCGACCCTCTTTACATTTTCCGGCCACTGGAAATGCTCGCCTCTCAGACGTGCTTTTTTGGCTTCACGGTTCATGTAAACCAGGATGAGTATCACCATTGCAGCGGCACCGGTAAGACTTGGGAAAAGTCCTGCATATGACGGTGTGCCCAGGTAGTCCATGGATACCAGGTTAGGTATCTGAGGTGTGAACGGACCTGTCATAGCAAATGTCCACATACCTCCGCATACTATACCGGGAAGCAGGTATGTAGGGATATCAGCTTCTTCGAAAAGCTTCAGTGCTATAGGATATACCGAGAATATGATGACGAAGCTGTTGATGCCGCCGTAGCTCAGTATAGCTGCAGAAGCCATGCATGCCAGCATGCAGTTCTTCGGGCCGCATTTTTTTGATATGATAGAACCTATCTTGGCAGCAGCACCGGAATTCTGATATATGTTGCCGAAGATGTTGCCAAGCAGGAACACCAGGAAGTATGAGGTGAAGAATCCTGCGACTCCCGAAAGATATGTTTCGGTTATTCCCTTGAAGAGAGGGATGTGACCGGTCAGGCATACAAGTATCGCAGCCAGCGGCCCTATTATTATCGGTGAAACACGTTTGAAGATCAAGATTGCCATCCCCGCCAGCGCACCGAAAACGCCAAGACCGGAAATGATTACTGTTGCGTCCATTTCAGAGACTTCCTTTCGTAAATATAAATAAATCTGACTATAAAACCCTGAAATCAGTATAACACTACCAGCTGTATTTTTACAGTGCTGCATTAATAGTGCAACTAATTTGAATTTTTGACATGACACTGATAGTATAATAGAATAATATGGAAAGAACAGCTGCTGCAGGTGCGGCATACGGAAAGGTGACAGCGATGAGCAGTGTGATGAATGAAAAACTCATATACGAGATACTGTCAGTGGTGGAGGAGATACCGGCGGGAAAAGTAGCCTCATACGGTCAGATCGCTGAGCTCATAGGAAGAAAGAAAAATGCGAGGCTCGTAGGCAAAGTCATGAGTATGTCTCAGTATTACGGAGAATACCCCTGCCACAGAGTAGTGGACCATTCAGGAAGGCTTGTGCCCGGATGGTATGAGCAGCGCAGGCTTCTTCTTGAAGAAGGCGTGACGATGAAGGATGATACCCATGTGGATATGAAAAAATGCCGGTGGGAACAGATATGATGACGGCGGATATCCATGCACCATGCAAAAACATGATAAAACGACAGAAACGGAGCATATAAAGCAGATGAAATTTCTTCTGACGACACTCAATTCCAAATATATACACTCGAATCTTGCAGTCTACAGTCTCAAGGCATGGGCAGACAGCATGCAGGCCAGTGCACCGGGAAACGACGAAGATAACGTGACTGAGATAGCAGAATATACGATAAACCAGCCGCCTGACAAGGTACTGGCGGATATATTCGACAAGAAGCCCGACGTGCTTTTTATGTCATGCTATATCTGGAACATAAGCCAGACTGTATCCCTGGCAGAAGATATATCAAAGGTAAGACCTGACCTTGACATATGGCTCGGAGGACCGGAAGTCTCTTTCCATGAACATGATACGATGGTAAAATTTCCTTTCATCCGGGGAATAATGTCGGGAGAAGGGGAACGCAGCTTCGGCAGCATAATATCAGCATACAGCAGGAGCAATAAGCAGAATGGTACAGAAACGATACTGTTATACGGCAGGCTTGCAGAGACCGCCGGTATAGCATACAGAGATGAAAACGGCAATATATGTATCAATGAGAGGTCAGCGCCTCTTGATCTTTCGCAGGTGCCGTTTCCTTACAGAGATCTTTCGGAGTTCAGCAGCAGGATCGTATATTACGAGAGCAGCAGGGGCTGCCCATACAGATGCAGCTACTGCCTTTCCTCTGTGGACAAGCGGCTGAGGCTGCGTGATACGGATAAGGTCAAAGCGGAACTTAAATTTTTCCTTGACAGGAACGTGCCGCAGGTGAAGTTCATCGACAGGACATTCAACTGCGATCACAGACATGCCATGGATATATGGCAGTTCATAAAAGACAATGACAACGGAGTGACTAATTTCCACTTCGAGATAGCAGCAGACCTGCTCACCGATGATGAACTTGGCTTTTTGGCAGAGCTGAGACCTGGGCAGATACAGTTCGAGGCAGGCATACAGACCACGAACCCGGAGACGCTGAAGGCTATCAACAGGACCATGGACACTTCAAAAGTCCGCAGCGTCGTAAGCAGGATACGTCAGGCCGGTAACATACACATACACCTTGATCTCATAGCAGGACTGCCTTATGAAGATCTGAGAAGCTTCGCAGCCTCTTTTGACGATGTGTTCGATATGCGTCCTGAGCAGCTGCAGCTGGGATTCCTGAAGATACTGAAAGGTACCGCCATGGAGGAGAAAAGCCGGCAGTACGGCATGGTCTACAGGAGCTATCCTCCGTATGAAATCCTGTCCACCAGCTGGATATCATATGAAGAGCTGATAATGCTCAAGGGCGTAGAGGAGATGGTGGATGTGTACTATAACAGCGGACAGTTCGAAAGATCGCTGGAAAAGCTGCTTGGACTTTACACGTCGCCCTTCGAGATGTTCCGCCAGCTTTCAGACTGGTATGCACAGCGCAGACTGGACATGGTGAACCTTTCCAGAAACAGCAGGTACGAGATCTTCCTGGACTTTGCAGAGCATATATATGAAGAGAAAGATGCAGACTCCGGTGATTTCATGGAGGAACTGATATGCGACTATTATCTCAGGGACAACGTGAAGAACAGGCCGGGATTTTTCGGAGAAAGCAGCGTGGACAAGGCCTTTGCAGCGGCTTTCTACAGGGCGGAGTCAGAGGAACACAGATATCTCAGCGGTGCAGCGTATGAAGGGGCAGATATACGGATGCTCAGACGGACCACTCATCTTGAGAACCTGTCGGGAAAATACCTGCTCTTCGATTATTCAGAGCGGGATCCGATGCACGGCAATGCGAGAATGATAGAGATTGACAGCCGATGTTATGGGAAATATAATGAAAAGTAAGCGTTTCGAAGAGGCTGAAACGTATCGTATACAGTGAAGTATTCAATAATAGATACAAAAGCATAAAATACAGGTGCAGGCCTGAAAAGGAGAATAGAACATGGAAAGAAAAACAGCATGGAAGAAATACGACGACAGATATAAAGAGCAGATCTTCGATTTCTGCGAAGGATACAAGGCCTTCATAACCGAGTGCAAGACAGAGCGTGAATG
>CAKQUI010000131.1 GCA_934277495.1 uncultured Clostridia bacterium | reverse complement strand
CGGCGTGAAAAAGTACCAGTGGGTGGCAAGACCGCTGGCTCTCCACGGCGTTGTGGTGAAGACTGACGGCACTTCTGTGAACGTGATGATAGGCGAAGATCCGGCTGATCCTGTAACAGGCGTGTCAGATCTGCTGATACATCTTTCGGCGGACCAGATGAACAAAAAAGGCGCCAAAGTCGTGGAAGGTGAAGACCTGAATCTGCTGATAGGCAGCATACCGCTGGAAGGCGAGGAGAAAGAGGCTGTGAAGAAGACAGTCCTGAGCATACTGAAAGATAAATACGGCATGGAAGAGGCTGATTTCCAGTCCGCCGAATTCGAAGCCGTGCCTGCAGGACCTGCAAGGGATTACGGCCTTGATAGGAGCATGATACTGGGATACGGTCACGATGACAGAGTGTGTGCTTATCCGTCTGCAGAAGCTATATTTGCAGTACAGGATCCTGACAGGACTTGCGTTTGCCTGCTGGTGGACAAGGAGGAGATCGGTAGCGTAGGAGCTACAGGAATGCAGTCGAGATTCTTTGAAAACACTGTGGCAGAGGTAATGAACTGCGCAGGATGCTACAGCGAGCTGGCTCTCAGGAGAGCAATGAGCCGTTCGAGGGTGCTGTCATCAGACGTAAGTGCTGCTTTCGATCCAAACTATCCGTCAGTGATGGAAAAGAACAACTGCGCATACTTCGGCAAGGGCATAACTTTCAACAAATACACAGGTGCCAGAGGCAAGTCGGGCTCCAACGACGCCAATCCTGAATACATCGCTAAACTCAGAAAGATCCTTGAGGACAGAGATATCTGCTATCAGACAGCAGAGCTGGGAAAGGTCGACCAGGGCGGCGGCGGCACCATTGCATATATCCTGGCAAACTACGGCATGGAAGTCATAGACAGCGGCGTAGCAGTACAGAATATGCATGCTCCTTACGAAGTGGCAAGCAAAGTGGATATATACGAAGCAAAACTGGCGTACGAAGCTTTCCTGATGGAGATGAAATAATATGACTGTTTCATACAGCGAAATAAACGGCAGCCCAATGAGCCATGAAATGATAAAGGGATATTTCCGGCGCATCGGACTTGAAGATGAAGCGGCAGAGCTACCGGAGCATCCGGATATAGAGCTGCTGGGAAAACTCCAGCAGGCGCATATTTCCCATATACCATATGAAAACATCGATTTTCTGGCGGGCAGGAGCACATCGCTGGAACGGGATGTGCTTTACGAGAAGATAATAAAAAACGGCAGAGGCGGGGTATGCTCAGAGCTGAACACTCTCTACAACTGGCTTCTCGAATCACTGGGATACGATGTGGTGAGCTACAACTCCAGGATAATCGCAGAAACTGATGTGTATCAGAGCAGGGGCCACAGGGTCATGGGCGTCAGGAACGGCAGCGATACATGGCTCACAGACGTGGGATTCAACTACGATCACCACAGGATACCGCTGCTCCTTGAAGAAGGTCTGATACAGACTGACGGCGAGTGCAGATACAGGCTGGAAAAGGACGATTTCTGGGGCTGGGTCATGTGGCAGGAAAGGCCGGGGTACGGATGGCGCAGGAAGCTGGGATTCACTGAAGAACCTAATATCGACCTGGACTATGTGCAGGCTACGTTCTTTGCAGAAGCATATCCAGGTTCCAGGTTCAACAAGATGCTCAAGGTCTCGATACACAGAGACGGAGTTTTTTATGCGATACGCTCAGGTGAATACCTTGTGGAACATCACGGCATACCTCAGACAATCGAAAAGATCCAGTCGAAGGAACATGAACAGAGGCTGCTCAGGAATGTTTTCGGACTTGATGCAGCGTACTGATATTTAGATGATAGAAGGAGAAAAGGAATGGCAGATACTTTTGCAGTGGAATTCCTGAGGATATATGACAGGAAGATAATGAGCGGCGAGATAACTTTCAGCCAGTCAGGTATAAGCAAGGAAGATTTCAGCAGGCTGTGCACAGAAGAGGACTTTGTCATCAGCAGTGAGAATCTGGAGACGATATGCGGGAGGATGAAACTCACAGACAGTGAGAGGAGTCTGCTGTTTTCGTATACAGCTGACCCGGCTGAGGAAAAAGAAAAATGGTAGGTGATAATATGGATACTGTAAGAATGCTGCTGCCTGTGCTGGTAGGTGCAGTGATAGGATATTTTACCAATTATATAGCCATAAAGATGCTTTTCAGACCGAGAAAAGCGATAAAGATCGGCAGCTGGACACTGCCTTTCACACCCGGCGTGATACCCAGGAACCAGTCCCGTGTGGCCCGTGCCTGCGGCGTGGCAGTAGGGGAGAGGCTGGTGACCGGAGAAGACATGTCCGAGGCTCTCAGGAGCAGCAGTCTCAGGGAACACATACTTGATCTTATGACCGGCATGGTCACAGGGACAGATCACACGATAGAATATTATCTTGATAAAGCGGCAGGCGTTACAGATGCAGGCGATGAAGCAGGCAGCCGCCAGGTGCTGGATCAGATAAACGAAGCCATTGCGGAAAAAGTCTCGGCATCGGCAGGAAAACTTGACTATAAGACGATAATAATGGACACTGCAGGTGCCGCTATCCTTGAGAAGACTCAGGGTACGATGGCTGCTATGTTCATAAACGAAGAACGGGTACAGGCTCTGGCAGGCCCCATCGGTGAGAAGATGGAGGAATACATCAGAAATCACGGCGCAGAACTGGCTATGCCAGTCATAAAAGAAGAAACTGACAGGCTTGCTGCCATGAAACCTGCCCAGGTGCTTGAAGATGCCGGAGTCACTGAGAAGCCGGAGGATTTTATCAGAAGAGCTATCGAAGTGGTATACGACAAGCTTTCGGAAGACGTTCTTGCAGGTGCAGTGAAACATATAGATGTATCGTCTCTGGTCGAAAAGAAAATAAACGAGATGGACGTAAGAGAACTTGAAGATCTGGTGCTGTCCGTTATGAAAAACGAGCTTCAGGCTGTCATCAACCTTGGCGCTCTGATAGGAGCAGTAATAGGTATCGTCAACGTATTCATTTAGGAAAGACTGCATCATGGATCATATCATGTCATTTATGAAGATCTGCCTCAACAGGGCATATATACTGATACGCTGGCTCCTGCTGGCGGGGATAACGGGCATCGTGCTGGGCATACTGGGCGGTGCTTTTGTGCTTTGCATAAATGAGGCTACCGTATTCAGGATGGGGCACCCCTGGATGCTTTACATACTGCCGGTGGCAGGCCTTGCCATAGTGGCAGTCTACAGATTCGACAAGTTTGGCACAGGGACCAACTGTGTCCTTGAAGGGATACATTCAGGTACATATGTGCCGCTGAGGATGGCTCCGCTGATAATAGTTTCCACGGTGATAACCCATGCCTTCGGAGGCTCGGCAGGCAGAGAAGGCGCTGCGCTGCAGCTTGGAGGAAGCATAGGCGGTTCCCTTGGAAAGCTGATGAAGCTGGACGAATACGACAGGAAGATAATGATAATGTGCGGCATGAGTGCAGCATTCTCGGCACTTTTCGGTACGCCGCTGACGGCAACGGTGTTTTCCATGGAAATAGTCAGCGTAGGCATCATGCACTATGCAGCTCTGGTGCCATGCTGTGTGGCGGCGCTTACAGCATCGGAAGTAGTGAAGTTCATGGGAGTCCATGAGACAGAGTTTCATGTGCCAGCCGGTATCGGTATGGGTGCAAAAGGTATGCTGCTGATGATAGTTTTCGCTGTGCTTTGTGCGGGTATAAGCATCATATTCTGCAAGCTGCTCCACGGCACAGGGCATTTCCTTCAGACTCGCATCGAAAATCCGTGGATACGGATAGTCGCAGGAGGTGCAGTCATCGTGCTGATGACAAAGATACTGGGAACGACAGACTATCTTGGGACAGGAATGGATGTGATAGTGAAGGCGCTGGACGGGAAAGTCTTTTTCGCTGCATTCGCACTGAAAATGGTGTTCACAGTCATAACTCTTTGCAGCGGATATAAAGGCGGAGCGATAATCCCAAGCCTTTTCGTGGGAGCCACCTTCGGGTGTATCTTCGGACAGATAGCAGGCTTTGGCGCACCGGTCTTTGCAGCCTGCGGTATGGCAGCTGTATTCTGCGGCGTCACCAACTGTCCGGTGACATCGCTGCTGCTGGCTTTTGAACTCTTCGGTATGGAATATATGCCGTATTTTCTGATCGTCGTGGCCATAAGCTATATGGAGTCGGGATATTTCGGGCTTTATGAGAGCCAGAAACTGATGTACTCAAAGACAAAGCTGAAGTTCATCAACAGGAAAGCCAAGTAAAGGTGACGATGCAGCTGGGTAGAGATACCGCTGCACATCATAATTATACGATCAAAGGCTCTGCAGCAGTCATTTAATGGCTTTTGCAGAGCCTTTTCAGCAGGTGGAGCGATGTTATGTAAAAAAAGTGTGCAAGACGAAATCTTCGATTTCTTTGCACATATGTTGCTGCTATGCAGCAACGCATTTGAGATACTTTCTTTGAAGCTCCGTCAATTTCTCTACGAGAAATTTCCTATGCTATAAAAAATCAGAGGGCAGCTGCCCGACTGTATGCCGATGGAGTTAGGTTCATTATCATACTGCAGAAAATGACCTTTATGTGACTGAATATTACAATCATGTGATATATGGCTTTTTTTTCATGAACAGTCGTGCGGGATATGATATAATCATAAATACATGTATCATAAGATACGATATCGGATATTTTCAGGAGGAACAAAATATGATTTGCGGGAATTGTGGTGCAGAAAACAGGGAAAGTGCATCATACTGCAGAAAATGCGGTACGAAACTGACCAGAGAAGAAGTGATAAAGGTCGGCATAGATACAGCATCGGATACAACGGAAAATGATACAGAGGATGAAGTCATCACCATAGGGGCGAGACACGGGAGCGGATATCATCAGGCTTGTGGTGCAAACAGCGGTCCTGGAAGCCAGGAAGGGTGTGGACAGTACAGCGGCGGTATGCCAGGCGGAAACATGAATGGTATGTATGGCAGTATACCGGCGAATCTCAGACCGCTCAGCGCATGGGCATATTTCGGATATTCGCTGCTTTTCGCACTGCCGGTGGCAGGTCTGATAATGATGATAATTTTCGCACTGGACGACAGTAATATCAATCGCAGAAACTACGCCAGATCGATGTTCTGCTCGATGATAGTAGCTGCTGCACTGATAGCTGCCCTCTTTGCAACAGGCTTTTTCTCGATACTGGCGATGATGTGACGGCAGATGTTCCAGTATCAGAAATATCGGCGTACATGGTATGCTGACGCAGTGTATTTAGATTATGAATGAAGGGAAATCATTAATGAACAAGGGTACGAACAAACCGGTACAGACATACTTCAGGTATATAG
>CAKQUI010000130.1 GCA_934277495.1 uncultured Clostridia bacterium | reverse complement strand
AAGGAAAAGGTAAAATAACGGACATGCTTTCGCAGGAGGCTGATATCATCATCAGGTTCCAGGGAGGCAGCAATGCGGGCCACACCATCAAAAATAACTACGGTAAGTTCGCACTGCATATGCTGCCGTCAGGAGTATTCTACGACCATACTACCAGCATACTGGGCAACGGCGTAGCACTGAATATCCCGTATATGTTCAATGAGATAAAGTCGCTGACAGATCAGGGCGTACCTGAACCGAAGATCCTGGTGTCAGACAGGGCGCAGATACTGATGCCTTATCATATACTTTTCGACGAATACGAAGAAGCACGTCTGGCTGGAAAGGCTTTCGGCTCCACCAAGTCAGGCATCGCACCGTTTTATTCTGACAAATATGCAAAGATCGGATTCCAGGTGCAGGAACTTTTCATGGATGAAGCAGACCTCAGGGAAAAGGTCGAAAGAGTCTGTGCACAGAAGAACGTCATCCTGAAGCACCTTTACAACAAGCCTGAGCTGGATCCGGATGATGTGATGAAGACGCTGGCAGAGTACAGAGAAATGGTGGCGCCGTATGTGTGTGATGTTTCAGAGTATCTCCACGAAGCACTGGAAGCAGGAAAGAACATCCTGCTGGAAGGTCAGCTGGGTGCGCTCAAGGACCCTGATCACGGCATCTACCCTATGGTAACATCATCATCCACGCTGGCAGGATACGGAGCTATCGGAGCAGGCGTTCCGCCATATGCCATCAAGGAAATAATCACTGTTGTAAAGGCTTACTCAAGTGCAGTAGGCGGCGGAGCATTCGTCAGCGAGATACTGGACGAAGAGGAGGCTGAAGAACTTAGAAAGCGTGGCGGCGACGGTGGCGAGTACGGAGCTACTACAGGCAGACCGAGAAGAGTAGGCTGGTTCGATGCAGTAGCTACGAAGTACGGCTGTATGGTGCAGGGCACTACAGAAGTTGCATTCACAGTGCTGGATCCACTGGGATACCTTGACGAGATCCCGGTATGCGTAGGCTACGAGATCGACGGTAAAGTGACAGACAGGTTCCCTTGCACATCGAAGCTGGAAAAGGCAAAACCGGTGATAAAGAAGCTCCCTGGATGGAAATGCGATATCACAGGTATCAGAGAGTTCGACAAGCTTCCTGCTGAAGCGCAGAATTATGTAAACGAGATAGAAAAGCTTATAGGCTTCCCGATCACTTACGTTTCCAACGGACCGGGAAGAGAAGATATCATAAAGAGAACACCGCAGCTGTAATAAAATTTTTTCTTCAGGAAAGGATGGTATCCGGCAACAGCAGAGCTGCGCAACTGCGGACCGGAGAGTGTGTAAAAATGTATAAAGAAGCTATCAGAGCAGCATGGGCAGAGATAAACGTCTCGAATCTCGATTTCAACATCAAGAAGATCAGAGAGAAAGTCGGCCCGGACAAGAAGATCACAGGTGTTATCAAGGCTGATGGTTATGGACACGGTGCTGTCAAAGTCGCTCATGTCCTGACTGCAAACGGCATAAACTCCTTTGCAGTGGCAACGCTGTCAGAAGCGATACGCCTCAGAGAAGCAGGATTCACCACTGAGGAGATAGTTATCCTCGGTCTGACGCCTGATCCTTATGTGAACACTATAGTCGAATACGATCTGACGCCTGTTGTATGCGCATATTCCAATGCGGAAGCCATTTCAAAGTGCGCACAGAAGGCAGGCAAAGTCATAAGCGGTCTTATCGCTGTAGATACAGGCATGGGAAGGATCGGCTACAATCCTGACGATATGACGTCCATAGAGGATGTAAAGATGATACAGACGCTTCCGAACTTCAAAATAGAAGGTCTGTTCTCCCACTTTGCAACAGCAGATGCCGAAGACAAGACATACTCCGCAGTGCAGGAGCAGAGATATGCTGTATTCTACAGGCATCTCATTAACGAAGGCATCAATGTGCCGATGAGGACACTGGCAAACAGTGCAGCTATCATGGAGATACCTTCGGCTCACTATGACATGGTGCGCCCGGGGATCATACTCTACGGATGTTATCCGTCGGAGGAAGTCAAGAGGGATCGCCTGGAGATCAAGCCGGTGATGTCTGTAAAGGCAAATATCGTGCATCTCAAGAAAGTCCCTGCAGGTACATCAATAAGCTACGGACGCAAGTTCACAGCTACACGTGACAGCCTCATAGCGACTATACCTCTTGGATATGCCGACGGTTTCCCAAGACCGTACTCAATGAAGGGCAAAGTCATCGTGAACGGCGTGTTTGCACCTATCGCAGGAAACATCTGCATGGACCAGTGCATGATCGACGTTACAAACGTGCCTTACGTTCGCCTTGGAGATGAAGTTACGATAATGGGCAAAGACGGTATATACGAGATCACAGCTGACGATATCGCCAACGCAACAGGCACCATCAACTACGAGATCGTGTGCGCATTCGGACAGAGACTGCCGAAGGTGTATGTTTATTAGAAAGAGCCTGCATAGGTCTATGATGGAAAAATAAAACGAAATAAAAACGACCCTGATATCATGTCGATGTCAGGGTCGCCGTATTTTCAGCTGATTTAAAATATCACCACCAGCAGCATCTTGAACTGTTCCTGTCCGTATACTGCATGGGGATGTTTTGCAGGCATGACGATGGATTCGCCTTCGTGGAGCTGGTATTCTTCTCCGTCTATGGTGATGCGGCCCACACCGTCAAGGCATGTGACGAAAGCGTCGCCGCCTGATTCATGGGTGCTGATCTCTTCGTCCTTGTCGAATGCGAAAAGCGTCACGCTGACTGCATCGTTCTGTGCAAGTGTTTTGCTTACTACCTGTCCCTGCTGGTATGTTACCTGATCTTTGAGGACCAGGACTTCTGCTTTGTCGATATTTTTCATGAGACTCATAAGTCATTACCTCCGTTGTTGTGTCTTTATAGCTATTGTAATACCAGTATCCGCAGAAATCTGTTGCAATAACCACAGTTTATGGATTTTTTTGTGATGTTCAGGTCATTTCCAGCGAAACCGCCTGCCTGATTGCAGGATCCATGATGTTCTGACTGGAGATGCCGGCCGCATCATCGTTGTCTGTGACACGATCATTATCGGCAAAACCTGTTATTCATGACTTGCCGCCGTCCGGAGGTTATACTCTGCATCATTTATTGACCGTTTTCGAGCTGTTTTTTTCAGCTTTGATATTCCCTGAGCTGCTGCATCTGGTCAGTGTGCTGTCACCGGAGTCAAAGGCCAGTATGCCTGCTGCAAATGAATCTGCCGTGATATTGCCTTTGTTGATGCAGTCTGATGCTTCAACTCTTGCGCTGTATCCGGCGATACCGCCTGCATATTTGCTGGCAGCAACACTGCCTTTGTTGGTGCATCCTGAAACAGGTGAATCGTGGTCGTAACCGATGATGCCGCCTGCACTTTTTTCAGCTTTGATGATGCCTTCATTGATGCAGTCTTTGACAGCTTTTTTGCCTGAAACTGTACCGATGCTGTATCCGGCAATGCCGCCTGTGCTTTTGTGTCCGCTTATGACGCCTGAATTGCTGCATCCTGAAACGACGCTTTTCATGTTGTTGCCTGTGATGCCGCCTGTCCTTTCGGAGCCTCTGATACTGCCTTTGTTGATAGAGTCAGTTATCGGAGCCATGATGCTCTGACCTGCGATACCGCCTACAGCGTTGTCATTGCCTGTGATGTCTGCATAGTTGATGCAGTCTGTTATCGTAGTGCTGTAGTCATATCCGGCGATGCCGCCTGTGTATCCCAGCGGTTTCTCTTCAGTACCGCTGGCTGTGATGGCGCTTGTGACGCTGCCGTATGTACTGCATTTCTTTATTTCTGTCTGTCTGGCGTAGCCTATGATGCCGCCTATACTGCCTTCATCGTAGCCGCCGCTTACAGTACCTTTGAAAGTGCAGTTTTCTATGAGGACTCTCTTGCTTGTGGAGCCTACGATACCGCCGGTCCTGTCTTTGCCGTATATCTTGCCTTCGATGGTAAGGTTCCTGATGGTGCAGTCACTGCCTACGCTGCCGAAGAATCCGGTGTTGTCCTGATCTGTATTCATATACACACCTGTGATCTTGTGGCCTTTGCCGTCGAAAGTGCCTCTGAAACCGTCCATCCTGTTCCAGCTGAAACCTTCGATTCCGTAGCCGTTTTCAGTCAGACCGCCGAGGTCTATATCATTTGCAAGGACTACTGTATCCTTGTAGAAATCCTCGTTCTCCAGTCTTACGAGATCCTGGAAAGCACGAAGATCATCGGCTGTTTTTATCTCATATTCTCTGTTCCCTGCAGGAGCATCGTACCAGTAGTGATCCATGTCGCAGTTGTTGTATTTTTCTTCACTGTTCATGGCGGTGTATCTTATATTGCTGTATTTTCCGGCATATTCCGATGCGTAGGAATTTTTCACTCCGTACATGTTTACGCCGGTGAATCCTTTGCTGCTGACAGCGTCGAATCCATCGAACATCTTATCAGGTATATAATTCGTGCTTGCAGGTATGTATATCTTTTTTACTTCTGAACGGCATATATCTGAGTTTGTGCAGCTGTTATCGAAAAAGGAGTCCGATATACCTGTAGTTCCTTCTTCGAGAGTTATGGACGTTTCAGGGGAGCCTGACATGTATTTGTATGCGACTTTTCCTGCATAGAGTACGCCGCTGAAATCTCCTGATTCCCATAATGATACGTATTCTTTTTCAAAGGCTGTGTCTTTGAATGCGTCTTTGTGTATCTCGCTGACATCTGCGAGTGAAAGATTACTGAGATCAGAAGCTCCGGCGAAAGCCTTCCTGCCTATAGTCTTCACTGTGTCCGGCAGTTTGAGGTCCGTGATACCTGTACAGTCTTCAAAGGCACGTTCGCCTATGGCTGTGACAGGGAGCTTCTTGATTTTTTCGGGAACAGTGACTTTGCTGCTGTCACCGTTGTATTTCGTTATAGTAACGGAAGTCCCGTTATCCGAAAGTTCGTATTCCCATGTAGGGTGTTCTGTCGTATAAGATGTGAGAGTCATGAAAAGAAGACTCAGCAGAACAGCAGATAAAACCAGTACGATGAGCATACACCAGCGTGCTTTCGGCGACATGCGGAAACATGCCTCGTTCGTACTGTGATATGGGTCTTTAGCGGATGACGGTGATATCACACCTGAGCGGCAACGGGTTCTCTTACTCTTCATGATAAAACTTCCTTCCATTTTTAAAAATATCCCTGACATTATAATAACATAAAAAGTATGAAAATAACAATAATTTAATAAATATAAGACGGAGGAATACAAAAGAAGTACAAAATATAGACAAGCAAAAACAGCAGCACCAGTCATGATATCTGGTGCTGCTGTTTCAATGTCTGGAATGTACGTTATCAGAAATGCAGTTCGGATCTCTGGATCAGGTCTTTCTGCAGGGCTTTGCCCAGTTCTACGAAGTATGCGCTGTAGCCTGCTACACGGAC
>CAKQUI010000129.1 GCA_934277495.1 uncultured Clostridia bacterium | reverse complement strand
CTGCAGACCATCATGAACCGGCCAGGCGACATCGCAGACGTGAAGATAACATACTTCCGCCCCGACAGCCGCAAATCCGGTGGAGAGTATGTGACCGTATCGGGAAAAGTCAGCAGACTGGACACACGCAGGCGGCAGATCATCATGGCAGACGGCAGAGAGATACCGGTGGACGATATCATGGATATGACATTGTGATACAGCACATCCGAGCAGCAGGGAGGAAAAACGAATGCAGGGATATAATTGTATAATGGTATACAGCAAGGATCAGAAAAGCCTGCTTTTCTGCAAAAGACTGTGGGATCCGTACGAAGGTCTTTACAACCTGGTGGGAGGCAAGATCGAACCGGGCGAAGACGGCTTTGAAGCGGCGTACCGTGAGCTTGAAGAAGAGACCGGCATCGGAAGAAATACGATAGAACTGTCGCATATGATGGATTTCACATATTACAACCAGGATTGCACCGTGGAGGTCTATGTCGGGACTCTGAGCAGAGAAGTCGATCTCGTGCCGGAAAAACACCCCCTCTGCTGGATCCCGGTCGAAGACACAGACTTTTTCGATATGCAGACCTTTGCAGGAGAAGGCAATATAGGACACATGGTACAGCAGGTGGAGATATACGGCAGAGGATGAAGTCAAGTGCAGGATGATGCTGATATAACGAGAGCCGATCGATATGATATATGCGATTTCATTATTGCATGTATCATTTTTTTGTTCTACAATGGTTAGGTGTGATATTGCTCGGAGCGCTGTCAGGGCATGGCGGTCCGGAATTTGTAAAATTAAAACAGGAAGTGGTAGAATGATTTATGATAATGTGCTGGCAGCTGTAGGCCATACGCCGGTGATCAAACTCAACAGGATGGTGGGGCCGGACAGCGCTGACGTACTGGTGAAATTCGAAGGACTGAATGTAGGCGGTTCCATAAAGACAAGGACTGCATACAATATGATCCTGGATGCAGAGAAAAAGGGTCTTATCAATGAAGATACGATAATCGTGGAGCCGACCAGCGGCAACCAGGGCATAGGACTGGCACTGGTGGGAGCAGTGAGAGGATATAAGACGATAATCATTATGCCGGACTCGGTCAGCGAGGAGCGCCGCAAGATAGTGAAACACTACGGAGCTGAGGTCAGACTGATACACGATGAAGGCAATATAGGAAAGTGCATAGACGAGTGCCAGAAGCTCGCCATGAAAATGGCGGCGGAAGATTCCAGGGTTTTCGTGCCGCAGCAGTTCGAGAACGAAGCCAACCCAATGGCTCACAGACACCACACTGCCCTTGAGATAATGGAGCAGGTGGAAGGCGAGATACACGGATTCTGTTCCGGCATAGGCACAGGTGGCACCATAACAGGTATCGGAGAAGTGCTGAAGGCTCAGAATCCCGACATCGAGATATGGGCGGTAGAGCCTGAGAACGCAGCTATACTGGCAGGCGGCGACATAGGCACTCACCTGCAGATGGGTATAGGCGACGGACTGATCCCGCCGATCCTCAACAGGCAGATCTTCGATGAGATATATATCGTGACAGACGAAGAAGCCATCACCACAGCGCAGAACCTGGCAAGACTGGAAGGTCTGATGTGCGGTATATCCAGCGGCACCAACGTCGCAGCAGCACTGAAGCTGGCAAAGAAGCTGGGCAAAGGCAAGACAGTTGTGACAGTGCTGCCGGACACAGCAGAGCGATACTTCTCAACGCCGCTGTTCGATGAATAAAACCGGTACCGGGATGTGTGTCTATAATCCTTGAGCAGCTGAGTACAGATATATCATTGATATCAGGTATTTGGAAAAGCTGCTGTAAGGACTTCTGTGATTACCATAGAAGGCTAATTTACAGACTTTATTTCACAGTCCAGGATTTTGTCCGCACCCTCGTCCCTCCACAAAAACAAATTACTATAACCTCTTTTAATTTAAATCCATAGATTTAAATGATTTGTTTTTGCTGATAAAATTTATATGATCGATTTTATCGAACTCATCCTGGTCTAATGGGATGGATATAGATTCTTTATTGCTCATAGTAAGATCAAGTTTGGTGATTAATGTTATCTGCAATGTATCTTTATTTTGTGGAGAGACATCTAAGTAGTATCCTGTCAAACTTCTATATATAGGTAATTTTGTAACGATTTCGATCGTGCTATTATGTTCTTTTAAAGATATGATTTTATTTGCATTTGAAATTTCCAGGTAATTATTAGATTGGTATACGTATATTGCCCCTACAATAATTAAAGCAAAAAGTATAATATACAGTATTTTGATCTTCAATTTGATATGTTTTTTTTCTTTTGTATCACTTGTTATTTTTTTTACTACATCACTTTCTTCCTGCAGCAATAATTCCAATGGAATGTTCAGAATTTTTGATAAGGAAACTATCAACTGTATATCAGGATAATTCCTTTCAATTTCCCAATTGGATACTGTCGAGCGAGATACATTTAATGCTTCTGCTAATTCATTTTGTGTCATATTAAGCTCTAAACGCTTTTCTTTTATTTGTTTTCCTATGTGCATAGCATATTTCCTCCTTAATATTTGACTATAGCTTATAATAGTTCTGTTAATGTGTAAAGTGTACAATAATCACTGCGTGAAACAGGCGATGCCAGTATTTGTGGCATCGCCTGTTTGCTGGCAATTTATTGATTATATGCGTAATCTATGTTAAATAAAGGGAGATGTTATTTAATAGGGCTTAAAAAAGGAGTAATGTATGACAATGATGAATCGAAAAAATTTTTTCTTAATCCCGATGATGGTTTTAACTTTAATATTGGGATTGGTACCAGCAGTAGCATATGCGGATGAAGCTGATGAAGAAAATATCTGTGTGAGCGTTCAATACAACGATGAGAACATTCCAGAAGAAGAACAGATAAATGTTGGAGTATCTAATGTTTGTCCTGATGATGAAGGAACACAGGTACAAAGTGTTAGTAGACCAACAAAAGTGTGGAATATAAAAACCAAAGGAAAATATAATTTTAGTGGTGACCCTGGAAGTCAAACATTATATACAAATTATAAATTCAAAGGTAAGACAAGTTATACATTTTACGTGAAAAATACAGGGAAATATGCAATGACTGTTAAAGCAAAACGTTTAACCAAAACTTATGCAACTACCAAAATAAGTTCCGGAAAAAGTGCTTCAGTTACATTTTCAAATATTAAAAGCGATACTGAATTCTACTTGACTTTTTCAGGCAGTAGCTTTTCAGGTTATATAAAATAAATATCAGTTAATACAGCCCTATTTGATAACACAATATGCATCTCAGGGATAGGAAGATAAATCATTCAGTTATCTTCACGGCTACCGGTTCAGGCAGTTTTATCGTGTCGCCGACGTACTCGTCGTCCGCCGTTTCTTCAACGGCGTATCCGTATGCTTCGTATGTATATCCCGGTTTCAGCTCGGGTCCGCTGTAGATGGTCTTCCTTTCGGAGCCTGCTTCGAATTTGTAGATATAGTCGTAAAGCTCTGATTCGACGACAGTCCCGTCTTCTGCTTTGACACGGTATACCAGCGCATAGCAAGCGTATGCAAAGTCCGTATTGTTCTTTATTTTTACCGCTGGCTGGCGGCTGCCGTTATCTTCTTCCGCCGTCTGGCTTTCTATCGTGAACGCTTCCGTGACCTGTTTCGGGTCATCGGACATATTCTCATAATCTGTGTCATTCATCATCTGGTCGAATTCTATCTGGTAGTCGTCTGAAAACTCGAATCCGCAGATGTCGTTCAGCTGTTTCAAAGCTTTAGTCCCATACCACTGATATGCTTTCAAATCGTACTTGAGCGTCCAGTAATCCTTTATATCGCCGGACAGCAGATCATGCTGTTTTTCCAGGCTGTCGATGTATCCGGCTACCGCATCGCCAAGCTCGGTATTTTCGAAACCGGCGTCTTTGTATTTTCCGATGTATTTCAGTTCCTTGTCGATGGAATTCTTATAGTATTTTTTCAGGCTGGACGTCGTTTCCTTGCATTTAAGTTTGTATGCTCTGTGGTTGTTCTGATAATCCCATTTTGCTTCGAGGCCTTTTTCAACAGCTGTTTTTATATCGTCCTCTGTGGCTGTGGATACGCCTGAGCCTGTGCAGCTGCCCATGACCAGGATGAGCACTGCACAGACAGCCAGCAGACAGGAAAAAAACGTGAACTTGCGCATTATTGTATATTTAGTTTGCATCGCTATAGTATCTGCAGCGTCGTGCTGCAATGCCTCCTTTATTATGCAGGAAATATAGTTTTCGATATTTCCGGAATATCAACAAAAGTAATATGTGGCGAAGCCACTTTTGTCCCGGATCATCATGGTTTGCCGGTCAGCATTCGCTGAGAGATCATTTCCCCATTGCAGCGGCTTTCTCAGCAGCTTCTTTCTTCAGGCGGACGCTGTCCATCTTGCCGCTCGGCAGCGTAGGGAAGCTGTCGTAACAGAAGAAGTATGCCGGTATCTTGTATTTTGCCAGGTCTTCCGCCAGCTGCTTCCTTGCCTCGTCTTCATCGAACACTGCACCTTCCTGAAGTCTGATGCAGGCAGCGACTTCTTCACCGTAGAATTCGCTTGGCACGCCTACCACCTTGACGTCCTTGACAGCATCGAGTTTTACGACGGCATCGGCTATCTCATTCGGCATGATGTTCTCGCCGCCTCTGATTATCAGTTCTTTCAGTCGTCCGGATATCGTCAGATAGCCGTCCTCCGTGATCGTTCCCAGGTCGCCGGAGCGGAGCCAGCCGTCTTTGTCTATAGGCTGACTGCTGTACGGCAGTTTATAATAGCCCAGCATCATGTTGAATCCCTTTATCAGGATCTCTCCCACTTCTCCCGGAGCACACTTTTTGCCGGTGTTTATATCCCTTATCATCAGCTCGCAGCAGATAACAGGCTTGCCGACGGTATCCAGCAGATGCTCCTGAGTATCGCCATATTCTGTGATAGTGGCCGGCGCGATCTCACTGAGGCCGTAGACCTGCATGAAATGGTTGCCCGGCATCATTTCCTGCATATGCTTCATCTGAGCAGGGCTGGTAGGAGCTCCCGCCAGCATGGAGCAGCGGACAGACGACACTTTTTCAGGTTTGAAGTCACTGCTTTCAAGCAGCATCAGCATCATGGTTGGCACCGCATGATAGACAGTGCATTTGTTTTCCTGGATGGTCCTGATAAGATCGGAGCTGTGGATGCTTTCCGGGAGATAGACCTTTGCATCAGCCAGCAGGAAAGATAGCAGTCCGAATACAAGCCCGAATATATGGAAAAGCGGTGGCGCCTGGCACAGACGGTCATCTTCGGTGAGCTGCTGAGCTTCACGGCTGACGTCGGCGGAACGCAGCAGGTTGTATGAGGACAGCATAACTCCCTTAGGCGTGCCTGTGGAACCTGACGTGTAAAGCATGACGCTTGGCATATCGGCGTCCACCGGCTCGTGGTAGTAGTCCTTGACGATCTCGTATTCGCCGAG
>CAKQUI010000128.1 GCA_934277495.1 uncultured Clostridia bacterium | reverse complement strand
ATACCTGCCAGTGCCGGAGAACCATACGCCGGGAAGACTTTGCAGCAGGTGAACGAGTGTGCCGAGGAAGCTGTGGTGATAGCCCATACATCTGCAGGTATACCTGTGAACATGATAGAGATCGACAGACTGGACGAATACAATCTCGGAGCACTGATATATTTCTTCGAGATGTCATGTGCGATATCGGCGAACAATTTCGGAGTATATCCATTCGATCAGCCGGGCGTCGAGGACTACAAGCGTGAGATGAGACAGCTGGTGATGGAGGGAATAGAAAGGGGATAATTTACTGTAAAATATTAACATATAAATAAAGCTGTGTTACGATCAGTATGACGCTGCTGATTGTATATATTGAAAACACAAAGAAGTAACCGCCTCACTGCTTAAATGAGACGGTTGCTTTTGTAACCTGAATATTTGAGCTGACCGTTCATCGGCAGCGTTTTTTCTATATGATTATATTATCAAATAGACCAGGTCATGTCAATAAAGAATGCTGATTTATGGAAATAAATGGGAAATAACGGTTGACAAATGACCTCTGTAACCATACAATTGATTTATGACGATCATGCACTATATATTATAGGGTAAAGAATAAAAATAAACGGAAATGGGTGAGTTTATGAATATTTTAGTAACTGGTGCAAGGGGTATGGCAGGTACTGCCCTTGTGAACAATCTGAAAAACATACGTGATGGCAAGAACAGGACGAGGCCGGGGATACAGATAGATGAGATCTATGAGTATGACAAGGACTCAACTGCAGCGGAGCTTGACGCTTACTGCAGGGATGCGGACTTTGTGTTCAATCTTGCTGGAGTGAACCGTCCGAAGGATCCGGAGGATTTCATGAAGGGGAATTTCGGATTCGCATCGTTACTGCTTGATACTTTGAAAAAACACGGGAACACAGCTTCGGTGATGCTGGCGTCGTCGATACAGGCGACTCTGTCTGGAAGGTTCGGTGATTCCCCCTACGGCAGATCCAAGAAAGCCGGTGAAGAACTGTTTTTTGCATATGGAGCGCAGACCGGTGCAAAGGTGGCGGTATACAGATTTCCCAACCTTATGGGGCACAGCCGTCCTAAATACAATTCAGCAGTTTCGACGTTCTGCTGGGCTGTGGCAAATGATGAAGCATTTACTGTCAATGACAGGTCGACGCAGCTTGAGCTCCTTTACATAGATGATCTTGTGGAGGGAATGTTCGATCTGCTGGAGGGCAAAGAAACAAGATGCAGGTTCGATGGCGTGGAGACGGTGCCTGACCCGCAGGGTCGTTACTGCTGCGTGCCGGTGACACACAAAGTCACACTCGGAGAGATAGTCGATCTGCTGGAAGGATTCAAGGCGCAGCCTGATACACTCATGATGCCTGAAATGCCGGAGGGCAGCTTTGCCAAAAAGCTTTACTCCCTTTATCTGACATATCTGCCGGTGGAAAAATTCAAATACGCTATGAAAATGAACATAGACGACAGAGGCTCATTCACGGAACTCGTCCATACACGCAGCTGCGGGCAGGTATCGGTGAACATCAGTAAGCCGGGAATAACAAAGGGGCAGCACTGGCATAACAGCAAGTGGGAGCTTTTCATAGTCGTGGCAGGTCACGGTCTTATCCAGGAACGAAATATAAATACCGGTGAAACGGTGGAATTCGAGGTGTCCGGAGACAAGATCGAAGCTGTGCATATGATACCGGGATGGACGCACAATATCATCAACCTGAGTGAAACAGAAGATCTGGTGACGGTGATGACCTGCAATGAGATATTCGATCCGGAAAAGCCGGATACATTTTTTGAACCGGTGTAAATGACATGCTGCAAAGCTGGTCATGGCGGTGCGTCCATTATGTGATACTATGGAATCGTTTTCGTTTTATGATACAGGTTCCGGTGACATATGTGTGAAAAATCATAATGTGCAAAGCGGTGCAGGCGGCAGCGTTAGTTGTGTGGGAAATGTATACTGCTGTTTCATTCACAGATCGATATATTTCATACAAAAATACGGAATCAGAACGGTGCAAGGGTCAGGATTTTCCTGACCCTTGTTGTATTTTGGAGCGGAAAACTGCGTTATACTGTGAATCCTGTGTCAATGTACCGAGAGTTTCTCTGCGAAATCTCATCAGCAGATGTGTATCTCAACAAGCTGCATGAGCAAACTTGTCAAAAAAATGATGCGCTCTGGTATTTAAAAGCATGCATATTGTTATAAAATCTGACTATTCTCAATGGTCGTACATAATGACAAGGGGATAAGAAATTAGTGCTTTCTTTATAAATGTTCAAATTTCAAGGGTTTTACGTTTGGTGAAATCATACATTTTGAAATCGGAAAAAAATTTCTATATTGTTTAAAATATAACAAACTAATAGTTTATTTTTTCTGAATAATATAGTAAAATAATATTGTAAAAAGTTAAGAAATGTAAAACAATTTTACATAAATCGTGCAGTAGATTCAGGACCGGAAATCTGGTGTTCCTCGATCGGAGATGGATATCAAAGTCCGGCTTTGAAGAAGGGAGGCCTTAATCCGGACAACATATACAGGAAATTATGCGATGACCGCAGATTTGGTCGTCACAGAGGCAAATATATGGTGATGCACATCAATAAAAAGAGAGAAGCGATTAGATGTGCTTGAATGGACTGAACATTTTAAGGAGGCAGAAAATGTTAGGAAAAAAATATGAAGACCGGACAGTATTTGACCACACAGATGAATTTTGCAGTTATATGGAGAATTGTCACGGTGACAGGGAACTTGGACGTAAGTGGTATCTTATAGAAAAAGACGGTAAGGAATATCTCGAATTATGGTCAGAGCAGAGTGGCGGCAGAGTAAGGCTGGCAACTCGTGCTGTAGCCGGCAGATTTTCCGACAACGGTACCAACTATATCATGATAAATGAGCCTGAGAGCGGACGTGGACAGCTTATATGCAGATATATCAACCCGCTTTTCAGCAATCGTATCACTCTTTATGAAGTGGAAGACAGCCTTATGAACGAGCTTAGTGCTAAATATGCACCAAGAAGCTGAGCTGGCGTCGATAAATAAGGGATCTGCAGGTAATATCTGATAGTTTTTCATATCTGGCAATGGTCGCCGGAAACCTGCTCATTATAACATAATAAACGAAAACATACCCGGAGCTGATGCAGGCTCCGGGATTTTTCGTTTGGGTGGAGGTTCAGGCAGGATGTTGCCGGGAGTGAATGACCTTCCGATGATGGTCTCAGGCAGAAAAATTGTGCTGAATCTTTACATTTTGTCACGATTTTCGACAATGGCAAGAATATTTCGAAATATTCTTGATAGTGACTATGTAATCGTGTATAATGCAGATATGATCGAACGGATGGTCAGTGCAGCTTGAGGGTGTGTTCCTGTTTGTTTTGTAGTTAATGTGATATGGGGAGATCACTTATAACTGCAGGCTGCTTCCGGAAACTCCGGAATGTTCCCATAACATCCGGCATCATAATGAAAAAGGGCGACGCATCAAACAGTCTTGACTGCTGGTGTGAACGTCCTTTTTCATAACATAGGAAATATCTCCTTCGGAGATATTTCCGGAGTTTCAACGCTCGCCAGAGCTCGCTACAACTCACTGAGTTCGCTGCTGTCCGTTCTGTCCTGCGGATCACCAGTGTATAAAAATATACTCCGGTCAGATGGGTTTCTGTACCGGAGTGTTTCGTTATGCTGTATATCATAGCAGCAGCACTGGGCTGTACTTTAAACGAAGTCTTTGCTGTATTTTTCTATTATCATCGGAACGGCATGTTTCAGCATCTCCAGCTGTGTTTCAAGATAAAACTCGTCCTGGAACATCGCGTAGTGGATAGATGCGTTGGAAAAAGTAAATATGAGCGAAGTCAGCGGCATATATGGTATGCCCAGCTGATGTTCAAGCTGTTTGGCGTATTCCGTGTATCTGCGGTTGACTCCGTCGAAGAATTTTTTACCGTGCTCCAGATATTTCGGATGTGTATATATCTGATACATGAGGCGGTACTTCTTGCCGTGTCTGCTTGCTGCCCAGTAAGGCATCTCTGCGAAAAAGTCGGGGATATCCTTCGGATCGTGGGGTGCTTTTGCCATGAATTCATCTTCTATCTTAGCCATGCAGTATGCGGTGGATTCGATTATAAGGTCGTCAAGACTGTCGAAATATGTGTAGATACTCGCCTTGGAAAATCCGCAGGCATCCGCAAGTGCTTTGATACCTGTACCCATAAGTCCGTGTTCTGCATAACATTCAAAACATTTTTCCATGACTTCTTCTTTTTTGGCCTGATATGCTTTTTCGTTACGTTCTCTCAAATCGTCACCTCGGTTCTTTTGTTATCGTGTGTATGACCACTTGTGGTATTAATTGAATGAGTGGTCATATAGATAGATTATATCTTGTATACAATCCATATGCAATAAAATCCAGCAAATTTTGCGTGAAAAACATCATCTTTTTGAAGAACGAAAGCTTGTATAGCCGTTGATATCGGCTCCGACGACGGCTTTAGTGTATGAAAAGAAAAAATAACTGTAAACTGACCGGTTTGGAGCACAGATGGGGCAGGCCATGGAGTGCTCTGCAGCATCAGGTCTCCCAGCCGGCAGAGCATTTGCATATCTTTACGGATATATTTTGTTGACCCATGAGATATCCACTTTAAGAACATCCGGGTGTATGGCAGAGAAACCCTCATGTGTCGTCGTGTAGAACAATGGCCTTTTATCACTGTCCAGGAAAGCGATGTCATTGAGACCAAAGAAAGTACGCTCGGGTCTGTACTCACCGCTGCGTGATATGGATGGGATATAAAATGCCTCATATTCCATAAGTTCGCTGAAAAAAGACTTGTCTTTCACATCGAACTCGTAGACTGTGGCGTAACCATGTGATCGGATTGTCCCGTACCATTCTAGTGCGTTGTACTTATCAAGCAGAGTCATTTTGTCCATGGCCTTTGATATCACCGGATCGTTCTTTTTTTCACCGTCGATCTGCACGATCGTTATATACTTTGTGAGTTTTCGCAGTTTAAACAGCAGCTCAACAAATTGTTCGTGCGAGCTGATGTTGTCGTCGTAGTCCGTCATTTCCGATTCGCTTCTCATGATCCGATCCTTTGCTTAAAATTCTATAGTGATTCCATTTGGTTGTGTATGTTTTTTCTGGAGATATCCCTGTTTCGATGAACGATCATTCTCTTTGAATTATATTATACACTGACGTGCGTGATACAACAACGATCATTTATATTGGGATTTTTAATAATACGACTGGGTGCAGCCTTGAAGGCAGGATGTGATAATATATTCGTCATTCCATGAAAAATCAAATATGAGATAACTGAAAGGTTAATGATACAGACCGCTGGATAAAGTACAAAAACAGCGTTTTATTCAGCGGTGTAAATGTCAATACCCATATGTACAAAAAGTGGAATATTTTAATGTACAATAATGGGACTACTCATCTGTTGCGT
>CAKQUI010000127.1 GCA_934277495.1 uncultured Clostridia bacterium | reverse complement strand
GGAGGTAATGCTATGAACAGAAAAGGAATCGACATATCGGCACACAACGGCAGTGTCGATATGAAAAAAATAAAAGCTGAAGGTATAGATTTTGTAATGATCCGTGCATCATACGGGAATGGTCACGAAGATACGAGATTCAGAGAAAATGTTAAGAAATGCAATGCTGCAGGCATGCCCTGGGGCGCATATCACTATTCATATGCCCTCAGCGCATCCGAGGCAAAGAAGGAGGCACGCAGTTTCCTGAAGATCACAAAGCGTGTGAAAGGCCGGTCGTATCCTCTCGCAGTGGACATCGAAGATGCAGACGGGTACAAGAGAAAACGTGGTATGTCGGTAAAAGACGAGATACCTGTAATAAAGACATTCCGCAAAGTGATCGGAGAAGACCTGATGCTGTACTGCAATCTGTCATATTACAAAACGCTGGTCAAGGAGGCACCGGCGCTGATACTTCCTATGGACCTTTGGCTGGCACACTGGAAAGTCAGTAAACCGGGCGCAGAATGTCAGATGTGGCAATACACATCGGAAGGCAAAGTCAAGGGTTCATCGTCACGGACAGACATGAACAGATGCTATAAGGACTACACAGGTTCGGACTCTACCGCAAAGCCGGAGAAGAAACCTTTAAGCAAAGGCCAGGAAGTGATACTGCAGACTGCGCTCAAAGTACGTGCCGGAGGCGGGACGAATTTCAGATGGAAAAAGAAGAAAGAGCTCACAGCGGACGGCAGGAAGAACGCCATGCCCGGCACACATGCAGTCCTGAAAAAAGGAACATCATGTACGATACTGTCTGTTGTGAAGAAATCCGGCGAGGTCTGGATACAGATCCCCAGCGGGTTCATCTGTGCATCAAAGGGCGGCAGCAGGTATGTGAAATAGGAGGTCAGCATGGACGCAGGGATAATAATAGCCATAATAACTGCAGGCTGCGCACTGATGGGCTCCATCATAGGCAGCGTCAAAGCCAACAAGATAACAGTTTACAGGATAGACCAGCTGGAACGCAAAGTCGACAAGCACAACAACCTCGTGGAGCGAATGTATCATGCAGAAGAAGAAATAGCACTGAACCGGAACGATATAAACGCAGCAGCACACAGAATAACAGAACTGGAAAACAGATGACGACCATCCCCCTGACCGCAGCAGCGGGCAGGGGCAGATACATATCACCACAATAAAGGAAAAAGCTTTCAGGAAAGAAGCTGACAGTATACATTGTAAAAATGCCATTTTGATTTTAAAGTAATACAAAAAAGGCGTATCGGTACTCGGATGCATCATGTATGAGATCCAGCAATTTGTAAGAGCGGCAAGAAGCATGTTGAAATATCTGCCATGTGATAGTAGAATAAATTATCAGATAAAAAAAGAAACCCGCATAAGCGAGTTATTCCACAACATGTGGAGCCACAATGGGCGATTAGAAAAATTCTTTATTTGAACCTGTAGTGTGATTTCATATGGTAGTCAATACTGAAATCATTTACATGATATAGGTTATAAATGGATTTGTCAATTCTTTTTTAGTAAATTTTGGAGGAGTTATGAGAAAATATTATCTTGGACTTGATATAGGAACTAATTCTGTCGGATGGGCAGTGACAGACCCATCATATAATCTTGAGCGTTTCCGTAAAAAAGATATGTGGGGCATACGCCTTTTTGAGCAGGCTGAAACTGCCGCAGAGAGAAGGATGAAAAGGACTAACAGGAGAAGGCTGCAGAGGAGAAATCAGAGGATAGATCTGCTGCAGGAGCTCTTCTCCGAGGAAATGGCTAAAAAAGACAGTAGCTTCTTTTTAAGAATGAATGAGAGCAGACTGCACATAGAGGACAAGTCAGTAAAGGTGAAGTACCCGCTTTTTACTGATGATGATTACACTGATATCGACTTCTATAATGAATATCCTACTATGTATCATCTGAGAAAAGAACTTATGGAGTCTTCTGAGCCCCATGACATACGACTGGTGTATCTTGCACTGCATCATATCATAAAATATCGTGGACATTTCCTCATAGACGGAGATCTGAACAGTGCTAAAAGTTTCAAAGCTGTGTTTGAAAATCTTATGAATGCGGTAAGAGAGGAACTTCATATAGATATGGAGGCAGAGTCGCCTGACCGTATAGAAGCAATACTGCGAGACAGGACCATGGCACGTTCTGTAAAAGCGAAACTTCTTGAAAAAGAATTTATCCTGAACCCAGGCGAAGCGGACAAGGACACACAGAAGAAACTAAAAAATGCTGTAAAGCAGATATGCATCTTTACAGCCGGCAATAAAGGCGACTTGAAGAAGCTCCTTTTCACAGAGAATCTTGATGATGTAGAAAAAACAGGGTTCAAGTTTTCTGATACAAGATTCGATGAGGATATCCTGCCTGAACTTGAATCAAAGATACCGGATCGGCTCAATGTAGTACAATCCATAAAGGCTATTTATGACTGGAGCATCCTTGTGGATATCCTTGATGGGGAGGAGTATCTGTCAGCAGCCAAGGTAAAACAGTATGATGAACATAAGGCGAATCTGAGGACTCTCAGACACATAATGAAAAAATACTGCGACAGAAAGATATGGGATGAGTTTTTCAATGACAAAAACGGCAAGGATAACTACGCGGCATATATCGGACATGTCAGGAAAAACGGGAAAAAGTACGATGTCAAAAAATGCTCTGACGAGGATTTCTATAAAAAACTGAAAGGGATACTCGGAAAGATAACGCCTGACAGTGATGATGCAGCAGTTTTGGAGGATCTGATAAGCAAGACTGAGGCACAGATACTGCTGCCACTGCAGCGAAGCAGGGACAACGGCGTCGTGCCGCATCAGGTACACAAGGCCGAGCTGCAGCTGATACTTGAGAATGCATCCGGATATCTGCCGTTTCTGAAGCAGCAGGATGAAGGAGGTCTGTCTGTCGCTGAAAAGATAACAGCTATATTTTCATTCCGCATACCATACTATGTAGGACCTCTCAGCGACAGACATAAGGCAGAAGGCTCAAACTCGTGGATAGTAAGGAAAGAAGAAGGGCGTATATACCCATGGAACTATGAACAGAAAATAGATATGGAAAGTTCCAATGATCAGTTCATAAGCCGTATGACGAACAACTGCACATATCTGAGGCATAAAAAGGTCCTGCCTAAAAACTCGATGCTTTATCAGAAATTCATGGTGCTGAATGAACTGAACAATCTCAGGATACGTGGAAAGAAAATAAACGAAGGACTGAAGCAGAGGATATACGAGGAACTGTTCTGCAAGTGTACGAAAGTCACAGGTGCAAAACTTCTCACATATCTGAGGGCGCATGAAGACAGTGAACTTTCGGCAGAGGACCTAAGCGGATTCGACAAGGACTTCAAAGCTTCATTATCCGCATACCTTGATTTTGAAAAACAGATATTCGGAGAAGATATAAAGAAAGATCATGTAAGGCAGATCGCAGAGGACATAATACGCTGGAAAACTATTTACGGTGACGACAACAAGATGGTCATCAATGTAGTGGAACAGAAATATCCGGGAGTCCTGTCGGAAGAGCAGCTGAATAAACTGAGCAGGCTCCATTACAGCGGATGGGGCAATTTCTGTGCTGAGTTCCTGAATGGAATAGAAGGAGTGAGTCTGGAGACAGGTGAACAGTTCACGATTTTGCAGGCGATGTGGGAGACTAACTGCAACCTCATGCAGCTTCTCAGCAGGCAGTACACTTTCCAGCAGGTGATAGATGAGATGAACAAAGAAGCTGCAGGAGAGATATCTTCGATAGATTATGACAGTCTTGTTCGTGACCTTTATACTTCGCCGGCCAACAAACGTGCTATCTGGCAGACTGTTCAGATCACTGAAGAAATAAAGAAAGTGATGGGATGCGCCCCTGAAAAGATATTCATAGAGATGGCTCGTGGCGAAGATAAAGAAAAGAAACGCACACAGTCGAGAAAAGACCGGCTCATGGAGCTTTATGCTGCATGCAAAAAGGATGTACGGGACTGGACCGCAGAACTCGACAGATGGAACGAGCGTGATTTCAGCAGCATGAAACTCTATCTGTACTATACGCAGATGGGCAGGTGTATGTATACCGGCGAGCCGATAGATCTTGATGCACTGATGTCCGGTAATTCAAAATGGGACAGGGACCATATATATCCTCAGTCCAGGATCAAGGATGACAGTATAGATAATCTCGTACTTGTAAACAAGGCGGTGAATTCCCGCAAGAGCAATGAAATGCTTTCCTCGGAAATACAGCAGAGACAGCATGGCTTCTGGAAACAGCTCCTTGAAGGCGGGTTCATAAGCAAGAAAAAGTATGACAGGCTGACCAGGACCGGAGGTTTTACCGAGGAAGAATTGTCAGGCTTCATAAGCAGACAGCTGGTAGAGACCAGGCAGTCATCAAAAGCCGTTGCTGATCTCATGAAGCGGATATATCCGGACACGAACATAATATATGTAAAGGCGGCACTGGCGTCGCAGTTTCGCAGGAACAATATACATATGCTCAAATCGAGGAGAGTCAATGACTATCACCATGCCAAGGACGCATATCTGAACATCGTTGTAGGTGATGTATATAATGCGAAGTTCACATCGAATCCGCTGGCCTGGATGAAAGAAAATTATAAAACGAATTACAGTATCAATCGTGTGTTCGATCATGATGTGTACCGTGGCAGGACTCTCGTATGGGAAGCTGCCGACAAGGACACTGGAAAGCAGGGCACGATAGCAACTGTGCGCCGGACGATGCAGCAGAACAATATACTCTATACGGAGTATACATACTGCGGCAAGGGTCAGCTGTTCAATGAGACCATAGCAAAGAAAGGCAGCGGTTCTGTCATCAATCTGAAAAAGGGTCTTGACCCTGAAAAATACGGAGGATACACAAGCCCGAACACGGCATATTTCGCATTCATTGAATTCGACGGCAAGAAAGGAGCACGAGCAAGACAGATAATAGAAGTCCCAGTATATATAGCAAACAGGATACCGCAGGGAGGCGATGTGCTCAAAGAATACTTTGAAACTGTCAAAGGCATGAAGAACGTCAGGATACTCAGGGAGAAGATAAAGAAAAACTCACTGATATCAGTTGACGGGTTTCCTATGAGGATAAGGGGTGCGAATGAAATAACACTGCAATTTAAAGGAAATATACAGTTGAATGTTGGTAAAGAGTCAGAAAATGTAATTAGAAGGGTAGAAAAATATTTAGAGAAAAATGGCAGTGAGACTGTAAGTGAGAAATATGATGGATTTTCTGATGATGATTGCATTGCATTGTATGATTTGTTCGTAGAAAAATTAACAAATACGATTTATAAAAAGCGTCCAGCAAATCAGGGGAATAAAATTAAGCAAAACAGAAATGTTTTCGAAGGATTAAGTCTTCAAGATAAATCTAAAATAATCAACGAAATACTTACAATGTTACGTTGTGATATTTCAACTACTGCAGATTTGAAATTATTAAATTGCAGTGGAAATGCAGGTAATATGGCAGTAAGTAAAAATACCGTAGGTAAAAGCAGGCTTGTCCTCATAAACCAGTCTGTCACAGGTCTGTTCGA
>CAKQUI010000126.1 GCA_934277495.1 uncultured Clostridia bacterium | reverse complement strand
GACATATGCCGATCAGTCCGCTGACACATATGCCAAGATCAATGGAGAAAACGGCGTGCTGCTCAGCTTTACAAAACAGTCGAGTTATGCTACAGCTGATGTTTCCGGCAATATACAGGACAAGTTCAGCCAGCTGGAAAACAAATACGATGATCTGGAATTCATAACATTGTCTGACCAGGGAGATTATATCCATATGGTAATCAACTCAGTGCTGCAGAATCTCCTGCTTGGTGCAGCTCTTGCGATACTGATACTGCTGTTCTTCCTGAGAGATATACGTCCTACACTGATAACGGCAGTCAGCATACCGGTCAGCGTCCTCTTTGCAGTGATGATGATGTATTTTTCGGGAGTCACGCTGAACATGATATCTCTTTCGGGACTGGCCATAGGCGTCGGTATGCTGGTGGACAACTCCATCGTAGTTATAGAGAACATATACAGGCTCAGAGCTCTTGGATACAGCAAGATACAGGCAGCATTTTCAGGTGCGGTGCAGGTTTCCGGAGCTATAACGGCATCGACTCTTACGACTATATGTGTCTTTGTCCCTATTGTTTTCGTTGATGGTATGACGAAGGATATATTCCTCGATCTTGCCCTGACAGTGGCTTATTCACTGCTTGCCAGCCTGTTCATAGCGCTTACTCTCGTACCGGCCATGGCGAAAGGTATGCTTGTAAAGGAAACAAAAAAGACTGTGCTCGGATCGGACAGCAGGTTTATTGCAAAGTACAGGAAGATAGCCGGATGGAGCATATGCCACAAGAAAGTTCTGATAATCGGAGGCATACTTATACTGCTGGCTTCATCAGGACTTGCACTGGCAAGAGGTTTCTCATATATGCCGTCGATGAGCACTACTGAGATAACTGCAACTGTGCAGATGCCTGACGAAAGTACTTTGAAAGAAACATCAGAAACTACAGACAAGATAGTAGATGAGATAAAAAAGACAGGTGGCGTCAAGACTACAGGAGCAATGTTGTCCAGCAATACAATGAGTATGCTGAGCGGAGGAGCTGCACAGCAGGATGTGACATCCACGATGATATATGTCGTGCTGGAGGACGGCAAGGCTGACAAAGGCAAGGAAATATCAGCAAAGCTGGACAAGCTGTCGAAAAAATACGGATGCGAGATAACGACCTCGGCAAGTATGGATATGTCTTCGATGATGGGCGGAAATGATGTAGAGCTGGCACTTTACAGCGATGACCTGGATCTGCTGAGATCCACTGGCAGCAGTATAGAAAAACAGCTCGGCAAGATGAAGTCCCTTGAGGATGTATCGAATGTCGACGAGGAAAGTTCCAAAGAGCTCAAAGTAGTTGTGAACAAAAACCTTGCCATGAAAGAAGGACTTACAGTAGCTCAGGTGTATCAGCAGATCGCCAGCAAGATCAAAAAAGAGACAACAGCTACCACACTCAAGCAGTCCGATGGATCGGTGGACGTGATGGTGGAAAACTCCAAAGGAAAGAATCTGACGAAAAAGGAACTCAAGGATATGAAGCTCAGTGTGGAGAAAAAGGATGGTACAAAATCCGAAGTCAGTCTTTCAAGGATAGCAGATATAAAGAACGGAGCATCTCTTGACTCTGTAAACCATACAGACCAGAAGAGAAGTCTGAAGGTCACTGCAGGAGTCAGAGACGGCTATAACATCACTCATGTCACTGATGATGTGAAGAAAGTGATAGCAGATAAAAAACTTGTTCCTGACGGAGTAAGGGTGGAATACAGTGGTCAGAACGAACAGATCGCAGATGCCATGACTCAGATGATGCTTATGCTTGCCATTGGTTTCATACTTGTGTATCTCATCATGGTGGCGCAGTTCCAGTCCCTGAGATCTCCGTTCATCGTAATATTCACGATACCGCTGGCGTTTACCGGCGGCATGCTGGGTCTTCTGATAACAGGAAAAGAAGTCAGTGTAGTATCGATGATGGGATTCGTGATGCTTATGGGTATAGTCGTAAACAATGCCATCGTGCTCGTAGACTGTATAAACAGATTCAGACTGGAAGGCATGGAGATGGATGAAGCCATAATAAATGCCGGGGCGGTCAGGATGAGACCGGTGCTCATGACAGCCGTGACAACTGTTCTGGGCCTCCTGCCTCTGGCTATAGGTCTTGGCGATGGTGCTGAGATGATACAGCCGGTAGCTGTGGTATGCATCGGCGGACTCATATACGGAACACTGACGACGCTCGTGATAATCCCTGTGATGTACAAGATCTTCGGCAAAAAACATATGGAAAAGATAAAAGAAGAAGAACTTGAAGTTGTGAATGTATAATGTGATGATATGAACAGGTCATGAGGATGACCTGTTCGATCCCATTACACCGCCGGCAGTACCGGTCAGAAGAGGAATAATACACAGCGGGCTTACATCAGTTATTCCTGACATGGACGAGAATACGGCACATACAGAAAAGCGTATAATGAGTATGAAAACTGCTGCGGCTGCGATGCCAGTAATGATACCTTTTCTGCTGGTGATGATACCTTCTGATACGCCGAGTATCAGACATGCTATCGACAGACATGCAGCAAGACCATATACCGCCCATTTTTCCTGAAATGATGTGAACTGTATCAGCAGTGCCAGTATCAGAGTAAGGATGATAAAGATCATCAGACTGAAAGCAAAGGCTTTGAGAGTCTTTCTTATAAATTCCATAAGACAAATACCTCCGCTATATATTACTCTTGTTTTTCAATAAAAATACTATAAAAAAGTGTGCAAGACGAAATCCTTGATTTCTTTGCACACATGTTGCTGCACAGCAGCAACGCATTTAATGTACTTTTTATGAAACTCCGTAAATATCTCCGAAGGAGATATTTACTATGCTATAAAAAATACCAGTATAATGGATACTGGTATTTTTGTGGTCTGCAAAATTTTTATTTTTCTTCAGTTTCAGTTTCGCTGTTTTCAGCAGGTGCTTCTTCCTGTGCAGGAGTTTCTTCAGCTGCTGTTTCTTCAGCCGGTTTTTCTTCGGCTTTTTCATCCTTGGCTGCTCCATTGAGCTTCTTAGGCTTTGCTTTTTTAGTTTCTTTTTCTTCAGTTTCTTTTTCTTCGGCCTGAGCTGCCTTGTTCTTTGATGCGTGGTTCTTGCCTTCTTCCACTACTTTTGAAACAGCCCATCTCATGATCTCGAACTTCACTCTGTCAGCGCCGACCTGTATAACGAGAGATTCGTCTTTAGTCTTTACTATTTTGCCGCAGATACCACCGATAGTTATGATCTCATCTCCTACCTGCAGTCCGCTTCTCATAGCGTTGACTTCTTTTTCTCTCTTCTTCTGTGGTCTGATGAGCAGGAAATACATGATACCCAGCAGCGCAATCAGAGGCAGTAAAGTTGTCAGTAAGTTACCGTTCATTAAGTGTTCCTCCTAAAATGTGTTCTTGTTTTCTGGATCAATTTACTTGATAAACCAATACCGCAGTGCGGTATAAAAGCCTTTACAAAAATGGTGCCGGCGATGGGGGTCGAACCCATACGGTGTTGCCACCACGGGATTTTGAGTCCCGCACGTCTGCCAATTCCATCACGCCGGCTTAACGAGAACTATTATAACATTGCATACAGGTGATTTCAAGAAGTTATTTAGCTCAAGGATATACTTTAGTTGTGTGAAGACACGCATACATTTATGGTTATCCGACGGGCACGCTGCAGGATGTAACAGATCAGGCTGCATATAAACTTTTCAGCACTGTATGTGTGAAACATAAATAACACTAACAATCACAGTTAAATACTTGTTTACAGCGGAAAAAAGTAGTAAAATATAAAAAGTATGATTTTTTATGCGAGTCAAAGGGGAATTCTTTGAGCGTACAATATTTATTACTGGAGGAAAAATAATTTTATGAACTACAAGCTGAGAAAAGTTTTAGCAGTGATAGTTTGCATAATAATCGCTGCTGGCTGGTACCTCACGATACAAGGTGCAGGTCCAGTCAAACCGATCAAAGACAGGATGCAGCTGGGTCTTGACATCAAGGGCGGCGTGTATGTAGTAATGGAGGCAAAGAACACGAAGCTCACAGGGGATGAGCTGAGAGACGCCATGGAACAGACTCAGGCGGTAATCGAAGAACGTGTCAACCAGATGGGTCTTGCAGAACCTGTGGTTACTATCGAAGGTGACAAGAGGATAAGAGTAGAGCTGCCTGGTGCAGAGGATGCCGATGAAGCTATCCAGCAGATAGGCAAGACGGCACAGCTGCAGTTCGCACTGGCTGACGGTACGACTGTGCTGGACGGCGGCAGTGTCAAGAAGGCGGAAGTCGCTACAGACAGCGAAAGCGCAGGATATGCTGTATCGCTGCAGTTCGACAGCAGCGGATCGGATGCGTTTTATCAGGCGACACAGAAGGCGTACAGCGGTGCTGTAAAGTCCAGTGTTGATGGTGTAGGCGACAAAGCTATAATGATAATCCTCGATAATCAGATAATTTCAGCACCGAACGTAAATGAACCTATAAGCGGCGGAAAGTGCTCCATAACAGGAAAGTTCTCAAAAGAAGAAGCTTCAAACCTGGCAGCACTTATAAACGGCGGCTCACTTCCGCTTGAACTTGAAGAAGTGAATTCATCGGTACAGTCTGCGAAGATCGGATACAATGCTCTGGAAATGAGTGTGTATGCAGGTCTTATAGGACTTGCCATAGTGCTGCTCCTGATGCTGGTGGCATACCGGGGAATGGGTATTGCAGCAGACCTGGCACTGCTTCTTTATGTAGTGATAGTGCTGAATATAATGTCGCTGATGGGCAGCGTGCTTACACTACCTGGAATAGCGGGTATCATACTGTCCATAGGTATGGCGGTGGACGCCAACGTAGTAATATTTGCACGAATACGTGAAGAGATCATGAATGGCAAGACTGTAAGAGTAGCGTGTCAGGATGGTTTCAAGCGTGCGCTGACTACAGTTGTCGATTCTCAGGTAACGACACTGATAGCTGCTGTAATCCTTTATGAGATAGGAACAAGCTCTGTAAAGGGATTCGCATGGACCTTTATGATAGGTATAGTTGTGAGCATTTTCACAGCAGTCGTTGTGACACAGCTCTATATCGGGATCATGGCCAACAGCAGAGTATTCAGCAAGAAGTCATTTTTCGGTATCAAAGAGAACAATGAAGCATCGTTCCACATCAGCAGGATGCTGCATTTCATAAAGAACAGAAAGATATTCTATGCGATATCGATCATAATACTGCTGGTAGGTCTGGGCTTTGGTATAGTCAGAGGTCTAAACTACGGTATAGATTTCACCGGCGGTACAATGATACAGATGGATATGGGCAAGACTGTCAAGACAGCAGATGTCGAAAAAGCTGTTTCGAAGTTCAAGCTGGATCCTGAGATAATATATTCAGGTGAAGACAACAAACAGATAATGATAAGGACTATAAAGTCCCTGAACAGTGATGAAAGAGCAAAAGTCATAAGTGCTATAAACGAGAAATTCGGCACTACTGACAAAGACGTAGTGGCACAGGAACTGTTCGGTCCGTCTGTCGGAAAGGAACTGCGTAACAATGCGATACTTGCAGTAGTGATAGCTGCAATATGTATGCTGATAT
>CAKQUI010000125.1 GCA_934277495.1 uncultured Clostridia bacterium | reverse complement strand
ATGGCGTTGTTGGCTGCGGACAACTCGCTCCTCACGTACAAGAGTACGCTCCGGGGCTCGTTTCCTTGCCGCCTAGCCATGAACGAAAAATCCTGCGTCTTACGAAGACAGAGTGATTCAAGAGAGACTTCAATTGAGAGGTCTCTCTTTTTTTGGAAGGTCCCCTGTCAGAACCGCAGTGCTTCAGCACGTGCCTTTCTATCCCAGGCTTTGCCTGGCTAGACAGAACGGACAGCAAACAGGCGTCAGCCTGTTGGAGCGTAAGCGTTGGCGGTTCACGACTAGACTTGTTAAAATTGCCCATGGCGTTGTTGGCTGCGGATAACTCGCTCCTTGAAGTCCTATCCCGGAATCTTTGGTTCCAAGGAAGGTCTCATGCAAGAAATGCCCAAATCTACGATTTGGTGTCATTTCACTGCCACGTACTAAGAGTACGCTCTGGGGTTCGTTTCCTTGCCGCCTGGTCCTGAACGAAAATCCTGCGTCTTACGGATACAGAGTGATATGAGAGACTTCGATTAAGCGGTCGTTCTTTTTGGGGCAAAAAAACATACCACCATTGCTGATGGTATGTTCTGGTTTCTGTTATTTTGTGAATGTTATGCTGTCTGTTCCGAGAAGTTCCTGTGTCGATTTGTCGTACAGTTTGAATGTCAGCTTTCCCTGGCGTCCGAACAGCGGCATCGGATACTGGAATCGTGCAGTCATCTTTGCACCTGATTTCCATGAGTTGTCTGTATCGAATATCTGGTGTGATCCGTTTGGCCATGTCACTTCATAGTAAAGATCTATGGTTTCATCGGGTTCGCCTCCGCTTAATGATGTGTGGAAATATGCGGTATCACGTCTGTTTATCTTCTTCATGTCATTGCTGAAATCCGTTTCGGAATTGTTGGCTATTATGGTGACATGCCATGCGTAGTATTCGTCATATATTTCACGCACACCGGAGTAGTTTATCTTCATGAGCTCTGACAGATATGTTTCGAACTTGTCGCCGCCTTTTGACTTGCGTGCCTTGACATATCCGTATTTAGCCTTGTTGATCTTGTCACGGACATTGTTGCTGTCTTTAAGTTCAAGAGCCTTGTTATAAGTGCTGATAGCCTTTTCATAGCTTTTCTTTTCAAGATAGCGGTCGGCTGTTTTGCAGTAACTTTTCCATATCTTGTCATGCAGCGTATCGCTTTCCTTGAGCTCAAGAGCAGTGTTATATGTTTTGATAGCTTCGGCATAGTTCCCTTCATCGAAGTATCCATCGCCTATGCTGCAGTAGCAGCTCCATATCAGATTTCTGGAATCCTTGTAATCACCAAGCTCTTCGTATTTCTTTATAGCTTCTGTATACTTTCCTGAGGACTGAAGTTTCTGTGCTTCTTCATAAGCCATAGCCGGTGCTGCGAAGTATTTATAAATGAAATAGCCTCCGATGGCCAGCAGTGCCGCCAGGATCACTGCAGAAATGATTATTATGATCATTTTTTTCTTTTTTCTGAGTGTGTCAGAAAAACTGTGTGATGCCGGTGCTGCCTCCAGGTAATTTGTGTCAGCAGACAGTGCGAAATCGTTTTCCGACTGATGGTATCCTGCATCTTCGTCGGGTTTGTCGTCTGTAGAAGGCGTCATATTATCAGTGATCCTGATGATGTTTTCTGCAGCATCAGGCGTATTTCTGTATGATCCGCTGGCGGAAAGATCATCACTGACAGATGGTTTTACAGGAGCGCTGGTTTGTATATCGGACTGTTTTGCAATGGGCTGGATATTGTCGGTATCTGTGCTGGATGCCATTCCTGCCTGCTGTTCTCTCGCATTATGCAGTGCATCCTCCTTGTCAGCCAGAGCTTTTGTCTTCCTGAGTTTTTTACTGAGTTTACCTGGCTCATTTGCCGGCTTGTGGAGGATGAACAGTGAACGGAGGATATCACGTGAAAGGCCACAGTTTTTGCAGCTGTCGCCTCTGTTGATATGTCCGCAGCTGCAGGACCAGTAGTCGCCGAACTCCTCGAACCAGTATTTTGGCTTTGTCGGTGCCCATGAAAGCTGTGCGAGGACGTCTTCATAGATGTCGTCTTCAGGGGTCAGCAGCTTCGGTTCGTATACCTGGGTCTTTTTCTCAGGGGCCGTCTCTTTATCCGCATCATAGAGTTCTTTCAGATCGATCGCCTTTTTTGTGGCGGAAGGATCGTCAGCTTCAGTGGCAGAGCCGGTTTCGCCGGATTTATTTTCATTTTTACTGATATTGATATCGGTCAGCAGGGTTTTTGTATCAAATTCCTTGTCGTGCCGCCATTTATTAAATTTATTCAATATTCGGTACTTCCTTTTTAAACATAATTCGACAAATATATTATAACAGCAAACGATACATATAACAACAGTGAAGGTTCACAAGGACCTTTACAGAATGCTGAGACGTATCTGAAATGTCCGAATTTCAACGTAGAATAGTTTTTTTATGTATTTTGTATAATTATCAATGCAATATTGACAATTCCTTAACTATAGGATAAAGTATATAGTATGTACAAAATTTCATACACGCTCAATGGCATGAAATTTGCAAATCGTTAATTGTTTAACTATATAAAATGATTGGCAATATAGTTGAACCAGTAAAACTTTGGAGGGAAATATGACACAAAGACGAATGAAAACTATGGACGGTAATACAGCAGCAGCGCATGTTTCATACGCCTTTACTGATGTCGCAGCAATTTACCCTATAACGCCTTCATCCACAATGGCCGAAGTTGTTGATGAATGGGCCGCATATGGGAGAAAAAATATATTCGGACAGACAGTTAAGGTTGCAGAAATGCAGTCAGAAGCAGGTGCTGCAGGAGCAGTTCACGGCTCGCTTGCTGCAGGAGCACTTTCAACTACATATACTGCATCGCAGGGATTACTGCTCATGATCCCGAACATGTACAAGATCGCAGGAGAACTGCTTCCTGGAGTATTCCATGTTGCAGCAAGAAGTGTTTCGACGCATGCACTCTGTATTTTCGGAGACCACTCAGACGTTATGGCCTGCAGACAGACAGGTTTCGCAATGCTGGTATCAGGTTCGGTACAGGAGGTAATGGACCTTGGCGGTATCGCACATCTGGCATCAATAAAGGGCAGAGTTCCTTTCCTGCACTTCTTTGATGGATTCAGGACTTCACATGAAATACAGAAAATCGAAGTATTCAGTTATGAAGACTTCAGGAAACTGGTTGACTGGGATGCTGTGCAGGAATTCAGGGACAGAGCACTCAATCCGGAACATCCAGTTATAAGAGGTACAGCTCAGAACCCTGATATCTTCTTCCAGGGAAGAGAAGCTTCAAACAAATTTTATGACAGGATACCTGAGATAGTTGTAGAATACATGGACAAGATCAGCGAGATGACAGGAAGAAGCTATCATCCTTTCGACTACGTTGGAGCACATGATGCAGAGAATGTCATCGTTGCGATGGGTTCAGTATGTGAGACTATCGAAGAGACTATGAACAAGATGGTGGCGGAAGGTCACAGAGTAGGTCTCATCAAGGTAAGACTTTACAGACCATTCGTAAAAGAATATTTCATGAAGGTGCTTCCGAGAACTGTTGAAAGGATCGCAGTCCTCGACAGGACAAAAGAACCGGGATCACTGGGTGAGCCGCTCTATCAGGATATCAAGACAATGCTTTACGGTGAGAGGAACGCTCCGGAAGTATACGGCGGACGTTATGGTATCGGTTCAAAGGATACTATGCCGGGCATGATACATGCTATATATGACAACCTGTATCACAAGAAGCCTAAGAACAACTTTACTGTTGGTATCGAAGACGATGTTACAGGTCACTCGCTGCCGTACACAGAGGGTATCGCAAGAGAACCGGAAGGCACTATCAAATGTAAGTTCTGGGGTCTGGGTTCCGATGGTACAGTAGGCGCCAACAAAACAGCTATCAAGATCATCGGTGACAAGACTGATATGTATGCTCAGGGATACTTTGCATATGACTCAAAGAAATCAGGAGGTCTTACAGTATCTCATCTGAGATTCGGTGAACACCCGATACAGTCCACATACCTGATAAACCAGGCGGACTTCGTGGCATGTCACAACCAGGCATATATCAGACAGTACGATATGCTCAAGGATCTCAAGAAGGGTGGCACATTCCTGCTGAACTGCCTGTGGAGCGACGATGAAATAGAAAAGGCTCTTCCTGCAAAAGTGAAGAGGGATCTGGCTAAGAAGAAGATCAGCTTCTATGTTATAGACGCATGGAAGATCGCTGAGAAAGTAGGTCTTGGAAGCAGGATCAACATGGTGATGCAGGCTGCATTCTTCAAGCTTACAGATGTAATGCCTATAGAAAAGGCTGTGGAATACCTTAAGGAAGGTATCGAAAAGACATACAAGAAGAAGGGTCAGAACATCGTTGACATGAACTGTGCAGCTGTAGATGAAGGTATCACAGCTATCAGAAAGATAAATGTACCTGACGAATGGGCTGACGCAGAGAACCCTAAAGAAAAATACGAAGAACTCCCAGAGTTCATCGAAGAAATACTCATGCCTATGAACAGACAGGAAGGCGACGATCTGCCAGTAAGTGCATTCAACGGCATGGAAGACGGAACATTCCCGTCAGGAACAGCTGCATACGAGAAGCGTGGCGTAGCCGTATATCTCCCTGAATGGCAGGCTGACAAATGTATACAGTGCAACCAGTGCTCATTCGTATGTCCGCATGCTGCTATCAGACCTATGCTCCTTGACGATGTCGAGAAGATCTCTGCTCCTGAAGGCTTCAAGACCATAAAGGCTGCAGGCAAAGGAATGGAAGGACTTCACTACAGGATGCAGCTTTCAGCTCTCGACTGCCTGGGATGCGGCAACTGTGCAGATATCTGTCCTTCAAAGGAAAAGGCTCTGGTAATGAAGCCGTATGCAGATGTCGTTAAAGAAAGCGAAAACTGGGCATATGGTATCAAACTGCCGAGAAAGGATGAAAAAGCAGATAAGACTTCAGTAAAGGGAAGTCAGTTCGCTAAACCATACATCGAGTTCTCAGGCGCATGTGCAGGCTGCGGTGAGACTCCGTACATCAAGCTGGCAACTCAGCTCTTCGGAGACAGGATGCTCATAGCAAATGCTACAGGATGCTCATCCATCTGGGGTGCATCAGCACCGACTATGCCGTACTGCAAGGATGAGAACGGCAGAGGTCCGGCATGGGCAAATTCACTGTTTGAAGACAATGCAGAGTACGGATACGGTATGCTGCTGGCTGCAAAGCAGATGAGAGAAAAGATAGAACACAATATGAAAGCTCTTCTCGAACTGGACGTTGACGAAAAGGTCAAAGAGGCGATGGAAGAGTGGCTTGAATACAAAGATGACGGCACTGAAACAAGAGCAAAGAGCGACAAGGTCATCGAAGCTATCGAGTCTATGTCCACAACTGATGAAGTAGTTAACATGCTCTGCGGCAGGATCATGGAGCTGAAAGACTACCTCGTTAAGAAGTCAGTATGGGCTCTCGGCGGTGACGGATGGGCTTATGATATCGGATATGGCGGTCTCGACCATGTTCTGGCATCAGGCGAAAACATCAACATCCTGGTATTCGATACAGAAGTTTACTCCAATACAGGTGGTCAGGCGTCAAA
>CAKQUI010000124.1 GCA_934277495.1 uncultured Clostridia bacterium | reverse complement strand
CCTGTATGCTTTTTTTATATCGCTCTGGGAATCATCCCTGCTCACTCCCAGTACCTCATAGCAATCACGCTTTGCTGCCATAACTATCACCCCTTGTCATAAATTCATACTGGAAAGAAAACACCTCACAGGAACTGCCTGTGAGGTATTCTGCTGTATATCATGCTGCCTGTATCGCCAGGCGGCCTTTCATGTGTCTGTCTTCTGATACCTCCTCCAGTGGAGCGGCAGCTGTATAGTTTTCTTCAGCTTGTGATTAAAGTATATCCCTTTTTGTTAGCACTGTCAAGTAGCGAGTGCTAATTATCTGAGGACTATTTATTCTTTTTCCCTGGCTCCGGTATATTCTGTAAAGATAGCATTTTCACGCTCCAGAAGTGTCTCCATTCTTTCCATGATAAGCTTCTGGGAGGATGCCGAAAGTTTCTGGAAATCATTCAGGACATCGGCAAGCTCGTCGGAACTTTCATCGAAATATATCCTGTTCACTATACCCTTCGACAGATCATGATTGATAAGCACATCAAGTTCTATATCATAAAGCGACGCCAGAGAATCTATCGTCTGCAGATCAGGAACCTTTGAACCTGATTCGTAATATGCATATGTAGACCTGATTATATTCAGCTTCTCTGATATCTGTTCCTGACTCATACCGCTTGTCTTCCTCAGCAGTTTCATATTGCTGCTCAGATATTTCATCCTGCAGTTGGTGTTTTTCTTTTTATTCATGCTCGTCATACCTCCATGCTAAGTGGTTATACAGTTCCTCCTTTAAAATTATATCGCTTATCCGCCTGCAGACCTGCTGCCTGGAACCGTAGGAAAGTCTTAGATATCCCGATGCGAACCGGCTCGTCCTTGACTCATATGTGCCGGAGGTCAGCTCGTACATAAAGTGCTCAGAAATATCGAAACTTATGAAATAGCCGAGATCCACACCGTAATAATCAGAGATCATGCAGACAGTCGTAAGGTCAAAGGGCTTATCGCCGCTCTCCAGAACATTGTATCGTGTTTTCGACATCCCGAATATCTCTGCGGCTTCCAGCTGGCTTATATCGTTAAGCTGTCTCATGAAGCGTATGTTTTTCGCTATATATTTCTGTGCCTGATATGTATTTGTGTCATTAGTCTTTTTTCTGCGGCCCATTTTATCTCCTTTCTGTAAAACATGCGTAATGACCGATCATATACAGGTATGTGCATATATGTTTTACATGCACGCTCTTCCCACATACAGCTGCTTTTTCTCCTACCTGCTGCAGCTGCTGTAATCCCATGGAAAATGGTTGTATGCTTCCTCACTAGAGATCATATCCTCCATGCGTCTGCATATCTGCTGTCTTGCACCATGTGACAGCATCAGATACCTCTCTGCAAACTGTATGGTTTTGGATTCGTGGGTACCTGATGTCAGCATGGACATGAAGTGCTCGGATATGTCGAAACTTATGAGGTAATCGAGATTGATCCCGTAATAGTCTGCAACCATACAGACCGTCGTGAAGTCCGGCATTTTCATACCGCCTTCCAGACTGCAGTAGCATGGTCTCGACATATTGAAGGCCTCTGCTGCCTCTACCTGACTCATTCCGTTCAGGAGCCTGAGCAGGCGTACGTTCTTCGAGATATACTCCTGCACCTGATACGCATTCTTGTGCTGTCTTCTTTTCATTCCACTCATTTTTTTCCTCCTCGTATATTACTTGGCCGGCTGTCATAAAAACAAGCCTGTTATATAAGTGTCGTCTGAGGCTGAAAAAGTTTCACTTTTTACAAAAAAACATAAAAAAACATCGCTTTCTTACCGATACACATAGTATCTGTTGTTCAGAAAGCGATATCTGTTAATTTTTGTCCGATCAATTCTATTAAGTTTATATCAAAGCAGGATGCTGGCATATACAGGTATAGTCACAAGACTTATCAGCGTCGACAGGCTTACAAGATTCGAGGCATACTCTCCTTCAAGATCATAAAATTCAGCCATTATCGCAGTCTGTGCATGACATGGCAGCGATGCTGTCAGTATGAACACCTTGAGCGGCAGACCGCTTACGCCAAGCAGTGTGAATGCGCCCCAGATGATAAGAGGATGCAGCACGAACTTTGCGACCATTATCATTATCTGATCCACTGTTATACGCTGCAGACCGCCTTTAAGCGATCTTGCCAGGTTCGATCCTATCACCAGCAGTGAAAGAGGTACGCAGACATCTCCAAGATATGACAGTGATGTTTCCAGTATAACAGGAAGTTTCCATCCTGTTTCCGCCAGAACACAGCCAATAAGTACACCTATGAGTCCCGGACTGAATATCTTTTTCACAGAAAAAGACCTGCCTCCCGAAGCAGAAGCACTGCACAGCGTATATGCACCGAGACTCCAGAACATCACTATCGTAACGAGATAGAAAGTGAACAGGTACGGCAGTCCATCGTGTCCGAAAACGATCTGATTTATAGGAAGTCCTATGAACATCGTATTGTTGAATGTGAATGTAGTCGTGAATACGGCGCCCTTTTCCCTGGAAAGGTTCAGCACCCTGGCCAGCAGCCCTCCGATAATATGCATGAGCATTATGCTGCCTGCGATGATAAGAAGGTTCAGCAGAGCCTCCCTCAGCATATCAGGCGTGAACCTGTTTTCTATACTTACTATTGCAAGAGAAGGTGCCGCTATCTGCACCACCACTATCGAAAACACTTTGTTCGTGTTTTCCGGCCACTTCTCTCTTATGGTGAAATAACATCCCACCCCTAATATAATGAATACTACAAGAACACTTACAAGTCCGTTCAACATTTTTATTTCTCCATGAAAACCCTTTGATCTGCAGTTGTTGTGTGAATTATTCGAATATACTTTCATATCCGAATATGTACATATATCTTCTCAAACGCCTATAAATATACTATAATATTTATGATATTTCAACATTATTCAGCCAGATACAGGCTCGATCAGCCTGTATTTTTTTGAAGCAAAAGAAGGAGTGAAAAAATGAAAAACCATTTCAGCAGGAGATCTGTACTGGTATTCGCTATCATGGCGTTACTTATCGCAGCTTGCCCTATGATGGTATTCGCAGAGGGAAAAGAATATACACCTGGAATGTATGCTACATTCTGGTCGCTGATCCCGCCTGTTGTAGCTATCGTACTGGCGCTTATCACTAAAGAGGTATACAGTTCTCTGTTCATCGGTATCGTCATCGGAGGACTGTTCTATTCAGGATTCTCTTTTGAAGGTACATTCAACCACGTGCTCAACGACGGTATCATCCATGTACTGTCAGACAGCTACAATGTAGGTATACTGGTATTCCTGGTCGTACTTGGAGTCATGGTAAGCCTCATGAACAGGACCGGCGGTTCTGCAGCATTCGGACGCTGGGCTCAGGAGCACATCAAGACCCGTACCGGCGCCCAGTTCGCTACGATACTGCTGGGAGTGCTCATCTTCATCGACGACTATTTCAACTGTCTCACAGTAGGAAGCGTTATGAGACCTATCACTGACCAGCATAATATTTCCCGTGCAAAGCTGTCGTATCTCATCGACGCCACTGCTGCACCTGTTTGTATCATCGCACCTATATCATCATGGGCTGCCGCTGTAACAGGTTTCGTACCGGGAGAGGACGGTTTCTCACTGTTCATGCGTGCGATACCGTTCAACTTCTATGCTATACTGACTATCACTATGATGATCGTCATCACAGCAGGCAAGATAGATTATGGTCCTATGCGCAAGCATGAAGACAACGCTATACTCAACAACGACATTTTCACTACAGGCGACAGACCTTATGCCGAATCCACAGCAGATCTGCCTGAAGGCAACGGCAAAGTCATTGACCTTGTATTCCCGATCATCACACTTATAATATTATGTGCTGCCGGAATGCTTTATTCAGGCGGTTTCATCAGAGAAAACGGTTTCGTTGCCGCATTCTCAAGCAGTGATGCTTCTGTGGGACTTTCACTGGGAAGCCTTTTCGCACTGGTGATCACACTGATCTTCTACATAGTAAGACGTGTACTGAGCCTCAGCGAATGTATGGAATGTGTTCCTGACGGATTCAAGGCAATGGTACCTGCGATACTCATACTGACATTCGCATGGACGCTCAAGGCAATGACAGACAGCCTCGGTGCTGCTGAATTCGTTGCCGGTGTAATGAAGACAAGCGCTGCATCGCTGATGAGCTTCCTGCCTGCTATAATCTTCGTGATAGGATGTTTCCTGGCGTTCGCTACAGGAACTTCATGGGGAACATTCGGAGTCCTCATCCCGATCGTAGTTGCTGTATTTGCTGGTACAGATGAGACTATGATGATCATATCCATATCGGCATGCATGGCAGGCGCTGTATGCGGAGACCACTGCTCACCTATCTCAGATACCACTATCATGGCATCGGCAGGTGCACAGTGCAACCACATAAACCATGTAAACACACAGTTGCCTTACGCTATAACAGTAGCCGCCGTCTCGTTCGTCAGCTACATACTGGCAGGACTCACAAAGAGCCTCCTGATACTGCCTTTATCAGTCGTACTTATGATCGCAGTTCTGCTGGTAATAAGAAAGATCTCAGGCAAAGAAGCGAAGTGCTGACGCATAGCAAAGTAAATCAAAAATAAACAGACAGGTATACTGATATGACCTGAAAAGTCTGATTTTTTCCGAGACGGTTTAAGCCGTCTCATTTTTTTCTGCATAGGAATTTTCAAAAATCATCATGTGAAGGATGTGATAAAGCCACGCTCACTCCATATCAGGCAAATAAAAAAACCGGCATCATATCAGGATCTGCCGGTTTTATTATCTTTACTCATTCATTCACTTGTAACCTTGCTTCAATAGCTTTTCATGGCCAGCTTTGCAGCCGTCTGCCAGCTGCTGAAAGCTTTAAGTTATTCGAAACGATTGAAAGTGACACGTTCTTCAAAAGATTTCTTTGAATTCTGTTTTACTTCACCTTCAGGCACTCCTACCGGAAGTATCGTCCTTACAGTCCTGTCTGCCGGAAGCCCAAGGAGTTTCTTTATCTTATCACTGTTGCCGTCAGTATTGGTGTCTCCATCCATCCAGACTGAAGCATATCCTGCAGCTGTTATGCCGAGACAAAGAGCTTCTGTTGCAGCACCGTAATCCTCTATCTCAAAGCAGTAACCATCGGCTTCTATCCTCTGTGACACGACAACGATGATAACTGGTGCAGTTTTGGTAGCATCTGAAGGCATAAGCTCTGATATCTGTTTTCTAAGTTCCTGATCAGTCACTACCACGAAGCTTGTGCTTTGGAGATTGTATCCCGATGGAGCTTTAAGCGCCGGTTCGAATATCTTCTTTATATCTTCCTCCGGTATCGCTTTATCCTGAAAAGTGCCACGATAACTGCCACGTCTGTTCACAACATCATAAAAATCCATAATCTGCCTTCCTTTCTGTTAATAAAACCTCTTTTTTGAATATATTATATTCCTGCTGTCACCAGATATCAAGCACAAGCGTATATATGCGCCTTTTAAAAAGTTGAAAAAAATAATAAAAACCAGTAGCAATATCCACCAAAAAGGATTATAATATATAAAGTTAACGGGATGTGGCTCAGCTTGGTAGAGCGTTGCGTTCGGGACGCAAAGGCCGCAGGTTCGAATCCTGTCATCCCGACCA
>CAKQUI010000123.1 GCA_934277495.1 uncultured Clostridia bacterium | reverse complement strand
CGGCAGCATAATATATTCAAAGACTAATGAAGAACATGATAAAGCAGTCCGTGAGAATAAATGGTATTGATATCAGAATGAATATTACGAATGAAATAGTAAAAGAATATACTGACAGTCTTTATACAGGATGCGGAGAGGGTCTTGCAGAACTGAGGGAAGAGGCTCAGGCCGATCATGTACCTATCATACTGAAAGATACCGAGGAGCTGATAACTGCTCTTCTGCGTCTGAAAAAGGCAGGCAGAGTGCTGGAGATAGGTGCAGCTGTAGGATATTCGTCCTGCTGCTTTGCAGAAAAATGCGGATGCCAGGTCACCACCGTGGAGGCGGACAAGGACATGTACGAGACGGCATCAGCCAACATAAAACGTCTCGGATTTTCTGACAGCGTGGAGGTGCTGCATGGAGACGCCAGGGATGTGCTTGCTGATATGGCCGTATCCGGAGGATATATCGGCGAAACCGGAGAAGGGATCTTCGATGCAGTATTCATAGATGCGGCGAAGAGCCACTACAGAGAATTCTGGGATCTGTCGCTGACTCTTTGCCGGAAAGACGCCATCATCATATGCGACAATGTACTGATGAAAGGCATGACCGCTTCAGACCAGTATGACGTCAGGAAAAAATACAAAACAAGCATCCGCAGGATGCGGGAATTCATGCAGTACATCAACAGCCTCAGCTATGCACAGACATGTGTGCTGCCTGTAGGCGACGGTGTTTCTGTAAGTATACTTGAAAGAGAGTGATATAGCATCAAATGAAAAAAATGGAATTACTGGCTCCCGCAGGGGATCTGGAAAAACTTAAAATAGCAGTAGATTACGGAGCTGATGCTGTATATTTCGGCGGAGAGATGTTCAGTCTCAGATCAGGTGCAGGCAACCTCACCGTTCCTGAGATCGAAGAAGGCGTTGCATATGCTCATGAGCGTGATGCCAGATGTTATATGGCGCTGAATATTTTTGCACATAACGAAGATATCCAGCCTCTAAGGGATTACCTTGCCGGCATAAGACACATACCGATAGATGCTTTTATCGTATCAGATCCTGGCATCATAGATATGATAAAAGAGATCATCCCGGGTGCAGAGCTTCATCTCTCAACACAGGCTAATTCAACTAATTATGTCACAGCAAACTTCTGGTACAGACAGGGTGTCAGAAGACTTGTCCTGGCAAGGGAGCTGACTTTCAGAGAGATAAAGGAGATCAGGGACAATATCCCTGAAGATATGGAGCTTGAGGCATTCGTGCATGGAGCTATGTGCATATCATATTCGGGAAGATGTCTTCTGAGCAATTTCATGATTGACAGAGACGCCAACCGTGGACAGTGTGCACATCCATGCAGATGGAAATACAGACTTGTTGAAGAACAGCGTCCCGGGGAATACTATCCTGTAGAAGAGGACGGCAGAGGTACATACATCCTCAACTCGAAGGATCTGTGCATGCTGGAGCATATACCGGATCTGGCGTCAGCAGGGATCGCATCGGCAAAGATCGAAGGACGTATGAAGAGTGTTTTCTATGTGGCTATAACTATAGGCGTATACAGGAAAGCCATAGATGCTTACTACAGCGATCCTGAAAACTATGTGTATGATCCGGCGTGGATGGAGGAGCTTCTGAAGGCCAGTCACCGTGAGTTCACAACAGGATTCTATTATGACAAGCCTACTAATGAAGACCAGAATTATCAGACCAGCGCATATACCAGGGACTACAGCTTTACAGGTCTTGTGAAAAGCTATGACCCTGAAACACATATGGCTGTAGTAGAACAGAGAAACAAGATGGTCCTTGGAGACGAGATAGAGATATTCGGACCGGACTGCGATTTCTTCACACAGAAACTTGAGATCATGCAGGATGAAGAAGGGCAGCCGATAGATTCGGCGCCGCATCCTCAGCAGATACTAAGGATAAGAATGGATCAGCCTGTGGCTGAAAAATATATTTTACGAAAAAGAAAGGAGTAAAAAATGTCATCTGATCCCGGGCCCATGTGGGGGCAAATAATATTACTTGCAGTACTTATAATCATAAACGCATACTTCGCAGCAGCGGAAATGGCGATAGTTTCAGTCAACAAAAACAGAATAAGGTCTCTTTCACAGGAGGGAGACAAAAAAGCGCAGGCGCTTTCCAGGCTGATAGATGAACCTAACAAGTTCCTGTCATCCATACAGGTAGTGATAACTCTGGCAGGGTTCCTGACAAGTGCCGAAGCGGCAGTAAGTTTTTCGGACGACGTAGGCAGATGGCTCACAGCAGCCGGAGTACCGTACGGTGTGGAGATATCAGTCATACTGGTCACTCTGATACTGTCATTTTTCACACTGGTGCTGGGGGAGCTTTTCCCTAAGCGTATAGCTATGCTCCATGCTGATAAGATAGCCATGGGTGTAGTCAAGCCGATACAGTTCATAGCGCTGGTATTCAAGCCTTTCGTATGGCTGCTTTCTGTAGCTGTGACGATAATGCTGAAGCTTTTCAGACAGCGCACGGACGTGACAAGTGTTGAATACTCTGAAGATGATGTGGTTTCCATGCTGGAAGCAGGTCAGGAAAGCGGCGAGCTCAAAGAAGAAGGCAAGAAAATGATAACCAGTATCTTCGCCTTTGATGATCTTCTGGCATATGAAGTCATGACTCCGAGAACGGATGTTTTTTCGATAGATGTGAATGCACCGACATCGGATTATATCGATGAACTTATGGAGCTGAGATATTCCAGGATACCTGTGTATGAAGACGACAGCGACAATATCACAGGCATACTCTATATCAAGGATTATCTCATAAAGGCACGTGAAGACGGATTCGAGAATGTAGATATAAGATCTATACTGAGAAAGCCGTATTTCGTACCGGAAACGAAGAACATAGATTCGCTGTTTTTCGAACTCCAGTCTGCGAAACAGCATATAGCCATCCTCATAGACGAGTATGGCGGGTTCTCCGGTATAGTCACCATGGAGGATATAATAGAAGAAGTAATGGGCGATATCGACGACGAATATGACGAAGTCGAGCCGGAGATACAGAAACTTGCGGATGACAGATTCGTTGTTGACGGCAGTATGGATCTTGATGATATCGATGAAGAACTTGGTATCGATCTTGAATCTGAAAACAGCGAGACTATAGGAGGTTTCCTGATAGACATACTGGGAGAGATACCTGATGAAAACGATATCGGTCGTGAGATAGAGTATGAAAACTACAGGTTCAGGATAGACTCCATAAGAGACCGACGGATCGAGCAGATAACAGTTACCATCCTTCCTGCTCAGGAAGAAGAGGAGCAGGAGGAAAATAAAACAGCAGACAAAACAGACTCCGAAGAGTAGCATACAGCGGTAAACACATGGCGCAACAGCCAAAGCATCATTAGAAAATCCAACGGTGATATAGTGTAAAAACATAAATGCCGCAAAAGCTGAGAAAAAGACAAGTAGTTATATTGACAATAAAAATCATGTTTGTTAATATGATTATATGAAGGTGCCACCGGTAGACGGTTGGTTCAAGATTAATTACTAAGAAGTAATCGCCTTACTGAACACTGGGGCGGTTACTTTTTTGAGTTATCAATGATCGTAATCAATAACGTCACTACGATGCTAAGCATCATAAGCGTCAGTGATAATATTTCATAATCACTCATAAGTACATCCCTCCTTTCTGTATCGGCCTTATACAGGCAGAATACTTAGTCAGAAGGAGCGAGGTCCTTCTGCAAAGAAGGAACCAACCGCCCACCGTAGCTTTGGTGGCACGTCTTTATTTTAACAGAAATGTAAAATTTTATCAAGTATTATTAGCAAGATCATTTGCTGAATCAGGAAACCAGAAAATATATACATTATTAGAATTAGAAAAACGTGTCCGTTCATATCTCGACACTGGTCTTTACAGTAGCATGATCGGAATATTTATGATAGACTGAAATCATACGAATACATTGACACTTGAACAGGAGATTCATAATGACAGACACAGAACAACGTGAAGCTGCAAGGCAGTTTATCAATAAGTGGAAAAATGGTGGAGATGAGAAGCAGGACTGTCATTCATTCTGGATAGAGCTTCTTCATGATGTACTTGGAGTTGAGAATCCGACTAGCTATATCCGGTTTGAGAAAGCAGTAAAGCTGCCAGAAGAAGACGGTAAGGTACATACAAGATACATTGACGGATATATTGCAGATGTCCATGTTCTGATCGAGCAGAAGGGTTCGAAACATTTATTAGACGAGAAAGAACTGCAGTCCGGTGGCAAGATGCTTACTCCATATGAACAGGCTAAACGATATGACAATAATCTTCCGAAGTCAGAAAAAGCAAACTGGATAGTGATATGCAATTTTACAGAAATCTGGGTCTACAACATGGATACTGTTGTTCCAGAGCCGGAGAAGATAAGTATCCTGGAGCTGCAGGATAAATATAAGAAACTTGATTTTCTTGTAAAAAATGATGTGAAAGAAATTTCACATGAGATGGAGGTATCTATCAAGGCAGGCAGTATCATAGGCCTGATTTACGATGCGTTCATGAAACAGTACGGGGTTACGGAGAAAGCGCCCAAAAATGAAACAGCCGAAGATAAGGCTAAGAGAGAGCATAAGCTTCGCAGCCTGAATGCTCTTTGTGTCCGGCTTGTTTTTCTTTTTTATGCAGAAGATGCCGGGATCTTTGAACGGGATCAGTTCCACGATTACATGAAACAGTTCTCTGTGCGGGAAAGCAGACGTGCTTTGATAGAACTGTTCAAAGTACTGGATACTCCTATTGCAGAAAGAGATGATTATCTGGAAGAAGATCTTGCTGAGTTCCCATATGTCAACGGCGGCTTGTTTGCTGATGAGAGTGTGGAGATTCCACAATTCAATGAAGAACTGCAGAAGTTATTGCTGGAAGATGCTTCAGAAGGATTCGACTGGAGAGATATCAGTCCTACTATTTTCGGGGCTGTGTTTGAAAGTACATTGAATCCGGAAACAAGAAGATCAGGTGGTATGCATTATACATCCATCGAAAATATCCACAAGGTCATCGATCCTCTTTTCCTGGACAGCTTGAAAGAAGAACTTGAAAAAATCAGAGAAATAACTGTTCCTAAAACAAAGAAAAAACGACTGGAATCATTTCAGGATAAGCTGGCATCGCTTACATTCCTTGATCCGGCAGCAGGCAGTGGGAATTTCCTTACGGAGTCTTATCTGAGCCTGCGACGCCTTGAAAACGAGGTGATCAGAGAATTGACCGGTGGCCAGATCACAATAGGTACCGAGCAGTACAATCCGATCAAGGTATCCATTCAGCAATTCTATGGGATCGAGATCAATGATTTTGCAGTGACTGTAGCAAAGACAGCCCTCTGGATCGCTGAGTCTCAGATGCTGGAGGAGACAAAGGCAATTCTTTACGGTTTCAGTGACGACTTTCTGCCACTTAAAAGCTATGTGAATATTACTGAAGGAAATGCTCTCAGGATCGACTGGAATGATGTAGTGCTTAAGGAGAAACTTGACTATATAATGGGGAACCCTCCGTTTGTAGGGGCTCGTCTGATGGGCACAGAGCAGAAGAAGGATGTTAATGAAATATTTGCTGGCTGGAAAAACGTTGGAAATCTGGATTATGTTTGTTGCTGGTATAAGAAGTGTGCAGATTTGATGACTGGAACATCCATTCGAGCAGCCCTGGTATCCACTAATTCTGTTTCCCAGGGAGAAAATGTTGCAAACCTTTGGAAGCCACTGTTTGAGGC
>CAKQUI010000122.1 GCA_934277495.1 uncultured Clostridia bacterium | reverse complement strand
ACTGTAAACGGCACAAAATACGACCCTCAGGAATATTTCATACGCATAAGTGTCACATCGAATGGAAGTGAAACACTTGAAACTCAGATGGAATATTTCGAAGACGAGGCTTGCACTAAACCGATAAAAGAAGGCAGCGACCATCTTTATGAAATAGAGGATGGTGTTTTCCGTCTGCTGTTCAGCAACAGCTATGAAGCAGCACCTGCAGAGGCCGTCATAGAGGGCAGCAAGATACTGAACGGCCGTGATATGAAGGAGGGCGAATTCACGTTCCAGCTGGCAGCAGCAGACGACGATACGAAGGCAGCCATAAAAGACGGCAGCGTTACTACCGGCTCTCTTGAAACCAGCAGCAGTGCAGCGGCAGCAAGCACTGAGTCAGGATTCAGCTTCGATAAACTGAAGTTCACGAAGACCGGCACATACAGATTCGAAGTGACGGAAAAGATACCTTCGGATGCCGAAAACAGAGTCAAAGACGGAGTGACATATGACAGGAACGTCTGCACTGTGACCGTGAAAGTCACAGATAAAGATTCAGATGGTATCAAAACAGGAAAACTGGCAGCATCTGTATCATACAGCAATACAAGGCACGCTGACGTCACCGACAGGGCTGCTTTCGGGAACACATACAAAGAGTCAGGCAGTGCATCCATCAGCGGCAGCAAGAAGATCACAGGCAGGGACTTTGCAAAAGGGGACAGTTTCACATTCACAGTGACCCCTGAAGACGGTGCACCTTATCCGGTGGACAAGGACGGCAGCGAAGTGAAAGAAGTCACAGTAGCCCCTGAGTCCGGCAGCAAAGCCGATATCGACTTCGGAACAGTGAAGTTCGACAAGGCAGGATCGACATACAGATACACCCTGAGAGAAAAACAGCCGGCGTCCGGTGAAGATGCAAAGGGTGTGACATACGACAGCACCGTATATGAAGTAACGCTTTCATCGAAAGCAAATGACCCTCAGGACGGCACGCTGACAATAGAAAAGACTGTAAAAGCAGGCAGCGAGACTGCTGACAGCATCACATGGACAAATGGATACAAGGCGTCGGGAAATCTGGCTCTTGAAGGCAGCAAGACGCTGACAGGACGTAAATGGAAAGACAGCGACAGCTTTACATTCACGCTCTGGGCAAAGGCTGATGATAAAACGCTGCTTGATGCTCTTGACAAAGAAAAGACCACATACAGCACAGAAGACGGCAAAGCAGTTTTCGGAACTGTTACAGTCACCGGCAAAGATGCAGCAGGCAAGGCGAAGGCGGCTCTTGATTTCGGAAAACTGCATTTCGTGAAAGATTCAGAAGGAAAACCGTTTGAATTTTTCATAACGGAGACTGTGCCTGGCAGTGATACCAAGGGCATAACATACGACAGCAAGGACCATCGCATACCTGTTTATGTGACAGACGATGGTTCAGGAAAGCTGACTGCAGAGGTGGCAGAGAACTCCATAACGAATCTGGATTTCGAGAACAGATACAGTACCTCTGTAGAATACAGTGCGAACACTGATGTCGAGATATCGAAAACGCTCAGCGGCAGAGACATGACCGACGGTCAGTTCGAGTTCACGGTAAAAGCTCTTGATAATGAAACCGGCGGTACAACAGCGGCTCAGGCGGCAGGAATACTTGGATTCAGCAGAGACGATACAGAAAAAGTGTTCAGCTCCAGTGCAGCGGCAGACGGCGAAGAAAGCCTGCAGAGCATACTGGACGGCAGATCGGTGAAGTTCACCAACGAAAACGCCGGAAAAACATACAGCTATGAAGTCAGCGAGACTAAAGGCGGAGACGAAAAGGGCGGATATACCAACGATGACAATGTATATCTCCTGGATATAGCAGTGGAGGACGATGGCGACTCCGTTCTTACAGTGACGACTACTGTAAAGAACAAAAATACAGGCAAGATCGCAGACAAGTCAGTGATGAAGAGCAGCGATAAGGATACTGCAAAGACTGCGGTAAAGATCCCGTTCGCCAATAAATACAGTGCTTCGGGATCCCTCGATGCTTCGGGAACTGCCGGAATAAAGGCAGAAAAGACCCTCACAGGTCGTGATATGAAGGCAGGCGAGTACAGTTTCAAGGTAGTGAACACCAGCGATCCTGAGAAGAAAATCCTTTCGACAGGAACGAATGAGGTAGCATCGGCAGGAAAACCGGGCAGCATCGAGTTCAACAGCATCGAATACACCAGTGCACAGCTGAAAAAAGATGTCAGTGCAGGACTTGCGACAAAAGACGGAGATGTATACACTCTCCAGTATGAAGTATATGAAGTAACAGACAGCCTGCCGGCAGGCGTATCACCTGTAAAGTCATCATTCACCATAACAGTACATGTGAAAGACGACGGCAAAGGTAGACTTGAAGCATCAGTGACATACCCTGACAAGGCTGAAAGCCTGCAGTTCGAGAACGCATACGACACCAGCAGCACAGTGATCCCTCTCAAGGGACTGAAAGTGCTTGAAAAGTCGGATGAGTCACTTGCGACAGATATCAGCGATATCGCAGGAAAGTTCAGCTTCAGCATCGAAGGCGTCGAGACTACAGGCACAGATCAGAAAAAAGCACCTGTACCGCAGCTTGATGGAAAGGACACGGAAAAAGTCAGCAGCGATGCTTCCGGAAATGTGGATTTTGGCAGCATCACGCTGCAGGCGTCTGATTTCGAGGATATCCAGCCTGACGATCATGGCATCAGGAAAAGGACCTTCAGATACACAGTGACCGAAAGCGGCAGCGCAGCAGGAGTCACGAACGACAAGGAAAACACGAAGACTATCGAGATCTCCGTGAAATACAGCAGCAAGGAAAAGTCTTTCGATGTAGAAGGCTTGTCCGAAGGACCGGCTTTCACGTTCACGAATACTTACAGCGCTGAAGAGAAGACTGTGGATGCAGATACTCTGTTCAAGGTCAGCAAAGTCCTCAAAGGACGTGATCTGAATGATGGAGAGTTCAGCTTCCAGCTCATTGAGCTGACAGGAAATGGTGAAATGAAAGTGGTGGCTGAAGGCGGCAACAAAGCAGCCGCAGCCGGCAGCAAGGCAGAAGTTTCCTTCGGAAAGATAAGCTACAGCGGTCCGGGAGAACACGACTATATCATACGTGAAGTCGTTCCGTCGAAAGACAAGGCTGAAAACGTCAGCTACGATACGGCTGTCCACGATATACATGTATCTGTGACAGACAGTAAAGACGGCACGCTGAAGGTGATCAGCAGTGAGTCAGGCGACAAGCCGATAGTATTCACAAACAAATACAGCAAGCCTGAGAAACCGGGAAAACTGGAGAAACCTTCGAAACCTGGCGGAAACGGCAGCACCGGCGGCAGCCGCACGAAGACAGGCGACGACACACCTTTGGGCATGATAATTGCTTTGATGCTCACAGCAGCCTGCGCAGCAGCAGTAGTACTGATATCACGCAGGAAACAGCGAAGATAACAGGCAGGCTGTGATAAAAACATGATATGATCAGCTGATAAACAGCATGATAAAGACTGCTGCACCGGAGAGAAAATAACGGTGCAGCAGTTTTGCGTTACTTGTTAATTGAATGGAAAATTGTAAAAATATACAAAGCAATCTGAAAAAAATGTGAATTCTTATAAAAACATTGACATAGTAATCAGAAGAAGTTATATTAAGGTTATAATTAGATACAGCTCTTAACTATGAAGAAAGGAGTAGTCATGGTTCAAAAAAGGGGATTTTATATGTGCTATTATTTACAATTGTTGGGGTTTCGTTATGGACATATATGGATTTAGAAGATATATATGCTGACAGTAAGCCTGCAAAAGTAAAACCTACGTCTATATCATGTGAGTCTAAAACATACCATTCAATAAAAATAAAATGGGGTAAAGCAAAGGGTGCAAAAAAGTATGATGTAAGGTACAGACCTAAGGGACGTAGCGGATGGACTACAAAGACAACCACAAGCTGTAATTTTAATGTGCCTAATATGTTGTCTAATAAAAGTTATCAATTTGAAATAAGATCTGTGAAAAGTAGTCGTCTAAAATCAAAATGGAGCGGCATTAAAGAATTTTCTACAAAAAAAACACCGTACGTTAAAACGAAAAATCTTTCAGCCAGTACTAAAGTAATTACACCAGTTCAAGATTTGGGAAACGCAGTAGTAACTGTTAATTTTAGTGATATTGAACACTACTATGATAAGAAAGGTATGAGATATACTGGTGATAGGTGCTATGAAATTATATTTTCATCATCATGTGACCGTTCCAAATTTGCAGACTTGAAAGGTGGTTCAACGATAGGTCGTTTGAGACATAAAAAAAATGGCAAAGAGATAAATTGTTCAACTGCATATGCTTGTATTCATGATCACATATACAGTGGAAATGTATATAAACATTATAATTATGATAATTATACTCAAATTAGTCATAAACTCAATTCCAAAGATAGTGTGAAAATAGGATGGATGATAAATGCCAGCGTGGCAGTGAAGAGTGGAACTTTTACAAAATACATAGCAAAATAGCTTATAGTGGAGGTGGAAAATGAAAAAACTTTTTTTAAAAAAAGGGTCAATGATTGTTATCATAAGTATTTGTGTACTGTTTCTTACAGGTGTAATATGTGCAAATGCTGAAATTGAAACAAATGAAACCTCAGCAACAAACGATATTGTTGAGATTAGTGCGAAAGCAACACAATTAAAAGATATAATTGGCGAAACAAGTTCGTATAGTGAAGTTTATACTGCAGTAAGTCGACAGCTATTAATGGGTGAATCTTTAAAAAATGCAGAAAAAAATGCAAAGAACAATATGGTAAAAAGTGAAGCCTTATTCTATCTTGCCAAAACAAATGGCTTTTCCATGACATATAACGAAATTGAAAATAAGATAAAAAATGAAATAGAGGAAGCAGAATCAGCTGTGAATTTTAAAGAATATTATAGTAGCTGCCAAAAACAGGGAATTTCATTTGAAGATTATATCGCAGGGGATAAAATTAACTGTGAGAGAGTATATGTAACAGATAAGATGTATATGGAGTATTATGATAGATATCATTCTGGGAAGAAAAAATATAATGGTAATTCGTATGAAACCTGGGATTCTTATTGGAATGCGGTAGAACAAAATGCTATCAGTGTTTTCAAACAAAGCAAAGCATATAGTGGATTGTTGGCTTCTATTGATAGCTCAATTGATAATATCAAATATGCAGATGAAATAATTGCTTACCATGATAAACTGGAAGATATGGATTCAACAGTAAATACTACATCAAAGGCAAAAGTTAATTGCAAAGAGGATAAGCATATTGAGAGTAATGTTTTAAAAATAAAAGAACTTACGAATGCATTTTCAAAGTCGGAAGATGGTTATGGATATGTAGTGATAAGATAGGGGGAGAGTATCGTTATGAAATATAAAAGTTTTATAGCTATAGTTTGTATAATATTTTGTATTTGTTTGGCGGGGTGTTCTAATGGTGACCTTAAGATTAGTGGTAAGTGGCAGTCATATGGTTTGATTGAGGATGGTGAAAAGTCGATTGTGACATATGATGATGTAGGTCTTGAGACACCTTCTGATTCAATAAGCATTGATAATGATGGGGAAGTAGTATACCATGGTGAAAAGACGGATACAAAAGGTACGATAAAAGACGATGGTGAGAACCATTATAATTTGACATTGAAATATTCAGGAACAGATGAAGTGTCATATGATGTTGAAATAAAAGATGGATACCTTGTTATTCATGAAGAAGGATTAAATGACCTTGTTTTTTCAAAAAAATAGTTACAGTCCCCTTGATATCCCGCAGGAGACAGCAAAGATAACAGGCAGGCTGTGATAAAAACATGATATGATCAGCTGATAAACAGCATGATAAAGACTGCTGCACCGGAG
>CAKQUI010000121.1 GCA_934277495.1 uncultured Clostridia bacterium | reverse complement strand
TTTTCTCAGGGTGGAACTGGCAGCCCATGACATTGTCCATGGCAACGGCTGCAGTGATCTTCCTGCCGTAATCCGTCGCTGCAATGAGGCTGTCGTCACAGTCCTGTGCATAGTATGAATGTACGAAATACACACAGTCCCCTTCGTTTATCTTTGAAAGCAGCCGGTGCTCCTTCGTGAACTCAAGCTGGTTCCAGCCTATATGCGGAATCTTCAGACCTTCCGGAAGATTCCCCTCCATGGGTACCACCGAACCTTTAAGAAGGCCCAGCCCTTCATGTTCGCCGTATTCGAAACTCTTTTCGAACAACAGCTGCATACCAAGACATATACCCATCATGTCCTTTCCTGCAGCGGCTTCCGCCTTTATGACTTCGTCGAGACCTTTGCTTCTCAGCTTGTCTATGGCGTCTGCAAACGCGCCCACTCCCGGCAGTATGATCCTGTCGGCTTTTCTTATCTGCTCCGCATCTGACGTCACTGTGACATCAGCGCCGATGTATTTCAGAGACGAGCACAGGGAAAACAGGTTCCCCACCCCGTAATCTATAACAGCTATCATTTACAAAACTCCTTTCGTGGAAGGTATCTCGTCCGAAAACCTTTCATCAACAGCCACTGCCTCCTTCATGCTCCTGGCAACAGCTTTGAACACACCTTCTATGATATGATGGGAGTTCATGCCTGCCAGCTGCCTTACATGCAAAGTGACACCGCTGCTTCTCGAAAAAGCCATAAAGAATTCTTCACACAGCTCGGTATCGAAATTCCCGACTTTTTCAGTTGGTATATCGAGCTGAGGATAGAATCCGCCTCTTCCGGAAATATCCACCGCCGACAGTATCAGTGCCTCGTCCATAGGCAGTACCACTGAAGAATAGCGGGTTATGCCTTTCTTGTCCCCCAAAGCTTCTGAAAAAGCACTGCCAAGACATATGCCGATATCTTCTGTAGTATGGTGATAATCAACGTATGTATCACCGCTGCATCTGACTTCAAGATCGAATCTGCCGTGTTTCGAAAACAGCGTCAGCATATGATCCAGAAATCCGCATCCTGTCTGGCATATAGACGAACCTGTCCCGTCAAGACAAAGCTTCAGGCTTATATCCGTCTCCCCTGTAGTTCTCTTTATTTCAGATGTTCTCATCATTTCTGTTCCTCCAGTATGGCCTCGACAGCGCTGATGAATTTCTCCATCTGCTCCATGGTCCCTATGGAAACACGGTTGTACCGGGATATACGCTCTTTAGTGAAGTGTCTGATCAGTATGCCTTTTTCTTTGAGTTCCAGATACAGTTTCTCACCGTCTATCCGGTCTGACTTCACGAAAAGGAAATTCGCTTTTGAATCAGTCACTTCGAATCCCAGCGCTTCGAGATGTTTCTTTGTCCACTGGCGTGTCTCGATTATCCTGCCGCAGTTGGACATATAGTAGTCGTTGTTGCACACGGCTGCGTATCCCGCCGCTGCTGTCATACTGTTCACATTGTATGGGTTCGTGGAATATTTTATCGTGTTCAGGTCGTTGATGAGCTCTGTGTTTCCTATGCCGAAACCAAGTCTTCCTCCTGCCAGCGAACGTGACTTCGAGAAAGTCTGTGTCACAAGCAGATTGTCGTATCTGTCCACAAGCTTTACTGCGCTTTCCGCACCGAAATCCACATACGCCTCATCTATTATGACGATGTTGTCAGGATTCGATCGTACTATTTCCTCTACCTGAGAAAGCGGCATGTATGTACCTGTCGGTGAGTTCGGATTAGCTATAACTATGGTCTTTCCTGTTCCTTTGTAGTCTTCAGGATCTACAGCCAGATCCGCTCCTACCGGGATCTCTTCATACGGTATGCGGTTCAGCTCCGCAAACACCGGATAGAATCCATATGTTATATCTGGGAATACAAGGGGATGAGCTTCATCTGCAAACGCCATGAATGCAAAATTCAGCACTTCATCTGAACCGTTTGTCAGGATCACCTGTTCCGGTCTTACATTGTTTATCTCTGCCAGCTTTCCTGCCAGGTCGTTCCACTCAGGTTTCGAATATATCTGAAGACCGGAAGCAGCTTCCGCCGCAGCCTTCGCAACATCTTCATGAGGCGGATACGGCGATTCGTTGGTATTAAGTTTGATATACTGCTGCATAGCTGCAGGCTGTTCTCCCGGAGTGTATGGAGTCAGCCCCGAAAATCTGCTGCTGAAAAATCTACTCATTTGTATTCACCTGCTCTTTCATTTTTCTTACTAATGTCTCTATTTCTTCTGTCTTGAATTTAAAGCTTGCCTTGTTCACTATAAGTCTGGCGCTTATCGGCACTATAGTCTCTATGACTTCAAGATTGTTTTCTTTCAGTGTGGTGCCTGTCTCCACAAGATCCACTATGACATCCGAAAGTCCCAGTATCGGTGCGAGCTCTATGGATCCGTTGAGCTTTATTATATCGATATCTCTGCCTTTTTTAGCATAGAATTTCCTTGCCACATTCGTGAACTTCGTCGCTACCTTCAGTGTCCTCTTGCCGCTGTCTTCGAATCCTCTCACTGACGCCACGGCCATCCTGCACTTTCCTGTATCGAGATCCAGCAGTTCATATATATCCGGTTCGTTCTCAAGAAGTATGTCCTTGCCTACCACGCCTACATCTGCCGCACCTCTCTCCACATATATAGAAACATCCGAAGGTTTCACCCAGAAGTATCTCACTCCGCTCTCATAGTCTTCGAATATGAGTTTGCGGTTTTTCTCTTTCATAGAGGCACATTCATATCCTGCAGCCTCGAATTTTTCGTAGACCTTGTCACCCAGTCTGCCCTTGGGGAGTGCTATATTAATCATCGCTTCTGTCCTTTCTCAGATCCAGGATCTCCCTGTATCTGAATTTTTCCGGTATGCACTTCTGTGCACTCACCGTCCTGCCCATCACCGTAAGGGTCCTTATCTGCTCAGTCATCTGTCCCAGATCCGTTTTATCATCATACAGCACCAGAACGTCGATCGTATGTTCAATGCTGCATGTGATGAGATCGTCAAGAAGGTCGAGATACAGAGCGAATCCTGCTGCACCGGATGTCCTGCCCATCCTCCTCAGGAGGTTGTCATACTGTCCGCCTGAAAGCACGCCTTCATATATGCCGTTCAGAAACCCTCTGAACACGATACCGTTGTAGTATTTCATGTTATTGACTATTGAAAAGTCGCATCTTATCCTGCCCTTGAAGTCGAGCCTGCCTACTGTCCTGCATATAGTCCTCAGTTCATCCAGTGCTCTGACAGACGCTTCGCTGTCGCAGATATGTTCGAGGCTTTTTATAGCAGTTTCCGGATCTCCATGTATACTGATGAAGCTGCAAAGTTTCTCCGTCTGCCTGTCAGCTATGCCGTATTCACTGCACAGCCTTCTTATATCATGCATATTCTTTTCAGCGATGTGCTCCATCGCCTTTTTTCTGAAAGTCTCGTCGCCTCCTGTTTCATCAAGAAGTGCTGACAATATGCCAAGATGTGATATATCCAGTACGAACTCTTCAGATATGAGCTTCAGCGTCTGGGCTGCCAGTGATATCACCTCGACGATATCGTATGTATCTATGTCTCCGATACATTCAAGCCCCGCCTGCATGATCTCCTTGAACTGACGGCTGCCGCTTGATGTCCTGTATATGTTCTCGTTGTAATATACTTTCTGCTTGCAGCCTTCCTGGTCTCTGCCGTTTCTTACAATTGAAAGAGTCACGTCCGGTTTCAGCGCCATCAGCTTGCCGTCTGTATCATTGAAAGTTATTATCTGATCGCTGATAAGAAAATCCTTGTTGTTCGAGTAAAGTTCATATTCTTCGAACTTGCTCATCCTCAGCGGCATATATCCGTATCTGCCGTAAAGTGAACGCAGATCGAATATAACTTTCTCCTCGTTTCTTAATACTTTTTCGTCTATCATATCGTCCCTTCTTTTATCTGATCCACCGACCGGTTTATTTTATCACTTTATCACACTAACGTGAAATTATGATAAATTATAATATCCTGCGGTCTGAATGTCAAGTACCTTGGACAAAAAAATAACGCCCACTTTCGTGAGCGTCAATATCCACCTTAGATGGCACGGTTTACCTTGCCTGATCTGATGCAACTTGTGCATACTTTGGCTTTTCTGACTGTACCGTTGTCATCAACTCTTACAGTCTGGATATTTGCATTCCATTTTCTTCTTGTGTGTCTGTTGGAATGGGATACATTGTTTCCTGAAACCTGTCCTTTTCCGCAAATCTCACATTTTCTTGACATTTACCGCACCTCCTTATACATATAGTATTTAAAGCTTTCGCTAAAATTTCTCGTTTCAGACTCGAACAAATGACATTATATCACAGTAATATATCGAACACAAGTGTTTTTTTGAATTACTGATGCCATATCACTATATCGCCTTCGTCCCGTGTCCTGTTCATATCTATCACTCTCTGATTGCTGCTGCCTCTGAACTGCAGCGTCAGGTCACGCTGCTCCTTTATGAAAGGGCCATCCACCAGGATATCTGTTATATCCAGAAGCTTTTTCACTGCATCGTTTTCTGAAGCCATATCTTTCAGCTGTTCATAGGTATATCCGCTGAAAGAAGTTATGTTCAGACCTCTTTTCTTCACGCCTTCTGCCAGCTCCAGGAATCCCTCAGGCTGACAGAAAGGTTCTCCTCCTGAAAAAGTGACTCCTGCCAGCAGCGGATCCTTGTCTATCTCCTCAAGGAGCCTGTCCGTGCTGCAGTCCTGTCCTCCGCTGAAATCATGGCTTTCCGGATTGTGGCACCCCGGACATCCGTGGGGACATCCCTGGCAGAAAACCGTGAACCTTATACCCGGACCATCGACGATGGATTCTCTCACTATGCCTGCAAGTCTTATAGCGCCTGACATGATCAGATACTCTCCATTCCTGTGTCGATGCTGTGTTTCACACGATCTCTTTCTTCGGCTGACTTGGCGTCGTTCCAGTTGTCCATAGTCCCTACGAGATAACCGGTTATCCTGCGTATCCTTTCGAATCCATGGTCGCCGTCATCCTCTGTCCTGTGGCAGCACGGGCACTCATTGTCTATGATGCCTGTATATCCGCATACAGGGTCTCTGTCAACCGGATGGTTTATAGAGCCGTATCCTACACCGCTTTCCTTCATGCACCTTACGACCTGTTCGAAGGCATCGAGGTTCTTGCATGGATCTCCGTCAAGCTCCACATATGTTATGTGGCCTGCGTTTGTGAGCGCATGGTACGGTGCTTCTGTCTTTATCTTGTCGAATGCACTTATATTATAGTATACCGGTACATGGAAAGAGTTCGTATAGTATTCTCTGTCTGTAACGCCTTCTATGATGCCGTATTTCACTTTGTCCATCCTGACGAATCTGCCGGAAAGACCTTCTGCCGGTGTTGCCATCAGTGTGTAGTTGAATCCGGTTCTCTCTGTAGCCTCGTCCATTTTCTTGCGCATGAAGCCTACGATCTCAAGGCCCATAGCCTGCGCTTCCTTGCTTTCTCCGTGATGCACGCCCATCAGCGCCTTGAGACACTCTGCAAGACCGATGAATCCTACTGTCAGTGTGCCGTGCTTCAGTACTTCGGCAACTGAATCCTCAGGTTTGAGCTTGTCTGAATCCAGCCATATACCCTGCCCCATGAGGAACGGATAGTTCTTGACTTTCTTTGAAGCCTGTATCTTGTATCTTTCCATGAGCTGGTCGATACACAGATCGACTTTTCTTTCCAGTTCTTCGAAGAACCATTCGATGTCGCCGTGGGATTTTATAGCTATCCTCGGCAGGTTCACTGACGTGAAGCTGAGATTTCCTCTGCCGCCTACTACTTCTCTGGTCGGATCGTAATGATTGCCGATGACTCTTGTACGGCAGCCCATGTACGCCACCTCTGTGTTAGGATCTCCCTCATGATAGTACTGGAG
>CAKQUI010000120.1 GCA_934277495.1 uncultured Clostridia bacterium | reverse complement strand
ACTCCTGACAGTACAGGTCTGCCCATCACCGCTATCACCACCAGCAGCACCAGCGAACCTAGTATAAAGCTGATACTGGTCTGGGCCATCAGACCTATTTTCTTAACACTTACTTTTCCGGCAACAGTATATCCTCCGAAAGTTATCGCTGCCAGCAGCATATATATCGTACCTTCTACTGTATTTCCATCCTGCAGGTTCCAGGGCTTTATCATGAATATTATCCCCAGTATACCTATACAAAGGACCATCATCTTGCGGCGGTCAAGCTTCTCGCCTGCAAAGAAATGTGCAAAAACCATGGTAAACAGCGGATTTATCGAAATAAGCACCGAAGCCGTCGAAGCATTCGAGTGCATGACACCCATCTGGAACATCACCATACTGACCGGTATCCCCAGTGTCCCGACAAAAAGAAGCTGCAGCAGATCCTTTACCGACAGCTTCACATGGTTCTTTTTCATTTCTGTCACCGCAAAAGGCAGAAGAAGTATACCGCCGATCGCAAATCTCAGGAACGTCAGCTGAAACGCATCGAGATGGCTTCCTACAAGCTTCAGCGCCACCTCCATCGTGCCGAACAGAAATGCAGTAAGGACCACGTAAAAATATACTTTTTTCATTTTGCTATGTCACTTCCTGTAGTTTTGATAATTTGTGTAAAATCTCCTCTATCTCAAAAAGGCGGTGATCACACCGCCTTCAGAGTCTTTTGAGTTGATTAGTTTAAGATCTCACATCCATCAAAATCAACACCGATCATTTCTTCTTTGTCAGCACTTACACTTACTACGAAGTTCAATCCGTAGATCTTGGATATGCCCTTCAGTCTCTCTATGAATTCAGGCAGATCTCCCAGTGAAACATCAGCGTGTTTCAGTATGCTGTCGATAAAGATAGTCTCGATATCATGATCTGAGCTTATTATTCCGTAAATAAAACCTATGTATTCATCTATGTTTGTTATATGCTCGAAATCATCCATGCATATAACTCTTATCTTGTAGTTGAGTTCGTACATAAGACGATGGTTTTTATTTATGAATATTATGCTGCCATTGCTATCGTCGATGCTGTCGTTAGCCAACTGCACCATATGTCCTGTCTTGCCGCTGCCTTTATGTCCAATAAGTAATTTCACCATAATAACGTCCTCCTCAATATGCTTTGCTAAGAGCTTTTATTTTATAGATAATTATACACCATCAGGTTAGTGAGGGCAATGATTTTTTGAGCCTCAGCTGACCGCATGCTCCATCTATCTGACTTCCCAGTTCACGCCTCACTGTTGCCGGTATCCCGGCATGTCCGAGTATCCCGGCGATCTCCTCAGCACGTTTCCTGCTGCTGCCCGAAAGCCCGGATTCTTCAACACGATTCAGCGGTATCAGATTCACATGGCACAGTATTCCTGACAGTCTGTTCTTTATCAGCTCTATATCTTTCTTTCCGTCGTTCTCACCTTTGATGAGTGTGTACTCGAATGTGATACGGCGTCCTGTCGTATCTGTATAATCCCTTGCCGCTTCAAGAAGACAGTCGAGGGGGTATTTTCTGTTTACCGGCATTATGCTGCTTCTGCCGCTGTCATCGAGACAGTGAAGCGATACTGCAAGCCCCGCCTGGGGGAAATCTGCCGCAAACCGTTTCATCACAGGCACTATGCCGCTTGTGGATACTGTTATGTTCCTGTAGCTGAGATTCTTACCTTCCGGATCATGTATCAGCTCCATGAATTTTTTCAGGTTGTCATAGTTGTCGAAAGGTTCTCCCATGCCCATCACCACGATATGGTCTATCTTTTCACCTGTGGCACGCTCCGCTTCGAACACCTGGCCAAGCATCTCTCCTGCAGTCAGGTCCCTGACGAATCCACCGAGAGCCGAAGCGCAGAACACACAGCCCATTTTGCATCCCACCTGGGATGAAACGCAGAGTGAATTACCGTATCGGTATTTCATGAAAACGCCTTCCACTGCATTGCCGTCTTTCAGTGAAAAAAGGAATTTCCTGGTGCCGTCACTTCTGTCCTCCTGGACATCGGCCACATCCACGCCTCCGATATATGCATGCTGTGCAAATTTCTTTCTCGTTGCCGGCGACAGATCTGTCATGATATCAAAAGACCTCGACCCGCGCTGTATCCATTTGAAAAGCTGTTTGCCACGGAAAGGCTTTTCTCCCAGTCCCGTGGCAAATGCTTTAAGTTCTTCTACTGTAAACCCTTGAAGATCTACACGTTCCATTGCATATACTCCTCTATGTTTATCCTGTCGTTTCCAGGATTTTCTGAAGATATACCAGGGTAAAAATAGTCGATATATTCATCGATGACTTCCCGTGATACACCTTTCAGTCTACCTCTTCCTGAAGTATTCAGGCTTCCGTCAAAAGACGTCAGTCGCTCTCCGTAGCCTTCGAGTATTGCTGTTATATCCTTCACGTCATACCCGAATCCTGCAGCAAGCTCATCTATGTCTTTGCCTGAGCAGACATATGCATCGAATATCTCAGTATGAGTATCTATATCTATACCTGCGATGCGTCTCAGATTTTCTATCGACGTACTCATAACTGAACTTTCTCCACATCTATGCCTGTCTTGTGTCCATTGAGATCCGAAGTGCTTTCGCATGCTCTGTACTCGATGGCGACAGCCAGAGTCTCTTTCATGATATATTCTCTGTGAGCTTCGACTGCTGCTTTGACATCGTCATCAGCATCGATATAGATCCTGATGTTGTCCATCATCTCATAGTCATTCTGCTTTCTCATCTGCTGGACCTTTGATACCAGCTCTCTGGCAAGACCTTCCCTGGCAAGTTCAGGCGTGATGGTCGTATCCAGTATAGTGAACACATTGTTTTCCATCGCAACAGCAAAGCCTTCCTTTGCGTCGATCCTGACATCCACCATCTCTCTTGTTATCTCGACCGGCTCGCCGTTCATATCCAGAACAGTCTTTCCGTCTGCATCTAGTTTAGCAACGAATGCGCCAGGTTCCTCTTTTGCCAGAGCTGCACCGAAGACCTTGATGTTCTTGCCCAGTACAGGACCTGCGACTTTGAAGTTAGGCTTGAGAGTGAAGTTCATATATCCGTCGAGATCGTTCTCGAAGTTCACGTTTTTTATGTTCAGTTCTTCTTTTATCAGCGGTGTCAGATCTCCTATCACAGCTTCGTATTTACCGTCTACAAGCACGCTGCCAAGAGGCTGTCTTACCTTGATGCGTTCTTTTTCCCTTGTGCCTCTGCCCAGTGCTACCAGCGTCCTGACAAGATCCATCCTCTCTTCTGTCTTTTCATCCACAAGACTCATGTCTGCCTCAGGGAAGAATGCAAGGTGTACAGACTCTTCGCCTGTGAGTTTCTGATACATCTCGTCTGACAGGAACGGTGCGAACGGAGCTATCATCTTTGAAACGCCCACAAGGACTTCATATGTGGTAGCATATACCGATTTCTTGTCGTCATCCAGCTCTTCGCCCCAGAATCTTCTCCTTGCTCTTCTGATATACCAGTTGGAAAGGTCTTCTGTAACGAAGTTCTGTATTTTTCTCACTGCCTTCATATGGTCGTATCTGTCCATCTCTTCAGTCACTTCTGCGATGAGCCTGTTGTACTTGGAAAGTATCCATCTGTCGAGCTCAGGTCTGCTGCCGTAAGGAACGTCCAGCTTGTCCGGCTCTATCTCATCCTGGTTCGAGTAAAGTACGAAGAAGTTGTATACGTTCTTCAGAGTTCCGAAGAACTTGCTCATGACTTCTATCAGTCCGTCCTCATCGAACTTCGTAGGCGACCATGCAGGCGATGTGTAGAGCAGATACCATCTTGTAGCGTCTGCACCGTATTTATCGAACAGCTGGAACGGATCCACTGTGTTGCCTACGTGTTTGCTCATCTTCTTGCCGTGCTTGTCCAGTATCAGGTCATTTACCAGTACATTCTTGTACGGAGCTGTACCCTTGATGAATGTGGATATCGCCATCAGCGAGTAGAACCAGCCTCTTGTCTGGTCGATACCTTCACAGATGAAGTCGGCAGGGAAAAGTTCTTCGTCGAATTTCTCTTTGTTTTCGAACGGATAGTGCTGCTGTGCGAACGGCATAGCTCCGCTGTCGAACCAGCAGTCCATTACCTCAGGTATCCTTGTCATTGTCTTGCCGCAGTCAGGGCATGTGAGGTGGACGTCATCCACATATGGTCTGTGGAGCTCGATATCCTCAGTTATGTTTTCCTGAGCCTTCTCTACCAGTTCCGCTCTGCTGCCGATGCATTCCAGATGTCCGCATTCACATCTCCAGATCGGTATAGGCGTACCCCAGTATCTGTTTCTTGAGATAGCCCAGTCGTTGACATTTTCAAGCCAGTTTCCGAATCTCTTTTCGCCTACGAAGTCAGGGAACCAGTTGACTTTATTGTTGTTTGCCACCAGCTGATCCTTCAGCTTCGTCATCTCTATATACCAGCTCGGCTTAGCATAGTATACCAGCGGCGTATCACATCTCCAGCAGTGCGGATAGTTGTGCTCCATCTTTATCTTTGCATAGATCTTGTCATCCTTTGCAAGATATTTGATGATCTCTACATCGAGACCGTCCTCCATGACGAAGTGACCCTTCCATGGAGTATCCGTGTAGCATCCTCTCTCGTCCACCGGCTGCAGTACTGGCAGATCGTATTTCCTGCCGCACTGATAGTCGTCTTCACCAAACGCCGGTGCAGTATGGACGATACCTGTACCATCCTCGATGGATACATAGTCCATGCATGTCACGAAGAAAGCTTTCTTGTCTGCCTTGCAGAATGGCATTATCTGTTCGTACTCTGCGTATTCCAGATCGCTGCCTTTCATTTCTTCAAGGATTTCATAGTTTTCCTTGCCCAGCACCTTGCCTGCCAGAGCCTTTGCAAGATAGAAGATATTGCCTTCATTATCTCCGTCCAGCATCTTCACTTTGATATAGTCGATATCAGGACCTACAGTCAGAGCCACGTTGGAAGCCAGTGTCCATGGAGTAGTCGTCCACGCCAGGAAATATTCGTTGTCTGTTCCGACTTTTTTGAATTTCACTGTCAGTGTGTTTACCTTTACTTCCTTATAGCCCTGTGCTACTTCATGGGAAGCCAGACCTGTCCCGCATCTTGGGCAGTAAGGCAGTATCTTGTGTCCTTCGTATACCATTCCGGCTTTGAAGAATTCCTTGATTATCCACCAGCCTGTTTCTATATAGTTGTTGTCCAGCGTGATATAAGGATTGTCCAGATCGATAAGATATCCCATCCTCTCCGTCATGTTCCTCCACATGCCTTCATATGTGAAAACGGATTCTCTGCACTTCTCATTGAAATCCTTTATACCGTATTTCTCGATATCCTGCTTTCCTGTCATACCCAGCTGCTTTTCGACTTCGATCTCCACCGGAAGTCCGTGGGTATCCCATCCGGCTTTACGCTTCACAGCATAGCCTTTCATGGTCTTGTAACGGCATACCGAGTCTTTCAGTGTCCTTGCGATGACATGATGAATGCCCGGCTTTCCGTTTGCTGTAGGCGGTCCCTCATAGAATATGAACGACGGCATACCTTCTCTTGTGCTGACACATTTTTCAAGCAGGTTGTCCCTGTCCCATTTTTCTGCCTGCTCGAACTGGAGCTCGGCTATGGGTTTTTCCGATAAGTTTCTGATCATCTTTATATATGTTTCCTTTCGCAAATGTACTTATCTGTTGATATTAAAAACTGCAGTATTATCCGGCTGAAACAAAAAACGCCCCTGGCTGCCCAGGGACGATCGTTGACCGCGGTACCACCCTTGTTACGGGACTATCATCCCGTCTCTCATTAAGTGTCCGGCTCAGGAGTGATCTTCGCTTCCCGTCTCACCGCCGCCCTCTCAGCATACAGGCGTCTCTCTGTAAGGATATTACACGGGGCTACTGTCTCCGTCACAGCCCGAATATT
>CAKQUI010000119.1 GCA_934277495.1 uncultured Clostridia bacterium | reverse complement strand
TCGAAGAATACGAGAGAAGACGTGCAGCAAAGTAACGACTATCCCCCTGATCGCAGCAGCGTGACGGGGGATTTTTTGTTGCTCATACCCGGCCCGGAAATCGCATCGAATTGTTAAAATAATACTGAAATATATTTACATATATGTATTATTTTCGGATTAGGTTTACATAATATCGACAAAATCAAGGTTTGCTCAACCGTTGGAATGACTGCAATCACAGCGTTTCAGCGTTTTGGCGGTATGATGACGATTCTAAAGGAATGCGAGCTGTTGCGACTGTCATCATGAACAGGGCAAATATAACATACGGGGAGTTTTCACGTATCAATGAAGGCGGCAATGTGAGGAATGTCATTGAACAGAGAAATCAGTTCACCTGTATGAAAACCAGTGTAGGTGGTTCATACAATCCTCAGAATGTCTATAATATGGACCCCGGGGAAGAGCATTACGAAATAGTTGACTGGGCACTGTCAGGAGGCATACTCAACGGCGTGGACAATTCGCTTTTTTTCTATAATCCCTACAGCACCAGATGTGCATCATATTTCCCGACCAATGTAGGTGTGCTGCACAACAGGGTAGGAAATCATTGCTTTTATATACCTACTTCTTATTATGCACAAACATAAAACAAAGAGGTGAATATATGGCTACAGAGCAGGCGAACAACAGCGCCATCTACATCGGAAGGGACCAGATGACATCTATGCTGTCAGACAGTGAACTGACGTCATCGCAGCAGCAGAAAGTCGACAATATGGTGGATGAAAGGAATGATGCGCTGGCAGAAAACGGTCTTTCCGGCAATCTGACAGGAGGTTCGGATCTCTATCCGCTGGTCCTCCCCAGCAATCCGACATTCAGCGTACCTAACAATCCGCTGCTTCCTCCGGAATACAGCGAACTTCTGGATTACAACTCGATACAGTATATGAACGGCATACTTCGTACACAGATCGGCAGATATGTACGTATCAGGTATTCCATGGGAACGAATGGCATCGAGGAATATGACGGATTCCTCATAGGCGTAGGTATTAATTATATTATCCTGCAGTATTATCTCAATAACAATATCCAGATAATAGACTTTTACGGTATAAAAAGTGTGGTGGTATTCTATGAGGAGATCGTAAGGCCTCCGTATGCAGCAGATACCGCAGAAGGTGCGGCGTTATCGGCAAGGACTATGGATACTGCGGTCAGCAGTCCTTCGCAGACATCGTCATCTGCCGGCGGAGCAGGAAGTCAGAGCCGGATGTCACTTAGATCCGATAGTGTATACGATGACAATGTAAATGAAACAAGGCAGAGAAACAGTGTCTCAGATGATACGATGCAGAGAAGAGCATCATCACCTGAAGTCAATAGAGAAATGGAATGGCATATGCCGTCAGAAGAAAGTTATGGCGCCGGCAGAAGGGCTGGTCAGAGCCAGCGTGAGCAGTCGCAGGAATACAGATGGAGCCTCGACTGACCATGATGAGCAGTATATAGAAAAAAACATAAAACAGCAAAGAGCGGATGGACCATAGAAGACCATCCGCTCTTTGTATAATCGTGATTTATATCGTTTCCATATGGTATCAGTAATGCATCACTACAGGTATGCCCACCTCAGCCTTTTCGTAGAGGGAAGGCATTTTCTTAGGCGGCATGTTGATGCATCCGTGACTGCCGCTGTTGAGCCATATCTTGCCTCCGAATTTGTTACGCCAGTCGGCGTCGTGGAATCCCTGACCGGTCCATGTCACGCCAAGCCAGTACTTTACAGGGCTGGCGTACTGTGTACCGTCTCCGTTGTCTCCCTTCAGCACCACGTCACGCACTTTGTTGATGATGTAATATGTGCCTATGTCGGTGGTGTGGCCTGTGGCTTTGCAGCCTGTGACGCAGCTTGACGAGAATACCAGCTCGCCTTTTTTGAAAAAGTTCACTTTCTGTGCAGTGACGTCTACATCTATATATGTATCGCCAAGGTCGTTGCTGTATTCGCCGTAGCCTGCAACGTAATATACAGGTTTGCGGGAAACATCCTTGTGGGATTTTATGTTTTCGATGAGTTTATTTGTCTCGTCCTGCTGTGCTATCTCCCAGCCGTATGTACCACCGGTGACGCTGACTTTCTTGCCGGTGAGAGACGTGAACTCATGAGCTATGCCGACATTGTCGTATTTTTCTGCAAGACCTGCCACATATTCTCTGACAGCTTCTTCATCGGGATCGCCTGAAAGATCGTCTTTCAGCAGCTTGCTCAGCTGCCTTGCAGACAGTGTGAACGTATCATCTCCGAGTTCATATGTTATCTTCTGGGACAGATATTTGCGGCAGAATTCCTGGTAGTCCAGCAGCGATTCGCTGTCCGATGTGATCTCTGGCGCAGAATAGTAGTTCTTGTTGTCGTATTCAAGTTTCATTTCGCCTGTCTCGATATGGTGCAGCAGATCCTTGAAGAATTTGTTTTCATCAGGTTTGCTGCCATAGACCTCCTTGACGATGCCGAAGTCCGGGTCAGAAAGATCCACATATGCGTTGACACTTTTCTGCGAGCCCGGTTCATTGAGGAAATCCGATGACACGACTTCCTTTTTGAACTTTTTGTCGTAGTCTTTTATCTTCATTGCAACATCAAAAGAAACGGGTATGTGGAAATAGTGGTTCACTGCAGCCAGAACGATATTGTCGTGTTTCAGTGTCTTAAGCTGATCCGATATGTCATATGTACAGCCGAAATCCGTGAAGCCTGCGATCTTCTCATTGAGGGATCCGGTCACGATGATATGACGGCTGTTCCATTCCTTTGTCAGTTTCTTCTCAGCTTCGCTGAACGTCAGACCGGAACAGTCGTAACCGTTTATCTTTGTATTATCAGGGATAGTATCACTGGTGTAGTCGTCAGACTTTGTATATATGAATGAAGTGATGCCTGCGATAACGGCAGCTGCCAGTACGATTGCTAAAATGATCTTAAAAAATTTTTTCATGTCTACTCCTCTTAGTATTATATATTTTACTTTAATTTTTATAAATATAAAAGAGAAAAAATAGTTTTTATGATAAAATATCATTATATTTTCAGACAGGAACATAAAGAGGTAGAGATAATGGCATTCACACATTTACATGTCCATACAGAGTACAGTCTGCTGGACGGAGCATCACGTATAGGAGACCTTGTGGCCAGGGCGAAGGAGCTGGGTTTTGACTCCCTTGCCATCACAGACCACGGTGTGATGTTCGGCGTCATCGACTTTTACAGGGAATGCAGGAAACACGGCATAAAGCCTGTGATAGGCTGCGAGGTCTACACTGCAGCGAGGACAAGGTTCGACAAAGAAGCTGACAAAGACAAGCATATGGGACATCTCGTACTGCTGGCTAAAAACAATACCGGCTACAGGAACCTGATGAAGATCGTATCGGAAGCCTACAGACATGGATTCTACTATAAGCCGAGAGTGGACAAGGACCTTCTCAGAGAATACAGCGAAGGTATCATTGCACTGTCTGCCTGCCTTGCAGGTGAAGTGCAGAACAGACTGCTGAACCGTGATTACGACGGGGCCAGAAGAGAAGCACTTGCCATGAATGAGATATTCGGCGAGGGGAATTTCTACCTTGAGCTGCAGGACCAGGGACTGGAGGAGGAAGCCAGGATACTGCCGGACATGAAGCGTCTCCATGAGGAGACCGGTATACCTTTCGTTGCCACAAACGACGTGCATTACGTCAGACGAGAGGATTCCGTTGCTCAGGACGTACTTATGTGCATCCAGATGGGGACAACGGTGGATGATGAGAACAGGATGCGTTTTGCAAACGATCAGTTCTATCTCAAATCCGAAGACGAGATGCGCAGGATATTCGCCAATATCCCGGAGGCCTGCGACAATACAGCCAGGATCGCAGAGCAGTGCAGCGTGGAATTCACTTTCGGAGAACTCCATCTGCCGGATTTCGATGTGCCTGACGGATTTACAAAAAAAGCGTATCTCAGGAGCCTCTGCGAGAAAGGACTTCATGAGCGCTACGCCCAGGCAGACGAAGAAGAGATGACCTCGCTTAAAGAACGCCTGGACTACGAGTTGTCTACTATAGAGAACATGGGCTATGTGGAATATTTCCTTATAGTCTGGGATTTCATCAACTACGCCAGGAGCCACGGCATAATGGTAGGACCCGGAAGAGGTTCTGCAGCAGGCAGCATCGTGGCGTATACGCTGAGGATAACCGATATAGATCCGATAAAATACAGCCTGATCTTCGAGCGTTTTTTAAACCCTGAGAGAGTCAGCATGCCGGATATAGATATAGACTTCTGCTATGAGAGAAGAGGCGAGGTCATCGAATATGTCACCGAAAAATACGGTGAAGATAAAGTATCGCAGATAATAACTTTCGGTACTATGAAAGCCAAGCAGGCCGTACGTGACGTAGGCAGGGTGCTGAATGTCAGCTACCCTGAGACAGACGCCATTGCAAAGGCGATACCTTTCGCATTGAAGATGACCATCGACAAGGCTCTGGAAATGAGCCCTGAGCTGAAGAAAAAATACGAGACAGAAGAGACTACGAAGAGGGTCATAGATATGGCCCGTGCCATAGAAGGTATGCCGAGGCACGCCTCTACCCATGCAGCAGGCGTGGTGATATCAAAGAAAAGCATAGACGAATATGTGCCGCTGTATCTTGCCGATAAGGGACTTTCCACTCAGTTCAACATGACCACGATAGAGGAGCTGGGACTTCTGAAGATGGATTTTCTGGGACTCAGGAACCTGACGATAATCAGGGACGCTCTTGAAATGATAGAGGCGGACACCGGAGAGAAGATAGACTTTTCATCAATGGACTATGACGATCCAAGAGTATATGAGCTGATAGCAAGCGGCAATACCCAGGGCGTGTTCCAGCTGGAAAGCGGAGGCATGACGCAGTTCATGAAGAACCTGAGACCTGACTGCTTCGAGGATGTGGTCGCAGGCATATCCCTTTACAGACCTGGTCCTATGGGCTCCATACCGACATATATAGCCAACAAGAAGAATCCCGGAAACATCAGCTACATACATGAAAGCCTTGAACCGATACTTTCCGTTACATACGGCTGCCTTGTATATCAGGAGCAGGTAATGCAGATCGTAAGGGACCTTGGCGGATATTCATACGGACGTTCCGATCTGGTGCGCCGTGCCATGAGCAAAAAGAAAATGGATGTCATGCTGGAGGAAAAGGAATATTTCATAAACGGCAAGCTGGACGAAAACGGTGAGGTAGAGATAAGGGGCTGCGTCAGGAACGGAGTGCCCCGGGAAGCCGCAGAGGAGATATTCAATCAGATGGTAACTTTCGCTGAATATGCTTTCAACAAGTCCCATGCAGCAGCATATGCGGTGCTTGCGTACGAGACGGCGTATCTCAAAGTGCATCATCCTGTGGAATTCATGGCAGCTCTTATGACCAGCGTCATGGGAGATCCGGACTCCATCGCAAGATACATGAGGAACTGTAATGAAATGGGCATAGAAGTACTGCCTCCTGACATAAACGAGAGCTTCAAAAAATTCTCGGTAAAAGACGGAAAGATAAGGTTCGGCCTTCTTGGCGTGAAGAATCTGGGAGAAGGTGCGATAGACGCTATAATAGAAGCTCGTGAATCCAAGGGTATGCCGAAGGACATATTCGGATTCATAGAGAATCTCGATATACACAGAGTGAACAAAAAAGGCATAGAAAGTCTGATAAAAGCAGGGGCGCTGGACAGGCTCAACGAAAACAGAGCAGCGCACCTCAGCGTATATGAGAGCCTTATGGAATCTCAGCAGTCAGAAGCAAAGCATAATATAGCCGGTCAGATCTCGCTGTTCCAGACGAACGCCGACGCCATGGAGGAAAGCAGGAGCAGCAGCCGTCTGCCTGACGTGAGGAATTTCAGCGGCGAGGAGCTCATCGCTCAGGAAAAGGAGATGCTGGGCGTGTATATAACAGGGCATCCTCTCAAAGAATATGAAGATATGATAAGCAGGATGGTTTCTGTGACTTCGCAGGAGCTGGCAGAGGTGCTTGACAGCGAGGAAAACGGTGAGGACCACAGTTTCATCACAGATGGTATGAAGGCTGTGGTGGCAGGG
>CAKQUI010000118.1 GCA_934277495.1 uncultured Clostridia bacterium | reverse complement strand
ATTGCTGTCTTCGGCTTGTGGTTCGCTACACTTGGCGGTAAATACCCGTGACGGGACTTTCACCCGTAAGACTTGCACCATGCCTGGCACACACCAAAAAGAGCCTCAAAAGAGGCTCTTTTAATATTATTTACAATATGTAAATACTTATTTTGTTGCTTCGTCGAAGAGTGCTTCAGCGTTGTCCCACTCAGCGATGATTTCAGGAATAACCTTGTAAAGGTCACCTACGATACCGAAGTCAGCAACTTCGAAGATAGGTGCGTCAGCATCTTTGTTGATAGCAACGATGATGTCTGAAGTCTGCATTCCAGCCAGGTGCTGGATAGCTCCTGAGATACCGCATGCGAAGTAGATTTTAGGTTTTACTGTAGTACCAGTCTGTCCAACCTGATGTGAGTGATCGATCCATCCAGCATCAACAGCTGCTCTTGATGAACCTACAACTCCGCCTACTTTATCAGCAAACTCTTTTATCAGTTCGAAACCTGAAGCATCGCCGAGACCTCTTCCGCCTGAGCAGATGATGTCAGCATCAGTCAGTGAAACCAGTTCTTTAGCTGACTTAACGATATCAACGATCTTAGTTCTGATATCATCAGCAGCGATTGAAGGCTTAACGTTGATAACTTCGCCTGTAGCTCCTGCCTGTCTTTCCATTTTCTGCATAACGCCAGGACGAACTGTTGACATCTGAGGTCTTGTTCTTGGGCAGATGATAGTAGCCATCAGGTTACCACCGAATGCAGGTCTTGTCATCTTTAATCCAGTATCAGGATCATCAGGGTTCAGTGAAGCTGTGTTCAGTGTAGTGTTTTCGTTAGCAAAATTGATGTAGTTTGCAACTTTAACATCCAGATGAGTACAGTCAGCTGTAAGACCAGTGTCCATTCTTGCTGCTACTCTTGGAGCTAAGTCTCTACCGATGTGAGTAGCACCGTACATTACGATTTCAGGCTTGTATTCAACGATAGCATCTGAAATAACCTTTGTATATCCATCAGTTGTGAAGTTCTTCAGGAGAGGATCTTCGATGAGATATACCTGGTCAGCTCCGTATTCGAAGCATTCCTGTGCCAGGTGTCCGATTCCGTCACCAACGATGAGTGCACATATTTTTGTATCAGCGCTGATATCTCTTGCTAATCTGTGACCTTCACCGATTAACTCGAGGGCAACATTCATCAACTTGCCGTCACGCTGTTCTGCATAAACCCAGATGTTTTTGTAATCCGCTAAATTTGTTGACATGTTCTTTCTACCTCCTTAAATAACGTGCTTATGCTTAAGCTCGATAAGCAGTTTCTTTGCCAGATCTTTTTCAGAATCACCATCAAGCATTACGCCCTTGCCCTTTGGCTTTGGTGTAAATGAACGGAATACGTTTGTAGGAGATGCCTTGAGACCTACTGTTGCGAGGTCTACTTCGATATCTGCAGCGTTCCATACTTTGATGTCCTTGTCAGGATTGAAGATTCCCTTGATTGACATGTATCTTGGAGTATTTAATTCCTTGATTGCTGTGAGCATGCAAGGAAGAGCTACTTCGATAACTTCATATCCATCTTCCAGCTGTCTTTCAACTTTTACAGTCTTTCTGTCATCGCTGATCTCGAACTTCTGTACATATGTAACCTGTGGAAGGTCGAGTTTTTCTGCGATCTGCGGACCTACCTGAGCAGTGTCTCCGTCGATAGCCTGACGACCAGCGAAGATCATATCGTAGTCACCGTATTTTCTGATTGCAGCTGTGATAGCATTTGATGTAGCCCATGTATCTGAACCACCTACAGCTCTGTCACTTACGAGGATACCTTCGTCAGCGCCCATAGCGATGCATTCGAAGAGCATTGACTGAGCCTGTGGAGGTCCCATTGTGATAACTGTAACGTGAACATCATCGAATTTATCTTTGATCTTTAATGCTTCTTCCAGAGCGTTGGCATCGTCCGGGTTAAGGATACTCGGTACGCCGTCTCTGATAAGTGTTCCTGTTTCAGGGTTGATTCTGATTTCGTTAGTGTCAGGAACTTGTTTTGCGCATACTAAAACTTTAAAAGCCATTGTTTTCCCTCCTATCATTATTTACCCAGAATTGATGCAGCGATAACCATCTTCTGAACTTCTGAAGTACCTTCATAGATTTCAGTGATCTTAGCGTCTCTCATCATTCTTTCTACCGGATAATCCTTAGTGTAGCCGTATCCGCCGTGGAGCTGTACGCACTTAGTTGTTACGTGCATAGCAGTTTCTGCAGCGAACAGCTTAGCCATTGCAGCATTTACGCTGTAAGACATATCTTTGTCTTTCATGTCTGCTGCCTTGTAGATAAGAAGTCTTGCAGCTTCGATTTCTGTAGCTAATTCAGCAACAGTGAACTGAAGAGCCTGCATCTGTGATAATTTCTTACCGAACTGCTTTCTGGCCTTCATGTATTCAACAGTTACATCGAGAGCACCCTGTGCGATTCCCAGAGCCTGTGAAGCGATTCCGATACGACCACCGTCGAGAGTTGACATTGCAACTTTGAATCCCTTTCCGAGACCGCCAAGAAGCCTGTCCTTAGGAATCTTGCAGTTCTGGAAGATAAGCTCAGTAGTTGATGATGCACAGATACCCATCTTGTCTTCTGTCTTACCGATTGAGAAACCTTCGTCTCCCTTTTCAACGATGAATGCACTGATTCCGTGGTTGCCCTTTGATTTGTCAGTCATAGCCATAACAACGAAAGTCTCAGCATATCCGCCGTTTGTGATGAATACCTTTGCTCCGTTCAGAAGCCAGTAATCACCCATATCCTCAGCTCTTGTCTGCTGTCCGGATGCATCAGTTCCTGCATTTGGCTCTGTAAGACCGAATGCACCTAATTTCTTTCCTGAAAGTAAATCAGGCAGATATTTTGCTTTCTGGTCTTTGTTACCCCATTTGTAAATAGGCCAGCAGCAGAGTGAAGTATGAGCTGAACAGATAACACCAGTTGAAGCACAAACTCTTGAAAGTTCTTCAACAGTGATAGCATATGAGATATGATCTGCACCTGCTCCACCATATTCTGTAGGGAATGGTATGCCTAAAAGACCATACTTGGCCATCTTTTCTACAGTTTCAACAGGGAATCTGTGCTCCTTGTCAATATCTGCAGCCAAAGGTTCAACCTCTGTTTCGGCAAACTCTCTTACCATTTTTCTTACGAATTCTTGTTCTTTCGTCAGTTGAAAGTTCATGTAAATGCCTCCTTAATTTAATAACGGTTTCATAAATGGTATTCACCGTATCAATGATTATATTGTTATTATTCTAACAATCATGTATATTCATTAAACCATTTTTTCAGCTTATTTGCAAGTGATTTTTATAACATTATCATAAAAACCTATAGAAATTTTTTACCATTTTCGGAAGTATTTTTCCCAAAGCAAGTAAGTACGATCTAAGCATCTGTGCAACCACTTATATGTGCCTTTTTTCTGATAATAATGACATCATTGAAAATACTATCATCATCCCCAAAAGCAGCGCTGTTCCTGTTTTGCTCCTGAGAAAAAACACTATATATCCTGCATTTCTTATACTGCATATATTCTTCCCTATGATCTGTTTTTCTGATACAGGCGCTATATCCGGAGTGTCATTGTTGTCTCCTTTTGTAATATATCCATCATTTGCAGACCCTATCACCCTGTGAGTGACAGTTATATCATCGAGCCTGTATGCGATTATATCTCCCTTTTCTATGTGTCTGTCTCTGCAGTTGGTAAGACATATGCTCCCTGTCATTATCTCAGGCTCCATTGAACCTGAAAGGACAACGTCTGCACGTATACCTGCCATATATGATATACATATGGCAAGGAAAATCATAATTATAAGTGCTGCAGATATTTTCCATACGATCCTACAGATACCCTTCATGTCTGCCTCTCCTCAACACCACTGCTGTCATAATTATACTCAGAAGACAGATGACAGAAAACACCCACAAACAGTTTCTGTCACCGGTTTCTGTCTCATGGCTGTTCCCAAGCATGAAATACCAGGTGGCCTGTCCTTTTTTCAGCTGTGCATCATTATCCTTTTCTGCCGACAGACCTATATCAAAGGATATCTCTTTAGTTTCTCCCGGCTCTATTTCTGCTATTTTCCTGTATTCTCTAAGTTTATCTCCTGAAAGTACACCCTTGTAAAACAGATCTCCATTGTTTATTTCAAGATCCAGATCATCCATAAGTGCTGATTTCTCACATACAGCTTTGAACATAACTTCAGCCCTTTCCTGGGACATGTTCCGTATCCTTATCCTGTCACTGCGGCTGTCTCCAGGCATAAGGCTTATATTATCGAACATCTTCTTCCTGTCTGCACATATCCTGTCTGCTGATTTTTCAAATATGATCCTTATTCCGTCATCATCTTCCGGCTGCACTTCATTCACACTTTTATAACCGCTTATATATGATTTCTTTACAGACACGCTACCCCATGGTTCTTCTGCTGAAAAATCCGGCATGAAATTTTTTGCCTGGATCGCATCTGCCTGTATGCACACTGTCATTTCGTTACATTTACGAAAGTCCCAGTTTTCCGGAACACTGAATCCATTACACAGATCTGCACTTTGACCCTGAGAAAGCGGGTGCTCATAATAGGCGTAGTTTCCTTTTTCTATCCAGCCATTTTTTATTCCCAGGCAGTTGTTCATTATATCTATTCGCTTTCCCTGTGTTGAAGCCCCAAGCCGCACTCTTATATAGCAATCTTCTGCATAACTTGTTATCCTCGGTATATATGATACTGTACCGCCGGATCTGACTTTTGTGACCGGCCTGCATACAGTCTCTCCTGATGCTGTCTTTGTATATTCTTCAACTCCGATATTCACGCCTCCCGTGGTAAATGTGTTTTTTATCCCGGAAATACCTGTATATGCTGCAAAACAGAAGCTGACCAGTCCGATCATAATAAGCAGCATTACTGAAACAGCGAACAGCCTTTTTTTACTTTTGTATGCCATATCCGCCACCTCCCGCTCATATTCTATCTTTCAGCTTGTTCAGGACATAATCCGTGTGTGTGAGTCTGTCCCACGATGTCTTGTCGTTCAGGAAAGTCACCACCGCTGATACTGCCTTATATCCCGGTTCATCTTTTCTGTATCCGCTTATTTTCAAGGGTACTGTTATCCTGTTCTTCATGCTGCCTTCTATTTGCGTTGTATGGCTTTCTGAAATGTAGGCTGCTTCCACACTTGCACTGGCATATCTTGATGCTGGTATCTCTTTTACGATATAATCGTCTTCAGGCAAGTGCAGTCCTCTTATTTCGGCTTTGACATATCCTCCTGAACAAGTAAATACTGCGTCTTTATCCTTATCATTTACTTCACTCCTGCCTTCAGCCAGAAGCCTGAGCGTCTGCTGGTCAAAATATACAGACCGGTACCACACCAGACCCGTATCCCTGCCTCTGATTTCAAACAGACACCCAGGATTGCCATGGGGATCATCCGGTGACAGACAGTCCTCCGGTATCTTCTTTTCTATGACAAGTTCAGGGGAAGCTGTATACTTCCATGTTCCAGTGAATACGACATCACGGTCGTCCACGGTTTTTTCGTCATGATCCCATTCAAGTACCCACTTTCCTGATACGCCTGTTTCATCATTTACAGTATACACAGTCCCGTTTTCCGGTCGTGCCTGTCTCGACACTTTTTCACCCTTGTGATATCCGGCATCATCACTCACTGCAAACCTGCCTTCTGATACCGATATCTGCGACGGCAGGTCATATCCGGGACTGCCGCTCACATATCTGTAAACAGCCCTGAAAGATCTGCAGATCCTGTCAGTTGTTTCGTTTGACTGATATTCAAGTCCGCTGCCGTATGATACACTGGCCTTGTTTTTCACTATTTTTTCAGGATCTTCCGACTCAGCCTCGCAGATCACTTTGATCTCTATCTTTTCTCCGTTGTAATTATTCTTATCCTTGAGCCAGATTTGCTCCATGACAAACGAGACTTTCCTTGTCTTCTCATCGTAACTGAGACTGCCGGCTTTGCTCATATCTCCTGATATACTGCCCGTGACTTCCGAGGATATATATCTGACGCCTTCCGGCAGAGGGTCAGATATAACGAATTCTCTGTACGGTGTCATCATGTCCTTGAAAAAAGTCCCTATAGTCTGCTGTATCCTGTATGTCATACGCTCTCCAGGTTCCGTTATATCCC
>CAKQUI010000117.1 GCA_934277495.1 uncultured Clostridia bacterium | reverse complement strand
ATGATCGAGATCCCTAGAGCAGCACTGACTGCAGATGAGATCGCTGAAGAAGCTGAATTCTTCTCATTCGGTACAAATGACCTTACTCAGATGACATTCGGATTCTCAAGAGACGATACAGGCAAGATCATCAGAGAGTACAGAGACAAGGGTATCTTTGAAGATGATCCGTTCCAGAGCATCGATCAGACAGGCGTAGGCAAGCTTGTCAAAATGGCTGTTGAGCTTGGTAAGCAGACAAGACCTAATATCAAGCTTGGTATTTGCGGAGAGCACGGCGGAGATCCTAAGTCGATCGCATTCTGCAATGCAGTAGGACTCCAGTATGTATCATGCTCACCGTTCAGAGTTCCTATCGCAAGACTGGCAGCAGCTCAGGCAGCGATCGCTCAGAAATAAAAAATATATAGCATTTTATGGCGGGATGCGTTATAATACAGATATAGCGATCCCGATCCCATGAAATGTCAGGATCATTCAACACAGGACATGATGATGATTTTATATATGAAAGAAGCCTCCCGAACTGTTTAAGTTCAGGAGGCTTCTTTCTATGGTCTTACATATGCTGTAAGATCAAATCAACGAGTCTTTTATATTCTTTTCTGTTTTTACTCTTTTATCGTACCGTCAGCATTGAAAAGCGGGAGCTGCTCCAGTGCTGTGATATCATCTCTGTTCATTGAATCGCCTTCAGCAAGTACAGCCATCTTTCCGGCAACCGTACCGCCGGCTTTTTGTACAAGTGTTTCAAGGGATCTCAGAGAAGCACCGGTACTTATAACATCATCAACGATAAGCACACGGCGGCCTTTTAAATGGGCAGCTTCATTTTTGCCAAGGCACAGTGTCTGGGTATGCTGTGTCGTGATAGAATCAACATCAGAAGTTATCACGTCTTCCATATAAACCTTGACGCCTTTTCTGGCTATGATATAGTCGTTCATATCTGCCTGACGAGCCATTTCATAGGCAAGAGGGATGCTCTTAGCTTCGGCTGTCATTATGATATCGAATCCGGGTGCACGTTTCAGCAGTTCTGCCGCTGCCGCCTTTGTTATCTCTACATCTCCGAATAGGATGAAAGCTGCGATACTCAGGTTTTCGTTAACAGGGAAAAGTTCGAGTTTCCTTTTCAGACCTGCTATTTCCATTTCATAGTACATTTTAATACCACCATTTCATTTTTATTATGACCGGGCATGTATCAGACTACAAGGGTGATTATCCTTATAGCGAACAGTCCTGCTGATATCCACATAACAGGATGGATATCCTTTACTTTTCCAGTGAAGATCCTTACGATAACGTATGATAACATACCAAACATGATACCGTTTGCAATGGAATACGTGAAAGGCATCATTATGATCGCCATGAATCCGCTTATAGCACCTGCAGCATCTTCAGAGAAATCCATGTTTTTTACAGAACTGAGCATAAGAAGTCCTACGAACACCAGTGCAGGCGTTGTGGCAAATCCCGGTATTGCCAGGAATACAGGAGAGATCAGCAGTGAAAGCAGGAACAGTACAGCAGTAGTTACTGAAGTAAGCCCTGTACGTCCGCCTGCTGCAGCTCCTGCACTTGATTCTACATAGCTTGTTACAGTGCTTGTACCAAGGCATGCACCGGCTATAGTACCTACAGCATCACTGAGCAGTGCACTGCTGGCTTTAGGCAGATCTCCGTTTTCATCGAGAAGCTCAGCTTTATTGGCTACTCCGACCAGTGTTCCTGCGGTATCGAAGAGATCCACGAACAGGAATGCGAATACGATCACTGCAAAATCAATGATGTGTCCTGCGGCATATCCGAAATCAAAAGCGAACATAGTAGGTGCAGCAGGTTTTATTCCTGATGAGAAATCCGGGAACAGCGAGTATATGCCTGCGTCGATATCCACCTGATACCAGCCTATAGCCTGTGCCAGCATACCGAGTCCCCATGTGATCAGTATGCTCCAGAGGATATATCCTGTAACATTGAAGTGATAGAGGATCACAAGGATCATAAGTCCTATGAATGCCAGAGCCACCTGCGGAGTACCTATGGAACCCAGGTTGACGAGCGTGGAATCATCGTTGATAGTGATGCCGGCACCCTGCAGTCCGACGAAAGTGATGAACAGGCCAATACCTGCAGTTATACCAAGCTTGAGATTGGCAGGGATCTTGTTTACAAGCGCTTCTCTGAACTTGCACAGTGAAAGCAGTACGAATACGATACCTTCCACAAGGATAGCAGCCAGTGCGACTTTCCATGGGTCCTGTATGCCGGCAGCTGAAAGCTCACCGCATACTGTGTAGGCAAAATATGCATTCAGTCCCATTCCGCTGGCAAGTGCGATAGGGTAGTTTGCAAGAAATGCCATCAGAAGTGTGGCAAATGCTGCAGAAACTGCAGTAGCCGTGAATACTGACGCAGCGTTCATTCCTGACGCTGACAGGATGGACGGATTTACAGCGAGTATATATACCATCGACAGGAAAGTCGTGATACCGGCTGTTATCTCCGTTTTTACATTGGTGTTGTGTTCTTTGAGTTTGAATAGTTTTTCCATTGCTCCTCCAAATAAATAATAAAATTGCAAAAGTTGCATCTGAACAATGCAACAATTTCAATTATATTATTTTTGAATATTATTTACAACTGAAAGAAAAATTTTTTTAATTGTCAGTAAACGGTTATATCACACATTGATTGAAAAACTGAAGTCATGCTGCTATAATATATGTAGTGAAAAGAAAGGGCACATGGTGAGAAAAATGGAATTTGTCAGATTAGAAAAAAAAGAAAAGATAAGAATACTTACTATTTCCAGAGAATCGGTGCTCAATGCACTTAACCGTCAGGTGCTGGAGGAGATTTCAGAGGCAGTAGGGCTGCTGGAAAACGATGATGAGGCTGAAGTTCTCATAATTACCGGTACAGGACGTGCTTTCGTTGCAGGTGCAGACATCAAGACCCAGAGTGATTTCAACGAAAAGGAGGCAGGTGAATGGGGCAGGTACGGCAGCAGTATATTCCGCAGGATAGAGCTGCTTGAATTTCCGACTATTGCTGCAGTGAACGGATATGCACTGGGGGGCGGATGTGAGCTGGCCATGAGCTGTGACATCATAATCGCCGATGAAAAAGCAAAATTCGGTCAGCCTGAAGTCAAGCTGGGTGTCATACCGGGATTTTCAGGAACGCAGAGGCTTCCAAGACGAGTAGGTGTCAGCAAAGCCAAGGAACTGCTTTACACAGGTGAAATGATAGATGCCCGTGAAGCTGTAAGGATAGGTCTTGCTAACAGAGTATCTTCTCACGGTCATGTCATGGACGATGCACTGGAACTGGCTGAGACTATAATGAAGAACGCTCCGCTGGCGCTCAAGTATGCAAAGATCGCCGTAGATGAAGGCATAGAAACAGACATAGATTCGGCCATAGAAATCGAAAACAAAGTTTTCAGGAAGACATTTGATACAGAAGACCAGAAAGAAGGCATGAGAGCTTTCATCGAAAAAAGACCGCCGGTATTCAGAAAAAGATAGTCTGAATAATTACAAAAATCATGCGTCAGCAAAATTTGCTTGCTTTAGATATTATAAAGTGATATTATCATATGGTACATTTTCTTAAAGTGTATTAATTTAGAATAGTAGAGATGGTATCGTATGGAGATTGAATTAAAGTATAAGATTCCTGCAATGGCAATTGCTGATGATATCTGGAAAGACGATATTTTTTCAGATATCGAAGAAGAAGGTTCAAGAGAGGAACTTTATCTGGATGCGAAGTATTTTGACACATCACGATGTGATCTTGCAAAGAATGAAATCGCTTACAGAGTGAGAAGCGAGGGTGAGCATATAGTGGCTTCTCTCAAGTGGAAAGGACACTGTGAAGGCGGGCTGCACACAAGAGAAGAGATAAATGTGCCGGTGATGGATGATGAACCGGATGTTTCTGTTTTCAGTGAAAGCGAGATAGGCCGTCAGCTGATGGAGATACTTGAGGGCAAGGATGTGGAGTGTCTGGTCGAAACACGTTTCAACAGACGGCGTTTCAGGATAGACACAGGCAGCAGCATTTTTGAAGTCTCAGTGGATACGGGCCGGATAGTGACAGCTTACGGCGAACTTCCGATATCTGAGGTGGAGATCGAGCTGTTCTCTGGCGAAACAAGCGAAATGATAAAGATAGGACGAAAGCTCAGAGACAAATATGAGCTTGCAGCTGAAAATAAAAGCAAATATGCGAGAGGCGTAGAGCTTATCAAAGCCAGCATGGGCGATGGGGATATGCCGGACATAACAGAATAAATAAAGTAACGGGTATATCGCTGACATAAGATATACCCGTTTTATGTTTCGGATGTTATTTCTTTGTTATGAGAAGAAGTTCGGGCGGAGCCGAGTGCTGGTTCAGCATCTGCACATATGAAACATGGAATTCTGAAGCATCAAGCGATGAAGCCATTTCAAGCAGCGCAGATTTTTCCTCACTGCCTCCGGTATGACCGCTGTACATGGTAATACTTATAAGACCTCCGGGCGCAAGCCGCGTCAGGCATTTTTTCACGGCTGATGTGGTAGATGAAGCTGAAGTTATACATTTCTTGTCTGAACCGGGCAGGTATCCCAGATTGAATACGGCGATATCCACAGGACCGGATATATAATGATCTATATATTCATGGCTGTCGCATATGAGTTTTATACTGCCATTGCCGAGTTCTTCAGAGAAGCCGTTTGAACGGAGCCTTTGTTCTGTTTCGCTGATTGCCTTCTGCTGTATATCGAAAGCAAAAATCTGTTTTGGTCTGCACTGTGCAAGACTCAGCGTATCGTGGCCATTGCCGCATGTGGCGTCCACGATTGTGCTGGAATGCCGTATATAGCCATGTATCATATACATAGCGAAACCGGTGGTGTTTCGTATGATGTTTTCCATAGCAGTTCCTTTCCTTGAATTCAGTGTTCGTACACATTATGTTACTGCAAAAAAATATTGTCAAGGTTCGTATTTACTTTTTTATATAAAAGATGTATAATATTATGAACTATGTGTTTATAATCGAGGAGGATATATATTCATGAAATCAACATTTATTTCAAAAGAAAACAACGATGCAAAATTCACTATGGAGTTTTCTGCCGAAGAATTTGAAAATGCTATTATCAAAGCATATCAGGCACAGAAGGATAAATTCGAGGTAGACGGATTCAGAAAGGGCAAAGCACCGAGAAGCATAATCGAAAAGAAATACGGCGAAGGCATCTTCTTTGAAGAAGCTATCGACAATCTTTTCTCAATGAACTATCCGGTAGCGCTTGACGAGCTGGAACTCAGAGTCATCGATCAGCCGAAAGCAGAGTTCAGCCAGGTAAAGAAAGGCGAAGGCTTTACAGTTACTATCACAGTAACATGCTATCCTGAAGTGGAAGTCAAGGATTACAAAGGCGTAGAGATCGAAAAAGTAAGCTCCGAAGTGACTGATGAAGATGTTGAAAAAGAACTTGAAAATATCGCATCGAGAAATTCAAGAATGGTAGCTGTAGACAGACCTGCCAAAGAAGGCGATACAGTCCTGATCGATTATGAGGGCTGGGTAGGCGATACGAAGTTCGATGGAGGAACCGCTGAAAGACAGCCGCTGAAGCTGGGTTCAGGCACATTCATCCCTGGATTTGAAGAGCAGCTTGTTGGTGTCAGCAATGGAGAAGAGAAAGACGTCAAAGTCACTTTCCCTGAAGAATATCATGCTGAAGATCTTGCAGGCAAAGAAGCTGTCTTCAAGTGCAAAGTACATGAGGTAAAAGAGCAGGAGATCCCTGAGATCAATGATGAATTCGTAAAAGACGTAAGTGAATTCGATACTCTTGACGAATACAAGGCAGATCTGAGAGAACAGCTGGAAAAGGCTGCAGCAGTAAAAGCTGAAAACAAGATGAAGAACAATGTCATCGAAGCTGTTTTCAATGCAAACGATATCGATGTACCGGAAGTAATGGTAGAAAGCGAGATCGACAACATGATGTCAGAATTCGATCAGCAGCTCAGAGGTCAGGGCATGGATCTCCAGTCATATTTCAAGTATGTAGGAGCAGATCCGGCTGATTTCAGAAAAGAACTCAGAGACGATGCTTTCAAGAAGACAAAGACAAGAATGCTGGTTACTGCAGTTGCAGAGCAGGAAGACTTTGAAGTTACAGATGAAGAGATCTCGGCAGAACTCGAAAAGATGGCTAAACAGTACGGTCTTGAAGTCGACAAGCTCAGAGAAATGATCGGTGTTGAGAATGTCGGCGTCATCGCAGGCGACATCAAGATCAGAAAAGCAGTTGAGTTCATGTATGACAATGCTGTAAAAAAATAAAACTGCGTGAATAAATTTATATTGATCAGAAGGAGGTCCGGATCATGGC
>CAKQUI010000116.1 GCA_934277495.1 uncultured Clostridia bacterium | reverse complement strand
ACACAGTGATGACCGGTTTCAGATATGATGTAAAAAGATGCAAAGAGCATAACAAATACGACCATGGCTGCAAGCAGCCCGGTAAATATGCGGTTTTTCTTTGCCATACTGAACACCTCCGATCTGTGATCTGTCTGCCGTTATTATAACGACAGACCGGGAATATGTCAACAAGTGAAGTATCCCCGGCTCTGATCTATCTTATAAAATTAGTTTTGCATCCTGCCTCAGCATCAGGAAGTCCGATACCAGCCTTTCTGCCGGCTTCGAAACATTTCATCATCCACGCCAGGTTCCTGGCGAGGTTCCTCATTGTCTGCATTCCTTCGCCGTCCTGCTCTGCTTCTCCCGGCACACGGCCATGGACCAGATTCCAGTACGTGGAACTTGCCACCGGCATCTGGGATATGCCGAAATATTTGTTCATTGCATCGAAAGAAGCTGATGTACCGCCTCTTCTTGCCACTGCTACAGATGCGCCGGGTTTGAACCTGAACGCTGCTCCGCCGCTGTAGAACGCCCTGTCGAGAAATGACATTATCCTGCCGCTGGGATGTGCGTAATATACCGGAGTGCCGAACACGAATCCATCGGCTTCCTTTGCCTTTGCCACGAATTCATTCACTGCATCGTCGCTGAAGACACATCCCTTTCCGCTGCCGCATCCACCGCATCCTGTACAATCCCTTAACGGTGCTCCGCCGATCTGGAATATCTCGTAGTCTATGTCTTCTTTTTTGAGCTGCATGCCCACTTCCTCAAGAGCCCTGTTCGTATTTCCATCTTTCTTAGAACTACCGTTGAGCATAAGTACTTTCATTTTCCATCCTCCTTTTTTCCTGCTGATGATACATTACTCCACTGCATCACCACTTTATGTCATTCGATCTCGCCGTAGATATACGCATTCAGTATATTCTGCGGTGCATCGTAATAAAAACTGCTGTTGTAATCCTCTATTTTTTCACAAACGAAGGACCCGTATGCTTCAAACAACGCATCGACAATACCCATCTGCTTTTCCGCAGAGATCCCCAGGATCAGCCGCTTGAAGACTTTGCCCATATCCCAGTGGCTCGGCACTGCATACCTTGCCGCCGCTACGTTATCGAATGTCCCGTTCTCGATCTTTGCATCTCTGATAAAATTATCGCTTACCCTGTCTATATCATCACAGTGATACACATCCGCTAAGTCATATAGCTTCGCAATCCTGTCCTTTCCAAGATCATTTACAACATCGCCCCTGTGATTTTTTGTCTTTCGTCCTATATATTCGATAAGGCTGCAGGTGTAAAAAAGATCGTTCTGTTTCTTGTCTTCACGTCCATATGTCATATGGTCACCTCCTCAGCTGAAATGAACTCCAGACAGTCGAGTGCTCCCGGAGTACAGAAATTTATCTGGTGGGTGGGATATTTGAATTTTGCCATTACCCAGAACTGCTCTCTGGTGATGACTCCGTCCATATAGTCTGCAATATAATTGTATATCTGATCATCTGCCATAGCTCCGATCACTATGTCGTGGCTGTGCGGTTCACCGTTACGACAGGCAATGATAAAATCCAGCCATTCTTCGGTCATTTCACTGAATTCAAGTATATCGAGACTTGTATCCAGTCTGACCGTGTATGTGTTCACCACACCATTGTCGTACCTTTTAGCCCACCGTTCGGCCTGCTCACGGATCACCGTGCAGTAAAAACCGGGCCCGAAGTCCTTTGTATTGTGACCCTTTACGATATCCGGCTTTCTGACAGTCGTGTAACTGCCATGATACACTGTCATTTTCCCCATTTTCCATACCTCCATGTCAGTATCCTGCTGCATGTAGCATAACACATCGAAGACAGGTGTTGCAATATCGTCATTGTATCTCCAGCGATCGCATATCTGTACAACGACTGATAACTGTAGTATAATATTGTGTTAAAACAAAACAGGAGCACTAATACATATGTCACTAAAATTCTGTTCTTTCGCCAGCGGCAGCAGTGGCAACTGCTATATGGTGAAAAACGACAAAACAGCATTGCTTATAGATGCCGGGATCTCCGGCAAGCGGATATTCAGCGGTCTGGACGAAACGGACACGCCTTACGAAAGTGTGGCAGGACTTCTGATCACCCACGAACACATCGACCATGTGAAGAGCATCCCTATAGTAACGAAAAAACTCCCCAATGTGCTGGCATACGCCAATGAGCTGACCTGGGAAAATACCGAGCGTCCGGTGGCGGAGGAAAAGCGCAGGATTTTCCTTACCGGCGAGGACTTTGCCATTGCGGATTTCAGGATCAGACCTTTCAGCGTGCCCCATGACGCCGCCGACCCTGTGGGATTTTCCATATACTACGACGGCAGGCAGATAAGTATCGTCACAGACGTGGGCTACATAACGGACGAGATATTCGAGGAAATCACCGATGCAGACCTGCTGGTGCTGGAGGCCAACCACGAGAAAGAGATCCTGCTGATGGGCAGCTATCCCTACGCCCTCAAACGGCGTATCCTGGGTGACAGTGGTCACTTGTCAAATGTGTCGGCAGGTGAATGCCTCTGTGCTCTTGTAAAGGCAAAGAACAAGGTCCGCCAGGTGATCCTGGGGCACCTCAGCAAGGAAAACAACGACCCGTCGGTGGCCATGCTGGCGGTGCGCAACACACTCATCGAGCAGAACATCATACCAGGCAAAGGCATTAAGGTGGACGTGGCAAGGCGGGACTGCTGCAGCCGTATCTATCACGTGTGAGATACGAGACGCCTCGCCGGATCGCTTTCAAAGACCCGGCCTGACCGGATACCTGTATATCATCTGAAACTCAGGAAAGATCCTATCAGGCAACATTTGCACCCCTGAGATCCGGCACAGAGCACCCTGACACGGCGTCATTTTGCACCGATATGCGAACCAGTCATAAGCAGATACACCTCATGCCCATCACAAAGAAAGGCATCAACATGAACATAACCGTACTGGCAGTCGGCAAACTCAAGGAAAAATACTGGACCGACGCCATAAAAGAATACTCCAAGCGCATCAGCAGATACGCTTCGCTGGAGATCATCGAGCTAAAGGAAAGTCTGCTGCGAGGCAATCCATCGGCTGCTGACGAAGAAGCCGTGAAAATCGCAGAAGGTCGTGAGATCCTCAGCAGGATAAAAAAGACCGACTATGTAATAACGCTGGAGATCGCAGGTAAAGCCCTTTCCTCAGAAAAACTGGCGGAGAAGATCGAAAACCTCGGCATCGACGGTATTTCCGATATCGTGTTCATCATCGGCGGCTCGCTGGGACTTTCCGGAGAAGTCAGCCAGCGGGCGGATTTCAAACTTTCATTCTCAGCGATGACCTTTCCCCATCAGATGATGCGGGTGATACTGCTGGAACAGATCTACAGAAGCTTCAAGATAATAAGACACGAAGCCTATCATAAATGACAGGCTTTTTATTATGCAGGGAATATCAACCCTCGCTTCGTTGTCCGTTCCGTCAATCTTATAAAATATCGTTCTCAATATCCCTTATTTTCCTGGCCGGAACCCCTCCTGTCACACAGTTATCCGGTACATCCTTTGTTACCACAGCTCCGGCTGCAATTACTACATTATTGCCGATGGTTACCCCTGGGAGAATCGTAACATTTCCACCGATCCATACGTCATTTCCAATCGTAACTGGTTTGCCTATCCCAAGATGCTCTCGCCGTCCTTTGGGAGTGATCGGATGATTTACGGTCGTAATCAAGGTATTAGGACCGATCATAACATAATTTCCTATATGAACCGGCATAATATCAAGAATTGTCACATTGTAATTTGCCAGAAACTGGTCACCTGCATGAATATTCTTTCCATTGTCACACATAAATCCGGGACACAAACACACATCCCGTCCAACAGACCCAAAATATTTTTTAATCAATGCCGCCTGTTTTGCCTCCGATGCATCCGCATCCTGTATCTTGCGAAGTTCCCTGCAAAATTTGACAGCATTCAGTTTTCTGCCGTTTACTCCGGCATCCCAAAAATCATAGTAAAGACCTGCGTCTAATTTTTCTTCTTCCGTCATTATAGCCCTCCTGGTGTTTTGCCGATATATGTCTCAGCTTTTTAGTTATTTACAAATATACATCTTAACGATACAGATATTTGAGACATCTGTCACTGCTATTTCTTAATAACATTAGTGGTATTTTCTAATACTATGCTATATAATTGAAACAGATCAGGACAAAAGCTTACATAACGAAATCAAAGATTTCTATGCACACATGCCAGTCATAAATGAGCGGACACTCTGCAAGGTGCTTTTGTCCCTTTGCAAGAAAGGAGTCTTGCTTATGCGCAATAAATATATTGATCTCGCCATTAATAAACTGGGAATTGCTTTTGATTCTCTTGACCTGACCTTTCATAAGATGAACACTGGTATGCCCGGTGATGTCACTTCCTACTGGCCCGGACCGCATGACGAGGACATACTGATATGTGTTTTTAAGGGAAATCATATACATGAACCATTTCACAGACAGGATTTCTTCTTTATCAACTATGCATACAAAAACAGCTATCAGGCATTATCCGAAAAATATAATAATCTGATCACTATAAACGAGGATGAATGCTATATCGGACAGCCTTACAGCGGCTATGCCCTACGTGCGGACAGTAACAAAGATGTTGTGATCATCGGTATTCTTATTCGTAAGGATTCCTTTTTCCGTGAATATCTGCCAACGGTATATACGGATTCCTCACTTTTCCGTTTCTTTGTCGAACCGCAGACCAATAAATTTTCAGACGAATATATCCATCTGCCTGTTACGAAAGACCATGCCATACGCACGATTCTTGAGCTTATGGTAATTGAATATGCTGACAAGCAGGGAGATACCCAGCGCATATTGAAATCCATGCTCCAGACACTGCTACTTGAAATCTCACGAAGATACCGGATAGAAAATAGCGGGACATCTGTAAAAACACTTGCAGAGCAGATCATAGACTATATGGGTGATCATTCGGATGTTGTTACCTTAAAGGATATTGCAGCACATTTTGCCTACCATCCAAACTATATTTCTACGCTTCTCCACAGAGAAACCGGCAGAAAATTTACAGAGATCCTGCTTGAAAAAAGAATGGAACGTGCAGTTCTTCTGATGAAAAATACTTCTCTTTCACTTGAGGAAATCTCTGCACTTCTCGGGTACAGTGATCACAGTAACTTTTATAAGGCGTTCAAATCATATTATGGAATGCCACCCAGAGAATATCTGAAAACTAAAACATAGGTTATTTCTAACAAACACTATATTAGAAATTACCACAGTATTTATTAACATATAATAGTGCCTCCTTGTCAAAAAAAATATATAATCATCAAATAATCAGAAAACTGCTGAAAATGATCCTTGAAAACTGATGATGATGGAATTACTAAAAAAAGGTTACAGTCGTATCCTGCCAGGGTTCACTCATTCTTATGCGGTGAGTTTACCGCCGATCCGCTCCCGTTATCTGATTATAACTATCTGACAATTTTTGAAAATGCATGGAGGTAAAAATCAATGAAAAAACTATCACCTAATACAGCACTTTGTGTTCAGCCGCTCCCTCAGACAATCGTTTCCTGCAGGGACAAGGATGGAAAAAACAACGCTTTAGTAGTTGGATTCGTTGCAAATGCAAGCCTTGATCCGGTAATGGTCATGGTCGGCATCACACCTGCAAGATATTCCCACCACATGGTAAAGGAATCCGGCTGCTTTGTAATCAACTTCCCGAAAAAAAGCTATACGAAAGAATACGGCTATCTTGGCTCGGCCTCCGGAAGAGATGAAGACAAGTTTGCAAAAGCCGATATTAAATGGAAAGATGCAACTTATGTAGACGCTCCGGTCCTTACAGATTGTCCGGTAAGCATTGAATGTAGTGTAATCGACAGTATCATGCCCGGTACACATGAATTGTTCGTTGGTAAGGTCGAAGCAGTTCATGTCGATGAAGAATATCTTGACTCCAATGGTAATATTCTTTGGGATAAGATGGATTTAATGTAAAACATATTATTGCTATTCATAAAACGGACAGCATCGACATTAGCTGTCCGTTTTTCCTTATAATGTCACAATTCATCTCGCCAGACACTTATATAACAGCGTGTTCCGATACAGACCACATGCACCAGAAGTAATAGCATAATGAGATCTATTGAAATAAAATAATTTATACATTTTCTAAAGTAAATGCAACGGGTTAGAAAACCTTTAAAAGGCTGTACGTTCAGGGAATCTCTCTGCAAATCTTGAAGCCTTATCCCACCGTTCTGGCTGAAACCTGCTGCGCGATCTCTCTCACTGCTTTAACGGTCATGCGGATATCGCGCTCCGTATTGTAGATGCCGGGGCATACCCTGATGCAGCCGGTGGATCCGGTGCCGATGGTGTCGT